>JAVBXM010000102.1 GCA_030824585.1 Phaeospirillum sp. | reverse complement strand
TTGGTGGTTTGTCCCGCCCTCAGGCGCCGGGCGCGCGCCTCCGCGCGCTTGGCTCCCGCGCCATAAGGCGCGCGGCCCCTTGGGCCTAACCAAATCCCGAGGGATGGGATTTGGTGGTTGATCCCGCCCTCAGGCGCCGGGCGGACCTTTTCCCACAATCGCCACCACCGCCTCGGCGATGCGGCGGGGGCGTTCGTCGATACCCGCCAGTTTGACCTCGCCGGGACGGGGATCGATCTCGGCGATCTTGTTGCCCTGCTCCACCGGAACGCCATCATGGGTCAGGCCGCGCACGATGCCGTCGAACGGCGCCTCGACCATCGTGTCGCCGATTCGGGCCACCACTTCGCCGGCCCGGACCCGCTGGCCGATGGCCACCTCGGCCCGCAAGACCCCGGCGACGGGGGCGTAGCGGAAGCGGGAGCGGGCTTGGCCCAGCACGGCGCGCGGCTCGCCCGCCAGCCTCAGGGTCGAGCCGTCGCGCACCACCCGCCCCAACTGGTCCCACGAGGTTTCCACCGCCACGTCCACATTGACGCCGATGGTGCAGCCCGGCCCCAGGCCGATCACCAGCGGCGCCAGCCCCAGTTGCGGCTCGGGCGCCTGCTGCTTGTTCATGCGGGCATCCACCAGCACCGCCCAGGGCCGGGCGGCGATGGCCGCCGCGAAATCCACGGCCAGCAGCGGAATCTCGCCGCCGGCCCAGGATTCGGCGATGACGCCGGGATCGTCGAGGCGGCGGGCCCGCAATCCCTCGAACTCGATCTCGCCGTGAAAGAAAGCGTCGGAAAAGGCCATGCGGCGACGGATGGCGATGGGCGGGCGGGAGGATTGCAGCGCCACCCGACAGCCGCTCCGCACCAGATGGTGGGCGATGGCCGAGGCGATCTCGCCGGTGCCGCGGATCAGAACTTCGAGGCGCAAGGGCTCAATGCTCACGGGGCCCCATCAATCCGCCCAGCACCTGATCGCAATAGATGGTGATGACCTGTTCCTTGCTCAGCCGGCCGTGGGGCCGGAACCAGGTGCAGACGCCGGTCAGCATGCTGAGGATGCCGTAGGCGGCGACGCGGGTATCGCCGCAGCGGAACAGCCCGGCCGCCTCGCCCTGCTTGAGGATGTCGATCAGGCGGCGTTCGTAGCGCCGGCGCAGGGTGACGATCTCTTCGTAATGGTTGGGTTCGAGCGAGCGCAGTTCCGAGGCGCCGATGAACACCTCGCGCTTGCGCACGATGTGATAGGTGACGTGGAAGGTCACGAAGACGCGCAGGCGTTCCTCGGCCCCCTGCCCGTCCACCGCCGCCATGGCCGCGTCGAACTGCAGGAACAGTTCGTCCATATGGGTGCGGATCAGGTCGTAGAGCAGGTCTTCCTTGGTGCTGATGTGGTTGTAGAGCGACCCCACCTGGATACCGACCTCGGCGGCCAACTGGCGCAGGCTCATGGCCTCGAAACCATGCTCGTAGATCAGCTTGAGGCCCGCCTTGCGGATGGCCTCCATGGTGCGGGGGCCGTGGGAACCGATGGTGCGGGCCATGATCCTATCCGGCTTGGCGGGCGCGGGCCTCGACCGGCGCGGCGAAGACATAGCCCACCGAGCGGACGGCGCGCACCGGCAGGTTCTCGCCGGTGGCGGAATTGACCTTGCGCCGCAGACGGGCCATCACCGCGTCGATACTGCGATCGTCGTAGCCGCCGACGCTCTTGCCCAGGGCGGCGGCGATGTCGTCGCGCGCCACCGAGGCGCCCGGTTCCTGGGTCAGGGTCTGCAGCACCCGGAATTCGGCATTGGTCAGCGGCACCCGGTGGCCGGCGGGAGTGACCAGCGACCAACTGGCGGCATCGAAGCCCCAGGTCTGGTTGCCCTCTTCCCGGCCCTCGCGCTTTTCCTCGGCCACCGGCTCGCTCAGGCGGCGGGTCAGGCTGTGGATCACCGCTTCCAGTTCGCGGAACTGCACCGGCTTGACCAGATAGGCGTCGGCACCGGCGGTCAGGCCCAGCACCCGGTCGTCCAACTGCCCGCGGGCGGTCAGCATGATGATGCCCACCTTGCTGGCGGACCGCAGCCGGGCGGCGATGGAGAAACCGTCCTCGCCGGGAAGATTGACGTCGAGAACCAGCAGATCGGGGACGAATTCCTGTAAAAGCGTATCCATCTCCACGCCCGAACCGGCGCGCTGGACGTTCATGCCGACCAGGGAGAGGTAGCGGCAGATGGACCCGCAAAGATCAGGATCGTCCTCGACGACCATTACCTTGATCATAGACTCCCCCCAAAAGCAGCAAATTCACCAACAATTTCACCATACTTTCCATGCATGTTATTTAGCGCTTACGTATTACGCGGCTCGGTTAAGCATGTCGTCCGCGCGACAACCATATCTCGAATGCTGTCCCTATTCCCCGTCGGCTGTCCACCGAAATTGCCGCGCCGTGCAGGTCCATGATGCGCTTGACGATGTAAAGGCCAAGGCCGGCGCCGCGCACCCGATCCGATTTGGTGGAGCGGTAGAACTTCTCGAAGATGCGCGGCTGTTCCTCGACGGCGATGCCCGGCCCCTGGTCGGCGATCCGGACCCTGATCGCGTCGGCCTCGACCCGCACGCCGATGGTCACCGGGGTATCGGGCGGCGAGAATTTCAGCGCGTTGTCGATCAGGTTGGAGAAGGCGATGCGCAGCAAGGTGGAATCGGCCTCCAGGCCGGCCGGCGCCGGGGCGTCGAGGATCAGGTCGCGCGGCCCGGCGAAGGGCCGCTTGTCGTCGCAGATGTCGGCCAGCATGCGGGCCACGTCCACATGGTCGGTCTGCAGTTGCATGGCCGAGGCATCCAGGCGGTCGTCGGCCAGACAGACGTCGATGAGTTCGGACATCCGCCGCACGGCGCGACGAATCTTCGCCACCTCGTCTCCCGCATCCTCGTCGGGGCCGGTGTAGATGCCCAGCAATTGCGACGCCGCCTCGATGATGGCCAGCGGCACCCTGAATTCGTGCGAAACCATGGCCAGGAAATTGCGCTGCTCGCGCATGGCCTGGCGCTCGGCCTCCAGCGCCGCCTCGGCCCGGCGGCCGGACAGGCGCAGCATGTCCTCGAGCTGCTTGCGGGCGGTGATGTCGTTGAGACAGATCAGGACACAATCCTGACCGCGATAGCTGAACCGCACGCCCGACAGCAGCACCCAGCGCTGCATGCGCGGCATCCGCCTGATCCGCAACTCCACCCCCAGGATGGCTCCGTCCTGATGCAGTTGGGAGATCAAGGCCCCGCGCTCGGCCGGCTCGACATAGAAGTCGACGGTGCGCGCCCCCATCGCCGCCTCGGCGGAAATGTTCAGAAGCTCGGAGGCCGGGCCGTTCAGGTACTGGATCCCGCCATCGGGAAAACTCGACACCACCATGGGGAACGGCGCGGCGTCGAGGATGGCCCGCACCTGGGTCTCGCGCTCCTTGACGCGATCCTCGGCGGCGCGGCGCACGGTGATTTCCCGGGCCAGCGTGGCGTTGGATTCGGCCAGTTCCTGGGTACGCAGCCGCACCCGCTCCTCCAGGGCCCGCTCGATCTGGTGGGCCGATTCCAGTTGCAATTGCCGGGCTCGGTGGCGGCCGGCCTCGATGCCGGCGCCCCGCCACACCAGGCCGTAGCCGATCAGCAGCATATGGGCGCCGGCCGCGAAATGGGCGGCCAGATCCATCTCGATGGGCGTGACCAGCAGGCCCAGCGTCCGCGCCACCACCACCATGTTGACCAGGATCTGGATGAAGAAGGCCGCCAGATACCACCGGGCCATGGCGTCGCCGGCCAGGGCCCGCCGCGCGGCAAGGGCGGTGGTGACGAAGAAGGAGAGCAGGACCACCGACTGAACCACCGGAGCCGCCTGTCCATAGAACCCGAGCGGCACCGCCAGGGCGGCCCACTGGCAGCCGCGTCCGGCCAGGAGGTAGACGCGGTCCATCCGCGGGAAGTGCTGCTCGAAATCCAGAAGACGCGCCGCGAAGACGATGCCGCCGCCGATGGCCAGACAGGCCGAGACGCCGAGCAGATAGTCGGCCGCCAGGGGCGTTTCGGGAAACAGGAATTGCGAGGCGAAGCCGCCGAGGGCCAGATACATGGCCTCCAGCGGGATTGCATAGGCAAGAAAGCCGAGATAGAGCCGATCCCGACCGGCGGCATACTGGACCAGGGCGAACAGGATGATGATGATCGAGGCACCATGGGCAAAGCCATGGGCCAGGTCCCGCCGCGCGACGTTCAGCGCGAACCCCTCGGGCGACATGATCCGTGCCGCCACGCTGACGGTGCTGGTGGACTTGACCCGCAGATAGACGCGGTGGGGCAGGTCGTCAGCCAGATGGACGCGGAAGACCAAGGTACGGTAGGGCAGGGCGCGGGCGGCGAAGACGGCGCGATCCCCGGCGGCGAAGGCCCGCAGCGTTCCCCGCTCGTCCTCGATGAATAGGCCGACCTGGTCCAGATAGGCGGGCTCCACCTCCAGCAGCCAGTCGGCAGGGGCGTCGGGGCCGCGCCTGATCTCGGTCCGCAGCCACCAGGCGCCGCGATCGAAGCCCGCCGCCAGATCGCCGGCCAGGGGCGCGAAGCCGACCGCCGCCTCGGACCGGGAGACATCGTCGATGTCGAGCGCACCCGAAGGGTCGTGCAACACTGACCAATGGCCGCCGAGCGGCTGCATCGTCGTCTGGGGCGACAGCAGAACGGCGGCGGCGGCCGGCAGCCCGGAGGCGAGCATCGCCACGAGCGCCATGACCAAGGCCAGCGCGAGTCCCCCCGCCCCCATCAAACGCATGGCCGCGTCGCCTCCCCTCCTCGCCACTTCAAACCGGTACACCGAAGTTCGGCTGAGTGCAATGGTTGCGGCCGGATTGGCTTGCCTTTGACCGCCCTGACCGATTAGTTCTATATCCATGACATGGGGGCATGCTCAAAATCTGCCGTTTCTACGCAATCTGTCGCTGCTGGCGGCATTGCTGACGCTTGCCGAAAAGGCGGATGCCGCCGAGCAGCCCAAGCTGCTGCCCGACCAGTCGTTCATCGATACCCGCTACATGCCGCGTCACGCCGGCCAGGACGTGCCGCCGACCATGCTGCTCGGCGACCTGCCGGTGGCCGAGCCGCTGATGCCGGCCAAGACCTCCTGGCCGACCGAGTTCTTCGCCCAGCGCCGGGCGGTGGCGGCGGCCCGCAACGTCGCGCTGACCGGCGGCCTGCAGGGCAACGGCGCCGTGTCGACCCAGGCCGGGCTGGCCAACATGGAGGTCGGCGACACGACGGTGTGGGGCGGAGCGCGCCACGACCACGTCAAGCCCTACGAGGACGGCGCCGGCCAGCGGGTGAATTACGGCTATGACCGCGTCAACACCCAACTGGCGGCCAACTGGCGGCCCGCCCCCAAGAGCCGCCTGTCCGGCTTCGTCATGCGCGACGCCTTCAACAACCATCGCATTCCCAATTACGGCATCGACGCCACCCGCCTGGACCGCTACCTCGCCTCGACGGTGTTCGAGCATGCGCCGCAGGACTCCAAGGTGGGACGGGTCGAGGCCGGACTGGTCTTCGACGCGCTGAGCTACGACGCCGACAACGTCACCTTGCGCGACCGGAGCAGCCTGGGCCTCAAGTACAACGGCCTGTGGACCACCACCCGCGGCACGCTGCGCGGCGAGTTCACCACCGGCGCCTTCCGCAACACGGTGACGGCGGATTTCAGCCTGCTGAAGTACAACATCGACATCGACGCCCTGTATCCCGCCCAGGGAGAGGCGGTGCACCGCATGCCCGATGTCCAGACGCAGCAGGCCGGCCTGACCTTCGCCACCGCCACCAGGCTGTCGCCGCAGGACGGCCTGGCCGCCGCGCTGCGCCTGGACGCCATCCATTCCGACCCCAACGACCGCAGCAACCTGCCGGCGGTATCGGGCGGCGGAGCCTCGTCCTTCCAGGTCACGCCGCAGCAATTGTGGAACAGCTATTACGGCAACAACAACGATTCGCGGCCCACCAACCTCAATGTCAGCGGCCGGCTGCTGCTGAGCCATGACACCGAGGACAAGGCGGGGCGCCTGCACGCCGATTTGCGCCGCGCGGTGCGCAGCCCCGACGCCGGCGAGCGCTTCTACGCCAATTCCGGCCCCACCGCCCTGATCCAGGTGGGCAATCCGCAACTGAACCCCGAGGCCCATCACCGCTTCGAGGTCGGGGCGCGGCACGACGGCGACGGTTTCCGGGGCAATTTCGCGCCGGGCAACCCGACGGGATCATGGCGGCTGGCGGCCACCCTTTATGCCGACCGGATACAGGATTTCATCACCGCCGACCGGGCGCGGGGACAGGCGGGCATCTTGAAAAGCGACGGCGCAGTCATCTACCGCAACGTCGAGGCCTATATGGCCGGCACCGGGCTGGAGGGCTGGTGGCAGGTGTCGGAGAGCTGGGGCGCGCGGGCCCGGCTGTCCTGGACCCGGGGCGAGAACCTCACCGATTCACGCCCGCTCTACCAGATTCCGCCGCTGGACGGCGAAATGGTCATCGAGCATCGCCGCGAACTGGCCCCCGATACGGTGGGATCGGTGGGAGCGCGCCTCAGCTTCGCCGCCACCCAGAACCGCGTCGACGCCTCCGCCGGTTCCGGCTCGGGCCAGGACACGGCGGGCCGCACGGCGGGCTGGGCTCTGTTCGACCTGTTCGCCGGCGCGGCGCTGGGCGATCGCGCCGCCATCACCGCCGGCATCGCCAACGTGCTGGACAAGCATTACCACCTGCACGTCAACCCGCTGCCGCAAAGCCCCACCACCCGGCCGCAATGGGCACCGGGGCGCAGCGCCTTCGTCCAGGCGACCTTCAGCTTCTGATTTCCCGGTCACGCCGAAGGCGTCGCGGCATCCAGCAGCATGGCGCGGAACAGGGCCAGCAGGGACTGATCGATCTCTGCGCCCATGCGGTCGCTCATCAGGGTCAGCGCGTCCTCCGGCGACATGGGCTCCTTGTAGACCCGGCGGTCGGTCAGCGCCCCGAAGATATCGACGATGGAGGCCATGCGGGCCAGCTCGTTGAGCTGCGAGCCCTTGAGGCCGCCGGGATAGCCCTGGCCGTCCAGCTTCTCGTGGTGCTGGGCGGCGATGGTCAGCACGCCCTTGGGCAGGCTTTCGCACAGCTTCAGGTAATCCACCGATTTCGGCACGTGGCTGCGCATCACCTGCAGTTCGCCGTCGTCCAGACGGCCGGGCTTGTTCAGCACCTCGTGCGGGATGGTCATCTTGCCGATGTCGTGGAGCAGTCCGCCGCTGGCCAGCAGGCTGAGGTCGTCGCCCTTCAGGCCGATGGTGTGGCCGAACAGCGACAGCAGGGTCGCCACCCTGAGCGAATGGACGTAGGAATAGTTGTCGTGGCCCTTGACCCCGTTGAGGATCACCTTGAAATCGTGGTTGCTGACCGCGTCCACCAGGGGACCGCAGGCCTCGGTGATCTCCTGGTAGACCAGGGGCTCGCCCTTGTCGATCAGGTCCGAGATGTTGTTGAAGCTGTCCACCGTGCGGCGCAGCGATTCCTTGTATTGCGGAGCCAGGTTGTCCCACCCCACCTCGACCGACTTGTTGACCAGGCCGGAGATGGTCTTGATCAGGGTCGAGCGGCGATAGGGCTTTTCCAGGCAGGCGTCGGTGTCGAAGGCGGCGCTGCCCAGTTGCGACGGCGGGCGCGCCATGGTGCGGATGATCGGCACGCCCTTCAGCAGCTTGCGGGTCAGCGCGATGGGGTCGCCCCCCAGGCGCGGCAACGTCTTCTCGTCCAGCAGCACCACGCAGGGCGGCGTCTTGGCCAGGGTCTCGATGGCGACGTCGAACTGCTCGAAGGCGGCCACCTGATAGAACGACGTCAGGGCCGAGGCCACCTGCTTGCGATGGCCGGGATGGGCATCCACCACCGCCACCAGGATCTTGCGGGACTGGCCGGCCATGTCGGGATTGGAGGGAGCCGCCGAGGCCATCATGCCCTCCCCTCTTGCCGCGCGGTGGCCGCCGGGCCGAGGTCGAAGCCGCGCAGGGTGTGCTGCAGCGTGTCGCGGATGCGGTCGGTCTGCTCGGCGCTGGGCCGCGCCCCGGTGGGGCTGGGCTTGCTCATGGCCTGCACCCAGACCCACTGGCCGGGCGGCGTCTCGAGGAAGCGCAGCAGGCGGCGCAGCGCGTGGGCCAGAACCTGGGCGGTACGGGTCTCGGCGTAGAAGGTGTCCCACACCAGATTATGGCCGTGAACCACCAGCAGGTTCTGCAAGATGGCGCGGCTGTGGCGGTCGTATTCGGCGTACTTGTCGCCGCACGCCGCCTCCAGCACCTCGAAATAATTGGTCAGGAAAGGACGGGGATAAGCCGGCGGCTCGCCGGACAACAGGGTCTCGAACGGGCGGACCATCAGCCGGCGGAAGGGATTGTCGCGGCTGGTCGCCTTGCCCCGGCCCGGCTGGAACTTCAGGCGGCAGGCCTTTTCCTGGGAATCGAAGGCGACGTCCAGCTCGTAGGTGCCGCGCCCCACCAGCTTGAGAATCTTGATGGCGTCCTCGACGCGCACCATTCCGTCACGGGATGTTTCACGCAGCAGCCGCTCCAGCACGCCCGACACCACCGCCGCCACATCGTAGCAGCCGCGCCCCTCGCCGGCGCAAGTTACCCCCGCCGATGCACTTTCCCCGGAAACCGGCGGCCTGCCGCTCGAACTGCTCATAACCCAATCTCATGGTAGCCCAAATTCCCCTAACATGAGTATGGGAATACCATCGGCAGTATGCAACATGCAGAGGGTGACGAAAATCAACCGAATCTTACATCTTGAAAATATTGTGCGTGACTATGGTCAAGCCAACTCTTTGGCAAAGACCGCACCGAGATGACGAACATCAAGGTCATACCTTCGGATAGAATAAAAAAAGCCCCCATCCCGAAGGATGGGGGCCCTTTCATTTCTTCTGAAACGAAAGTTGATCAATACATATGCTGGCCGCCGTTGACCGACAGGGTCGAGCCGGTGATGAAATCGGCCTCGTCGGCGATCAGGAACATGACGCAGCGCGCGATATCCTCGGCACGGCCCAGGCGGCCCACCGGGATCTTGGCGATGATCTTCTCCAGCACCGCCGGCGGCACGGCGCGGACCATGTCGGTGTCCACATAGCCGGGCGCGATGGCGTTGACGGTGATGTTCTTGGCGGCGCCTTCCTGGGCCAGGGCCTTGGTGAAGCCGTGGATGCCCGACTTGGCGGCGGCATAGTTCACCTGGCCGTACTGGCCGGCCTGGCCGTTGATGGAGCCGATGTTGACGATGCGGCCGAAGCCCCGCTCGCGCATGGAATCGATGGTCAGGCGGGCCATGTTGAAGCAGGAGGTCAGGTTGGTGTGGATGACCTCCTCCCACATCTGGTAGCTCATGCGGTGCAGGGTGGCGTCACGGGTGATGCCGGCGTTGTTGACGATGATCTCGACGGGGCCATGCTCGGTGACGATCTTGGCGATGGCGGCCTCGCAGGCCGGATAGCTGCCGACATCCCACTTCATGGAAGCGATGCCGGTCTCGGCGGTGAACTTGGCAGCCGCCTCGTCATTGCCGCCGTAATTGGCCACCACCTTGTAGCCGGCCTTCTTCAGGGTCACCGAAATCTCGCGGCCGATGCCGCGGGTGCCGCCGGTCACAATTGCTAAACGACCCATGGACTTCTCCTCTTATCACTGTGTCTCCGGTCGGATCTTTGCTGCCGGTATGCTCCGGCGTGTCCGATCTGTATTCCCACCCTGTGAAAAAACCGGGGAGCCGCCGGGTGGACGCGGCTCCCCTTTTTTCAAAACCTCAGCCGATCAACGCTCGATGCACAGCGCGATGCCCATGCCGCCACCGATGCACAGGGTGGCAAGGCCCTTCTTGCCGCCGCGCTTGGCCATCTCGTGGATCAGGCTGACCAGCACGCGGGCGCCCGAGGCGCCGATGGGGTGACCCAGCGCGATGGCGCCGCCGTTGACGTTGACCTTGGAGGTATCCCAGCCCATCTGCTTGTTGACGGCCAGGGCCTGGGCGGCGAACGCCTCGTTGGCTTCGATCAGATCGAGATCGGCATGCTTCCAGCCGGCCTTGGCCAGGGCCTTCTGCGAGGCCGGGACCGGGCCGATGCCCATGATCTTGGGGTCGACGCCGGCGGTGGCCCAGCCGGCGATGCGGGCCAGGGGCGTGATGCCGCGCTTGGCGGCTTCGGCGGCGGTCATCAGCACCAGGGCGGCGGCGCCGTCATTGATGCCCGAGGCGTTGCCGGCGGTCACCGTGCCGTCCTTGGCGAAGGCGGGACGCAGCTTGGCCAGGGAATCCAGGGTGGCGCCCATGCGCACGAACTCGTCGGTGTCGAAAAGCTTCTCTTCCTTCTTCACCGTGATGGTGACGGGAGTGATCTCGTCCTTGAAGCGGCCGGCCTTGATGGCGGCCTCGGCCTTGTTCTGGGAGGCCACGGCGAACTCGTCCTGCATCTCGCGGGTGATGCCGTTCTCCTTGGCCACGTTCTCGGCGGTGATGCCCATGTGGTAGGAGTTGAACACGTCGGTCAGGCCGTCGTTGATCATGGTGTCGACGAAGCCCATGGGGCCCATCTTGACGCCCGAGCGCAGGTAGCCGGCATGCTGCGAGTTGGACATGCTCTCCTGGCCGCCGGCCACCACGATGGTGGAATCACCGGCCAGGATGGCCTGCATGCCCAGCGCCACGGCGCGCAGGCCCGAACCACAGACCTGGTTGATGGTCATGGCGGTGGAATCGATGGACAGGCCGGCGTTCAGCGCCGCCTGGCGGGCGGTGTTCATGCCCTGACCGGCGGTCAGGATGTGCCCCATGATCACCTCGGAGACATCGGCGGCGTCGACCTTGGCGCGCTCCAGCGCGGCCTTGATGACGATGGAGCCCAGCGCCTGGCCCGACAGCCCGGAAAGCGAGCCCGAGAACGAGCCGATGGCGGTGCGGGTGGCGGCGGCGATAACAATGTCGGTCATGAGCTTGGAGTCTCCTAAGGTGGGTATTGGGGCCGCTCAGAGGCAGAACTGCTCGAGAGAGGGGCGTTTCTGGCATTATTCCAGAAAAATGTCTCCCTCCGCTGTCATAGCGCTTCGGTCACCCCTTATGCAACCGGCCTATGGGCCTGCCCTGCGGTGCAGCCAACGCATGAGCGGGCCATAGACCTCGGTCTTGGCGCGCGGTCCGGTCAGCATGCCCACATGCCCACCGGCCAACCGCATCAGCTTGGCACTTGGGATGCGTTCCCACAATGGTAAAGCGGAAGCGGGCGGCACAATCCTGTCGCGCCGGGGGATCATGACCAGGGTGGGAACTGTAACACTCTCAGGGTTGACAGGCCTGCCTTCGATACACCACCGCCCCTCGACGGGATCGTTTTCCCCGTACCAGCCGAACAGGCATTCCCGCGCCACCGGTCCGGCCAGGGGAACGCCGTCATTGGCCCAATCCTCCAGCGCCACGAAATCCCTGGCCCTGGCGCTTCTGCGCTTCAAACGGGCAAAAGCCGTGAACTTGCGCGCGGCAAGGCCGGGGTCCAGGCCGGCGAACATGGCCTGCAGCATATCCACCGGCACCTCGCCCACGCCGTCGATCAGGCCGCCCATGGGCTGGGCCAGGGCCTTCATCAGCACGGCGTTGGCCTCGCGCCCGGTGACGAAGTCGAAGGGGGTGGCCAGCAGCACCAGCCCCGACACCGCGTCGGGACGGCGCTGGGCCAGGGCCAGGGCCAGCAGCCCGCCCATGCAATAACCCACCACCGCCGCCTTGCGCCCCGTCAGCCGCACCACCTCGTCCAGCGCCGCCTCCAGCCGCCCGGCGATGTAGTCGGTCAGGGTGAAATTCTTCTCGGCCTCGCCCGGCGCGTCCCAGTCCACCAGAAACGGCGCCAGCCCCTTGGCGGCGAGGTAGCGCATGAGGCTGCGCTTTTCCGTGAGGTCGAGGATATAGGCGCGGTTGATCAGCGAAGGCACCACCAGTACCGGCGGCGCATCGCCGCATTCCGGCAGCCGGTAGTCGCGCAACGAGGTGGTCCCCTGGCGCCAGACTTCCGGGGCCGGGGCCAGGGCGCGGCGGTAGGGATGGTGGCGATAGGCCTCTATGCCGGCGAGAAAGGCATCGTGACGCAGCACCGCCTCGGCGGCGACCGCCTCGTCAAGCCGGGTCCAGGCGTCGGGTCCGGCCTCGGCGAGGCTTTGCTCCAGGCTCGCCCCCGCGTCCGCCAAGGGCGGCCTCCAGCCGAGCGACCCGTCCTTCAAGTGCGGCAACGCGGCGCGCGAGCTCATCAGGGTCGAGGCGTGGGTCATGAGATGCAGCGGCAGGGGGCGCGGCCCCGTTCTCGGCATTGGGCTGCTCTGTCCGCTCATCTGCTTTCGGCCCACCATCCGGTTGGTTCACCTTCAGCCCGGTGGCCTGGGCCACCGCGGCGGCACTTTGCGTCATCATGGCGACGCCGCGGGCGACGGCCTCGGCGAGGGCGGGGTCGGCGGCCACGGCCGCCACCTGCTCCTGCCACAGATCGAGGTAACGGCGCGCGAGCGCCTTGAAATCGGGCGGCCCATCTGACATGCCCGGATAATAGCCCAGGCGCCCTCCCTTGACCATATGGACCGGGACCATGCGATCGCTGCGAAAGAAAATTGTTGCCAATCGACGCGCCGCGTAAAATTCTGTTACTATTGGTGCAATGCAGCGGGTAATGACGCCCGCCCGACAGAATCGAGACGAAAACGCAGATGTCAGAGCCCCAGACCTCCGCCAAGGCCCCGATCACGATCAAGAAGTACGCCAACCGTCGCCTGTACAACACGGCGACCAGCAGCTACGTCACCCTGGACCACCTGTCGCAGATGGTGAAGGACGGCGACGACTTCGTGGTCTATGACGCCAAGACGGGCGAGGATATCACCCGCTCGGTTCTGACCCAGATCATCGTCGAGGAAGAGTCCAAGGGCGGGCAGAACCTGCTGCCCATCAGCTTCCTGCGCCAGTTGATCGGCTTTTACGGCGATTCCCTGGGCGGCCTGGTGCCGCGCTACCTGGAATATTCCATGCAGGCGTTTTCCCACAACGAGCAGCAGATGCGCGACTACATGCGCAATGCCCTGGAAGGGATGTTCCCCTTCGGCCCGTTCGAGGACATGGGCAAGAAGAACATGGCTTTCATGGAAAGCGCCATGAAGATGTTCTCGCCGTTCTATCCCCAGGGCGCCGACGGCTCCTCGCCCAAGGTCGAGGACCTGCAGGCCAGCGTCTCGGCCCTGCAAAAGCAGATCGACCAGTTGACCAAGACGAAGTAGGGGGCCTGCGGGCGGGACGCCCGCGCTCCGAATTAGCCATGGGCGGGACGCCCGCGCTCCGAATTAGCCATGGGCGGGACGCCCGCGCTCCAAACCCGGCCGCGGAGCGCGGGCGTCCCGCCCGCTTCTCCTACTGCGCCGGCTTTCCCACCGCCACGAACGACAACCCATTCACGTCGAGCAGCCGTCCGGCGGCGCGGCGGGCATCGTCCAGGGTCACCGCCTCGATCAGCCCCGCCCGCCGGTCGAGGAAATCGATCCCCAGGCGGTCCACCTGCATCTGGACCAGCAGCCCGGCGATGGCGGTGGTGGAATCCTGGGACAGCGGGAACGAGCCGTTGAGATAGGTCTTGGCGTCGGCCAGTTCCTTCTCGCTCGGTCCCTCGTCGTGCATGCGGCGGAACTCCTCCTTGATCAGGCGGACGCTTTCGGGGAAGCGCGAGTTCTCGGTAGCCACCGATCCGACGACCAGCCCGGCATGGGCATAGGGCGACAGATACGAGGTCACGGAATAGGCCAGGCCGCGCTTTTCCCGTACCTCCTCGGTCAGGCGGGACGAGAAGCCGCCGCCGCCCAGGATGTAGTTCACCACATAGGCGGCGTACCAGTCGGGATCGTCGCGGCGCAGGCCGGGCAGCACGAACAGGGCCGAAGTCTGGGGATTGTCCTTGGGGATCACCGTCAGCCCGGCCGGCGGCCGGGCCGCCACATCGGGAATATCGCCCAGCCCGCTGGCGGCCGGCAGGGCACCGAACAGCTCGTCGAGGCGGCGGGCCAACTCCTCCGGCGTGATGTCGCCCACCACGCCGACCACCAGCCGGTCGCGGGTCAGTTGCGCCCGGAGCAGGGCCCGCAAATCGGCCGCCTGGATGGCCTTGACCGTCTCGATGGTGCCGCGCGGCGAGCGGGCATAGGGATGCCCGGCAAAAGTGGTCTCGAACAGCCGGCGCGAGGCCTGGGAATTGGGGTCCTGGCTTTCCCGCATCAGCCCGGCCAGCAACTGGCCGCGGATACGCTCCACCGGCTCCTTGTCGAAGCGCGGCTGGGTCAGCGACAGCCGGAACAGGTCGAAGGCGGTGTCGCGGTTCTCGGACAGGGTTTTCAGATGCCCGGCGAAGGAATCGCGGCCGGCATTGAAGCCCAGCGTGATGACCTTGTCCTTGAGCACCTGCTGGAACGCCTGGGAATCGTAGGGACCGGCGCCTTCGTCCAGCAGGGCGGCCATCATGCCGGCCAGCCCCGACTTGGGGGCCGGGTCATGGGCGGCACCGCCCTTGAAGGCGATTTCCATGGCGATGATCGGGTTGGAGTGATCGCGAACCAGCCAAGCCTCGATACCCTTGGGGCTGGTTACCTTCTCCACGGTCACCGCCCCGGCGGGAAGAGTGAACAGCAGCAGGCCGACAAGTCCGGCAATCCTGGCGGTCATTCCGACGACCACCGGAAGGAGGAATCTCAGTCCGACCCGACTTTTCCGACCGGGCTTCATCGTGCCGGACGGAGATCCCTCGCCCGCGCTCGGGAGGACAGGAATCGTCAGCATCTCAATGCACTCCCTTGGTCGGAGCCGACAGCGGCATCACGGTGCGGGCCTGCCCCGGCTTGGCGGCGGCGGGATCGGGCAGCAGCAGCCCCGTCACCGAGGAGACCGGGTTGAACACGGCGGCGGCGGCCTTGGCCACCTGATCCGGCGTCACGGCGGCGATATGTTCGGGCCAGGATTCCACCTCCTCGACCGAGACGCCCGAGGCCAGGGCTTGGCCCAGGGTCTGCGCCCCGGTATGGAGCGAATCGCGGCCATAGGCGGCGCCGGCCCGCAGACGGGCCTTGGCGCGTTCGATCTCATCGGCGGTGAAGCCCTCCTTGACGATGCGGGCCAATTCCTGCTCGATCAGCCCCTCCAGCTTGTCCAGCGGCACGCCGGGACGCGGCGTCGCCGCCACCCGGAAGGTGGTCCGCCCCACCGCCACCGGATCGTAATAGGCGCTGATGGCGGCGGCGGCCCCCTTTTCCACCACCAGGGAACGGTAGAGCCGGGCGGTGGCGCCACCGCCCACCAGATCGGCCAGCACCTCCAGCGGATAGGCCATGTCGCGCGCCCCCGCCCCCAGACTGGGAGCGAGGTAGAGGCGGCTCCACGACGGCTGGGCCACCCGCCCGTCCTTCAGGACGACGCGGCGCTCGGCCCGGTGGGGCGGCTCCTCGGTGCGGGCGCGCGGCGGCGTGTCGGCGCGGGCGATGGTGCCGTAATATTTCTCGGCCAGGGGACGCACCGTCTCGGGCGTCACGTCGCCGGCCACCACCAGGATGGCGTTGTTGGGAGCGTACCAGCGGCGATAGAAGGCCAGCGCATCATCGAGGGAGAGCGCGGCGATCTCGTCGGGCCAGCCGATGACCGGCCGGCGATAGGGCGAGTTGAGATAAAGCGCCGCCTCCATCTGCTCGGACAGCAGGGCGGCGGGATTGTTGTCGGTGCGCGAGCGGCGCTCCTCAAGGACCACGTCCAGCTCGGTGCGGAAATTGGCCTCGTCGAGCACCAGGTTGCGCATGCGGTCGGCCTCCATGCGCATCACCAGTTCCAGCTTGTCGGCGGCGACGTTCTGGTAATAGCCGGTATAGTCCGACGAGGTGAAGGCGTTGTCGCGGCCGCCGTTGCGGGCGACGATCTTGGAGAACTCGCCGGGGGGAATGCTGGGCGTGCCCTTGAACATCAGGTGTTCCAGCAGATGGGCGATGCCGCTCTTGCCCGGCTCCTCGTCGGCGGCCCCCACCTTGTACCAGACCATATGGCTGACGATGGGCACCCGGTGGTTGGAAATCACCACCACCCGCATGCCGTTGGACAAGGTGAAGGTGGCCGGGTCGAACACTCCGGCCCACGCCGGAACGGCGGCCAGCAGCGCGGCCAGCAACAGCGCGCACGAACGGATGGGGCTCATCGGGCCTCCTGATAATCAGACGCGGGGGATATGGGCCGCAATGCCGGGCTTGGCAAGCAACCTGAACAAACCGTCATGACGGAAGGACGGGCGGGACACCCGCGCAGGCCGGGCGATTAGTTGAAGACGCCTTCCAGCCAGGCCTTCTTGCGGCGCTGAATCTGCGGGGTCTCGCCTTCGGACACCGACTTGCCGAGCGCCTGATTCTCGCGCAGACGCTGGGTCTCCTTGGAGGCGTCGACGGCGGCGCCCGGGGGCTCGGCCTTGCGCCAGAACATGATGCGTTCCTGGAAGCTCTTGTCCGCGTCGGCCAGGGCCTGGTTTTCCTTGTTCACCAGGACGCGGACCTCGGGCTGGATGGAATCGGCGCCGACCCGCTTCATCATGGCGACGTCGCCGGAGGTGCGGCCGTCGGTCGAGATGGGAGTGGCGGTCCGGCCCCCCACCAGAACCTGGCGGGCCTGATCCCGGGTCGTGCCTTCCTGCGGCCGGGTGGCCCCCGGCTGCGGCGGCCGCAGGGTGAATTCCGGCGGCATGGAGAGCGGCGCACGCTGCACCACCTGGAACTCGTCCGGCGGCTGCTTCTCGTAGCCAAGCGAGCGCTTGACGTCGGTACAGGCGGACAACGCCACCGGCGCCAGCAGGGCGGCCAGGGCGATCAGACGGACGGTGGGGCGATTGGTCTTCATGGTCCTAATTCTTAGCCGAATCGCGGCCGGCAAACAAGGAGTCGACGATGAGAAAAACCGCACCCACCGTAATGGCCGAATCCGCCACATTGAAGGCCGGCCAGTGATAGCCCGCCACATGGACGTCGAGGAAGTCGGCCACCGCCCCGAATCGCGCCCGGTCGATGACGTTGCCCAAGGCGCCGCCGATGATGCCGCCCAGCGCCACCTGGACCAGCAGGGTCTCTGCCTTGGCCAGCCAGAAGGTCATTCCGGCGCAGATCGCCATGGCGAGCGCCGAGAGGATCAAGGCGTTCCACTCGCCGCCGGTATTGCCGATGCCGAAACTGACTCCCCGGTTCCAGGCCATCACCAGATCGAAGAACGGCAGCACCTCGATGCGGGTGGCGGAATGGAACGGAGTGCCGTCCACCCCTTCGGGGCGCATCACCTTCTCGACGATCCAGTACTTGGACAACTGGTCGAGCCCGATGATCAGGCAGGCGATGGAAAGCCCCCGGGGCAGCGCGTTGGACAGGACCACCTCAGCCCGCCTCCACCGCGTCGGAGCACCGGTGGCAGACGCCCTCGTGCCTGGCGGTTCCCACCTCGTGCAGCACCTTCCAGCAGCGCTGGCACTTCTCGCCCTCGGCCGGATTGGGCGACACCGACACGCCGGGCACGTCGGGCAACTGGAATTCGCCCTCGGCCGACAGACCGTCGATGACGCGGATGCCCGAGGTGATGCAGATCTCCGCCATGTCCAGGCCGGTGAGCAGCTCGTGGATGTCCGAGGACACGGTCAGACGCGGGCTGGCCTGCAGGCTCGAGCCGATGCGCTTCTCGCGCCGCTCGATCTCCAGCGCGCCGGTGACCACCTTGCGCACCTCGCGGACCTTGGCCCACTTGGCGGCCAGGGCCTCGTCGCGCCATTCCGCCGGGATTTCGGGGAACAGCTCCAGATGGACCGAGCCGTCGTCGGACGGGTGCCGGGCCAGCCACGCCTGCTCGGCGGTGAAGCACAGGAAGGGAGCCAGCCACTTGGTCAGGGTGTCGAGCACGATGTCCATCACCGTGCGCGCCGCCCGGCGGCGGATGGACGACACGGGGTCGCAGTACAGCGCATCCTTCCTGATATCGAAGTAGAAGGCCGACAGATCGACGGCGCAGAAATTGTGCAGCTCGGTGAACAGCCCATGGAACTGGAAGCCGTCGCAGGCGTCGCGGAACTGCCGGTCCAGTTCGGTCAGGCGATGCAGCACCCAGCGCTCCAGCTCGGGCATCTCGGCGGCCGGCAGGCGCTCGGTCTCGGTGAAGCCGTCGAGCGCCCCCAGCAGGTAGCGCAGCGTGTTGCGCAGACGGCGATAGATGTCCACCTGGGTCTTGAGGATTTCCGGCCCGATGCGCAGATCGTCGGAATAGTCCGAGCCCACCACCCACAGGCGCAGGATATCGGCGCCCATGGTGCCCACCACTTCCTGCGGCGCCACCACGTTGCCCAGCGACTTGCTCATCTTGCGGCCGTCCTCGTCGAGGACGAAGCCGTGGGTCAGCACCGCGTCATAGGGCGCACGGCCACGGGTGCCGCAGGATTCCAGCAAGCTGGAGTGGAACCAGCCGCGATGCTGGTCCGAGCCTTCGAGGTAGAGCGACGCCGGCCACGACAGGCGCGGCCACTCGTCGCCCTCCAGCACGAAGGCGTGGGTGCAGCCCGAATCGAACCACACGTCCAGGATATCGGTGACCTTGTCGTAATCCTCGGCGGCGTACTCGCTGCCCAGGAAGCGTTCGGCCGGCGCGGTGAACCAGACGTCCGAGCCCTCGGCCTTGAAGGCAGCGACGATGCGGTCCATGACGCCCTGGTCGCGCAGGGGCTGGCCGGTCTTCTTGTCCACGAAGACGGTGATGGGCACGCCCCAGGCGCGCTGGCGCGACACGCACCAGTCGGGGCGGTTCTCCACCATGGAGCCGATGCGGTTGCGGCCCTGGTCGGGCACGAAGCGGGTGTCGGCGATGGCCGCGAGCGCCTTGGCCCGCAGGCCGGTGCTCTCCATGGAGATGAACCATTGCGGCGTGTTGCGGAAGATCAGCGGCGCCTTGGAGCGCCAGGAATGGGGGTAGGAATGCTCCACCTTGCCGTGGGCCAGCAGATTGCCCACCGAGGTCATGGCCTCGATCACCGGCTTGGCGACGGGGGAGTAGTACTTGCCGTTCTTGCCCTGGTTCAGCACGTCCATCCCGGCGAAGATCGCCACATGGGGGAAGTACTTGCCGTCGGGCTGCACGGTGTCGGGGATGGCTAGCCCATGTTCCTTGCCCAGATGCCAGTCGTCCTCGCCATGGCCCGGCGCGATGTGGACGAAGCCGGTGCCGGTATCGGTGGTGACGAAGCCGCCAGCCAGCAGCGGCACGGCGAAATCATAGCCGCCCGCCGCCTTCTCGTGGAACTTCAGCGGGTGATGGGCGACGGTGCCGGCAAGCTGCGCACCCTTCAGGGTGTGCAGGGTCTTGAAGACACACTTGGCGTCCTTGGCCACCTGCTCGGCCAGATCGGCGCACAGCACCAGCGTCTCGCCGGGCTGGGCAAGGCCGGTTTCGCACGACTCCACCTCGACCACCACGTAATCGAAATCGGCGCCATAGGCGATGGCGCGGTTGCCCGGCATGGTCCACGGCGTGGTGGTCCAGATCACCACCTTGGCACCCTCGATCTCCGGCACGCTGGCCTCGACCACCGGGAACTTGACCCAGATGGTGATGGAGGTGTGGTCGTGATACTCCACCTCGGCCTCGGCCAGGGCGGTCTTTTCCACCACCGACCACAGCACCGGCTTGGCGCCCTTGTAGAGCGAGCCGTCCAGCAGGAACTTGCCCAGCTCGGCGCAGATCACCGATTCGGCGTGGTTGGTCATGGTGGTGTAGGGATGGTCCCAATCGCCGGTGATGCCCAGGCGCTTGAACTCTTCCTTCTGGATGGCAATCCACTTGGCGGCGAACTGGCGGCATTCCTCGCGGAAGGCGACGATGTCGACCTCGTCCTTGTCCTTGCCGGCCTCGCGGTACTTCTCCTCGATCTTCCACTCGATGGGCAGGCCGTGGCAGTCCCAGCCGGGGACGTAATCGGCATCCTTACCCAGCATCTGCTGGCTGCGGGTGATGACGTCCTTGAGAATCTTGTTCAGGGCGTGGCCGATATGGAGGTTGCCGTTGGCATAGGGCGGGCCGTCGTGAAGGATGAACTTCTCCCGCCCCTTGGCGGTGGCGCGCAAGGAACCGAACAGGCCGATCTTCTCCCAGCGGGCCAGCAGGTCGGGCTCCAGCTTGGGCAGTTCGCCCTTCATGGGGAAGTCGGTCTTGGGCAGAAAGACGGTGTTCTTGTAATCGACGCTCATGACGGAACTCTCAGGGCTCTGGGACGACGGGCACCATGGGCCCGGCGGCGGCGGAAAATTGGCGGGCGGCCAGCATGCGCCGCCCGGTCTCGACATCGGCGGTGATCTGGGCCGTCAGCTCGTTGAGCCCGCTGAAGCGGCGCTCGGGACGGACATGCTCGATCAGCGCCACCCGCAGGTGGCGGCCGTAAAGGTCCTCGCTGAAGTCCAGCAGGTGGACTTCCATCAACTCGTCGGTCTTGTCGAAGGTGGGGCGGCGGCCGAAATTGGCGACGCCGTCATGCCATACCGTCGCGCCCCCCTTGTCGATGCCGGCACGGACCGCATAGACACCCATGGCCGGGCGCTGGTACTCGCCCAGGCGCAGATTGGCGGTGGGAAAGCCCAGCAGGCGGCCGCGGGCGTCGCCGTGCTCGACGCGCCCCTCCACCTCCCAGTAATGGCCGAGCAGGCGGGCGGCGGCGTCGGGGCGGCCGGCCACCAGATGCTCGCGCACCGCGGTGGAGGAATAGGTCTCGCCGCTGCCGGACATGGCCGGCGGCACCACGGTGACGCCGAAGCCCGATTCCTCGCCGCATTTCTGCAAGAAGGCGCCGGTGCCCAGGCGGCCCTTGCCGAACACATAGTCGTAGCCCACCACCACGTGGCTGGCCTTCAGGCAGCCGACCAGCACGTCGCCGACGAATTCCAGCGCCGTCATGGCGGAAAAATCGCGGTCGAAATGCTGCTGGTAGAGGAAATCGGTGCCCAACGCCTCGATCAGGCGGGCCTTGACGCGGAAGGGGGTCAGGCGGAACGGCGGCTGGTCGGGATTGAACAGCGAGCGCGGATGGGGCTCGAAGGTCATCACCGCATGGGCCACGCCCAGCTCCTGGGCGATGCGGCGCGCGGTCAGGATCACCGATTGATGGCCGAGATGGACGCCGTCGAAATTGCCCAGCGCCACCACGCAACCGCGGTGGTCGGGGGAAAGCTCGCCGCAATGCCGGATCAGGCGCATCGTGAAGACTGGACCTCAGGAAAAAATCGAGGCCAAGGGGTAGTGCAAAAGGCTTCGAAGCGCAAGACTTCCCCCTCTCCCGCCGGGAGAGGGGGAACTTGGCATTACCCCTTGGACGGGACCATCAGGGTGGCTTCGCCGTCCATGACGATCTTGCCGGCCACCGAGCAGGTGGTCTTGAAGGTGGCGAACTTCTTTTCCGGGGCGAGCGCGGTGACCTCGACGCGGGCGGTGACGGTGTCGCCGATGCGCACCGGAGCCTTGAACTTCAGTAACTGCGAGACGTAGATGCAGCCCGGGCCGGGCAGCTTGGTGCCGAACACGGTGGAGACGAAGGCCGCCGACAGCATGCCGTGGGCGATGCGGCCCTTGAACATGGTCTCCTTGGCGAATTCCTCGTTGATGTGAACCGGGTTGAAATCGCCCGACACACCGGCGAAGGCGACGATGTCGGCCTCGGTGACGGTCTTGGCGAAGATGGCCGACTGACCGACCGACAGTTCCTCGAAATACATTCCGTTCAGCGACTCGCCGCTCATCCTTCGTCTCCATATTTATGGTTGTTGCTGCGACGCAGCGCAAAGCGCGCGCGGAGTATAGACGGACGGGGGTCGATCCTCAACCGGCGCTTTGGAGCGGTTCAAGCCTTGCCTTGGCGGCCGGGCTGTGGCCGAATGCCCCCTTCGCAACCGCAATGCGTGCCGCCCGTGACATACCGCCTCGTCCTCCTGCTTCCGCTGCTGCTCGGCGCCTGCGCCGCCGGCAACCCCTGGGTCCACCCGCAACTGCCCAAGGACCAGTGGAGCCGCGACTACTCCGCCTGCCGCCGCTCGGCCGACCGGGATTCCGGCTACCGCGACGACGGCCGCGACACCTACAGCCCGTCGCGCGAGTACGAGCGCGCCCAGGCCAAGCGCATCTATGATGCCGAGCTCAATGCCTGCATGCGCGGGCTGGGCTATTTCCCAGCCCCCAAGACGTGAGGATATCCGCCATGCGCCGCGCCACCCTGGCCGCCTGCTGCCTGCTCGCCGCCGTTTCCGTCATGGGGCCCGCCCTGGCCCAGGACCTGCCCAAGGGCCCCAAGGCCCCGCCGCCCGAGCCGCTGCCCGACGCCACCTGCGACACCGCCAAGGCCGATTCCGGCGACTGGCTGGTGGGCCGCTGGGTGGCGCCCTTTTCCAGGTGGGAGTTCAAACGGGACGCCCAGGGATTGGTGTGGAAGCTGGAGCAGAAGCCCGACATCAACCGCGATCTGGGCTACAAGCAGGGCACGGTCATCGAAGGCAAGGTGACGGCCATCAGCTCCTGCACCATGAACCTGCAGGCCACCGAGAACGGTGAGACCGCCTTCGCCTTCGAGGGCGTGCGCACCGAGGACGGCAAGGTCTACGGCTACGCCATCAACAAGGCCGGCCAGAACGCCCGCTGGATACTCAGGCGGGAACGCTGATCATCACCCCCTCGAGCCGGGCGCGCAGTTCGTCCGGCAAGGGCGTGGATCGCCGCGTTTCCTGATCGGCCAGCACCAGCACCGAATCGGCGGCGGCGACGCAACGATCCTCCACGAACACCGCCTGCCCCAGGTGGAACGAGGTGCGGCCGATCCTGGTCACGCCGGTGCCGATGCGCACCTCGCCCGGCCAGTGGATCTCGCCGATGAAGTCCAGCACCAGCCGGGCGATCACCATGAAGGTGCCGGGCGGCGTCAACGGCCGCCCGGGCTCGAGCAGGAACTGGGTCCGGCCGGTCTCGCAGAACACCGAGAACGCCACGTTGTTGATGTGCCCCTGCGCGTCGGTATCGCAATAGCGCAGGGTCTCGCGGCACCAATGGGGATAGATGGCGGGATCGCGCAGGTCGGGCTTGGCGGCGTGGGGCATGTAATCGTCTCTCATCCCTGTTTTTCTCAGGCGGGGCAGGTCCGCCGCCGCGACGGCAGCATGGAGAATATCACGGCGGCGATCACCACGGCACCGCCTCCCATCTGCGCCGGGTTGGGCGGGCTGCCGCCCAGGGTGGCGATGGTGGCGGCGAAGACCGGCACCAGGTTAAGGAACAGGGCGGTGCGCCCGGCCCCCATGCGGGTGATGGCCATGCTCCAGAACAGATAGGCCAGCACCGAGCCGGTCACCGCCATCAGCAGCAGCGCCGCCCCCGCCTTGGGACCGGGCATGGAGAACGCCGAACCGCTGAGCACCGCCGCCGCCGCCAGCACCAGGGCGCCGGCCGCCATCATCACGGTGGTGTTGGCCAGTTGCGGGCCGGGCGGCGTCAGTTTGCGGGCCAGCACGTTGTAGGTGGCCCAGGCCAGATTGGCGCCCAGCATCTCCAGGTCGCCGAAACCGAACTCCATCCCCTCCCCCGCGCGGCCGCCCAGGATGACCATGGACACCCCGGCCAGCGCCACCGGAATGGCGGCGATCTGCCGGCCGGGCAATTGCTCGCCCAGGGTAAGCGCCGCCAGCAAGGCGGTGAGCAGCGGATTGGTCGCCATGATCAGGGCGCCGTTGACCGCCGAGGTGGTGCGCATGGCGTCGAAGAACAGCAGGTTGAAGCCGGCGATGCCGACGATCCCCACCAGGGCCAGCCGCCCGCCATGCCGGCGGGCGACTCCCAGCATGGCGGAGAATTCGCCGCGCCAGCCCACCAGCGCCGCCATGATCAGCGCCGCCAGCACGAAGCGTCCCGCCGCGGCGGTCATGGGGGCCATGTCCGCCAGCACCGGGCCGGCCAGATTGAAATTGGCCCCCCAGAACAGGGCGGACAGGGCGGCAAGGGCGTAAATCACGGTCGGGCCCATCAGAGCCTCCATTGAGGTGGACTAATCCATGCCTCGACGATACGCTTTGGAAATGCTTGACCTCAAACGAGCTTTTCTCGCTCGTGGGGTAAGGAAATCTAATCATGCGCCGCCGCCTTCCCCCGCTTCGCGCCCTGCATGCCTTCGAGGCCGCCGCCCGTCATCTGTCCTTCGCCCGCGCCGCCGAGGAACTGGGCGTCACTCCGGCGGCCATCAGCCAGCAGATCAAGCAGCTCGAGGACATCCTGGGCGTCACGCTGTTCCATCGCGGAGCGCGGCTGTCGCTGACCCGGCCGGCGGCCCTGGCCGCTCCCGAATTCAGCGATTCCTTCGACCGCCTGGCCTCGGCGGTCGGGCGCCTTTCCCCCGACGGCCCGGCCAGGCCCCTGGTGGTCTCGGCGCCGCCCGCCTTCGCCGGCCGCTGGCTGGTGCCGCGCCTGACCCGCTTCCAAGACGCCCATCCCGGCATCGACCTGCACCTGTCGGCGACGTCGCGGCTGGTGGACCTGGACCGCGAGGGGGTGGACGTGGCCATCCGCTACGGCTCGGGCCGCTATCCCGGCCTGCTGGTGGAGCGCCTGCGCCTGGAGGAGGTGGTGGCGGTGGCGGCGCCCCGGCTGGCGGAAAGCCTGCGCGAGTTGTCCGACCTCACCCGCGCCACCCTGCTGGTCAACGAGTTCATGGGCTGGGACCCGGCTTTCCCCACCTGGCCCGGCTGGCTGGCCGAAATGGGCGCGGTGCCCGACGAGCCGCTACGCCTGCGCCCCTTCGGCGACGCCTCGCTGGTGGTCGAGGCGGTCCTGGCCGGCCTGGGCGCCGCCCTGATCTGGCGAACCCTGATTTCCACCGAACTGGCCACCGGCCGGCTGGTGGCCCTGTTCCCCGGCCGTCCGCTGGCCAGCGCCTATCATCTGGTCTGCCTGCCCGACCGCGCCGAGTCGCCGGCCATCCGCGCCTTCCGGGACTGGATCAAGGACGAGGTCGTCACCACGTAAAAGGTTTATCCCGATAGTCCGCTTGCCTTCCCGAGATGGGGTGCTAGGCTGGCATCGGGTCAATTCCTGATCAGGAGACGGCCGATGAAGGGCAAGAAGAGCGTCTTATCCAGGCTCAACAAACTCTTGGTCGGAGAGCTGGTGGCGGCTGACCAGTATTTCGTGCACGCCCGCATGTACCATGAGTGGGGCCTGCATAAACTGTACGAGCGCATCGATCACGAGCGCCAGGACGAGATCGGCCACGCCGACCTGCTGATCCGCCGCATCCTGTTCCTGGAAGGCACCCCCGACCTCTCCAAACGCCCGGCGCCCACCATCGGCAAGGACGTGCCGTCCATGCTGAAGGCCGACCTGGCCCTGGAAATCCAGGTCATCGCCGAACTGAAGGACGCCATCGCCCATTGCGAGGCGCAGGGCGATTACGACACAAGACGCATCCTGGGCAAGATCCTCGAGGACACCGAGCAGGACCACACCCTGTGGCTGGAGCAGCAACTGGGCCTGATCGAACGCATGGGCCTGCAGAACTATATCCAGGCGGCGACCGGCGGCATTTCCGGAGGTGCGTCATGAAGGGCGACAAGGAGGTCCTGCGCCACCTGAACGGCGTGCTCAAACTGCACCTGACCGCCATCAACCAGTATTTCCTGCACGCCCGCATGTTGAAGAACTGGGGCCTGAGGGACCTGGGCAAGGCCGTCTACAAGTACTCCATCGAGGAGATGAAGCAGGCCGACGAGGTCATCGAGCGTATCCTCTTCCTGGAAGGGCTGCCCAACCTGCAGGACCTGGGCAAACTCAGCATCGGCGAGGAGGTGGCCGAGATGCTGGCCGCCGACCTGAAGATGGAGCAGGGCCAGCACAAGGCGCTGGTCGAGGCCATCGCGCTGTGCGAATCAAGACAGGACTTCGTCACCCGCGACGAACTGGCGGAAATCCTCGAGGATACCGAGGAGCATATGGACTGGCTGGAAACCCAGATCGACCTGATGGCCCGGATGGGGGTGCAGAACTATCTGCAGGCGGCCATGGGCAAGATCGAGGGCGGCTGAACCGAGACTTAGAGACAGGGGGATGGGCTGAACGGCATTGCCAGGTCATACCGGCCGCTGGCCTTCACGGCGGCGGTGCTGCTGGTCGTCTGGGTCAGCGGCGCCCTGGTCGCGTGGCGTGACCGGAGCGATTCGCTCAACGACAGCGCCCGCCTGACCGAGGCGCTGACCCGCGTGGTGGCCGAGCGGATTTCCGGGTCCCTGCACGGCGTCGACCACCTGCTTCAGGAGACGGCCTCCCGGTCCCTGGACGGAACCGCCCCGGCGGAACTGCTGACCCTCATGCGCCATCGCGGCGGAGCCTTTCCCGAGGTCCGCAACGTCTTCCTCATCGGCGCCGACGGACACGTCAAGCTCAGCACCCTGGCCTCCATGGTGGGGGTGGACCTCAGCCGCCGCCCCTATTTCGAGGCGGCGACCAAGACCCCGTTCCGCGCCGGCCTGATCGTCGCGCCCCCCGCCGTCAGTCCGGTGACCGGCAGGCTGGGGCTGGTGGTGGCGCGGCCGATCATCAGCCCGGTGGGCACCTTCGCCGGCACGGTGGCGGCGGCGCTGAACCCTGAATTCTTCTCCGAAACGCTGAGCGGCGTGGTGGTGGGCGAGGTCGACCGGGCGGTGATCGCCAACCTGGACGGCGACGTGCTGGCCCGCCTGCCCGACCCCGGCCGCCACATGGGCAGTTCCATCCGCTCCGGCCCGCTGTTCACCCAGTACCTTCCCCAGGCCCGCGCCGGCACCTTCGTCGCCCCCAGCGCCTTCGACGGCATGGAGCGGCTGGCATCCTACCGGATGCTGGAACAGCATCCCGTCGTGACCTCGGTGGGCATCACCACCAAGGCGGCGTTGCGGCGCTGGACGACCAACACGCTGATCATGGCCGGCGGCGGCCTGGTGTTCTCCGTCATGGTCCTGACGGCGGCCGTCCTGCTGGAGCGGCGCGAGCGCGAACGCCACAAGGCCGAGGCGGCGCTGAAGGCCAGCGAGGAAAGCTACCGCATCCTGGTCAACGACCAGGACGATCTGATCCACCGCTACGCCCCCGACACCACGCTGCTGGCGGTCAACCGGGCCTATGCCCGCTTCCACGGCGAGCAGCCCGACCAGTTGATCGGCCGCAAGTGGATCACCTTCGCCCCCGAGGAGGAGCGCCTCTTCATCCTGTCCTGCCTGCAGGCCCTGAACCACGTCCAGCCCTACCGCGAGGATCATCGCCGGGTGGTGCTGCCCGACGGGCAGGAGCGCTGGATCGAATGGCGGACCACCGCCCTGTACGATACCCTGGACAACCTGACCGGCTATCAGACGGTGGGGCGCGACGTCACCGATTCCCACCGGGCCCAGCAGGCCATTTCGGAGCGCGAGGAACTCTACAGCCAGAGTTTCCACCGCAATCCGGCCATCAAGCTGCTGATCGACCCCAAGAGCGGCGCCATCACCGACGCCAACGATTCGGCGGCACTGTTCTACGGCTATCCCGTCGAGGTCCTGAAGCGGATGCAGATCAGTGACATCAACATCGCCTCGCCCGAGGAAATCAGCCGGGAGATGGCGATGGTGGAGCACGAGGGACGCAAGTTCCTGCGCTTCAAGCATCGCCTGTCCTCGGGCGATGTCCGTGACGTAGAGGTCTATACCTCGCCGCTGCACGTGGGCGGCCGCGCCTATCTCAGCAGCATCGTGGTCGACGTTTCGGACCGCAACCGCTTCGAGGCGGAATTGCAGGCCAAGACCGCCGATCTGGCCCGCTCGAACGCCGAACTGGAGCAGTTCGCCTACGTGGCCTCCCACGACCTGCGCCAGCCGCTGCGCATGGTCAGTTCCTACGTCACCCTGCTGGAGCGCCGCCTGGGCGAGCAGCTGGACGACGTGTCGCGTGAATTCATCGGCTATACCGTTTCCGGCGTGAAGCGCATGGACGCCCTGATCAAGGGGCTGCTGGATTATTCGCGGGTCGGACGCGGCGGCGAGGATTTCACCGACGTGGACCTGGAGGAAACCGTGGCGGCGGCCTGCGCCAATCTCGGGCTGGACGACGGCGGCGGCGAGGCCTCGGTGACCGTCGAGCATCCCCTGCCGTCGGTCCCCGGCGTTTCCAGCGAGCTGACGCGGCTGTTCCAGAACCTGATCGGCAACGCGGTCAAGTACCGCCATCCCGACCGGCCGCCCGAGATCCGGGTCGGCGCCCTGCGCGACGGTCCCGACTGGGTGATCACCGTCGAAGACAACGGCATGGGAATCGACCCGGCCAATTTCGAACGCATTTTCGGAATGTTCCAGCGCCTGCACGGCGAGGGGGAATACGAAGGGACCGGCATCGGCCTGGCCATCTGCCGCAAGATCGTCACCTCCCATCAGGGACGCATCTGGGTGGAGTCCGAGGAAGGCCTGGGCTGCCGCTTCAAGGTGGCGCTGCCGGCCGCTCCGGCGCCCCAAGCCCTTCCCACGCATTGACGCCGTTGATCAATTGGGCGACTCTCGTCCACGCGTCCAGTAGGAGTGTTCGGCCATGAAGGTCGCGGCCATTTCGTTCAATGACAACCACAGCCTCAGCATGGACGTGGAAGGGGTCAATGCCATCGGCGCCGCCCAGCCCATGGAGCTGGAAGACGGCACCTGGTTCCTGGAATTGCTGATCCGCACCGGCAACGGCACCGTCGCCCTGCAACTGGTGGCCGATTCCCGGGAAAAGCTGGAGATCACGCGCTACGAATAGCGCCTATCCCCGCGCCTTCTCCACCCAGCCACCGCTCTCACCCTGCTGGTAGTAAACCAGTTCGTGGCCTTCGGCCTTCCAGCGTTTCCAGCGTTCGCGCGCCTTTTCCACCGCCTCGGGGTCGTTGCCGTCGAACAGGTCCAGGCAGCGCTGGAACTCCGCCACCTTCTCCGACGCGGCGCCGTCGCACATCACCAGGATGGTGGCCTGGTTGGGGTTCTCGTCCGTGTCGGTCAGCCAGATGGGCTGCAGCGCCGCCTCGCCATCCCTGGCCGAGCCGTGGGGCAGCCAAGACTCGGGCTCGAAGGTCCACAGCCGGTCGTTCAGGACTTCCACCCGCTGGCTGGAGCCGGCCAGCACCACGGCGCGGAAGCCGGCGGCCAGCGCCTTGTCCAGCAGCTTGGGCAGTGCCTGTTCCAGCGGCAGGCGCATCAGGTGGTAGAAGCCGATCTGGGTCATGCCTCACCTTTACCATGGGAATGGCGTTCCGGCGAGCCGTGGGTATAATCCCAACCACCATGAAGATCGCCCCAAGAATCGCCGTCGTCATTCCCAGCTACAAGGTGACCCGCCATATCGAGGCGGTACTGGCCGGCATTCCCGACACCATCGCCCACATCCTGGTGGTGGACGATTGCTGCCCCGAGGGCTCGGGGGAGGTGGCGGCCGCGGTCGCCGACCCGCGCGTCGAGGTGATCCGCCACCCGGTCAACAAAGGCGTCGGCGGCGCGGTGGTCACCGGCTATGCCCGGGCGCTGGAGCTGGGCTGCGACATCTGCGTCAAGATGGACGGCGACGGCCAGATGGACCCGGCCGAGTTGCCCCGGCTGATCGAGCCGCTGGCCTCGGGCCGGGTGGACTACGCCAAGGGCAACCGCTTTCGCCACCTGCCCGAACTGAAGGCCATGCCGCCGGTCCGCCTGATCGGCAATTCGGCCCTGTCCTTCCTGGTCAAGGCGGCCTCGGGCCAGTGGGGGGTGATGGACCCCACCAACGGTTACACCGCCATCCACCGCCGCGCCCTGGAAGAGTTGGACCTGGGCCGCCTGGCCGAGCGCTATTTCTTTGAAAGCGACATGCTGATCCAACTGGGCATGGCCGGATTGCCGGTGGAGGACGTGGCCATGCCGGCCCGCTATGGCGACGAGGAATCGTCGCTGTCGGTGGCCAAGGTGCTGCGCGAATTCCCGCCGCTGCTGCTGCGCGGCTTCCTCAAGCGCCTGCTGTTCCGCTATTTCATCAGCGACTTCACCATCGCCTCGCTTTATGTGCTGATCGGCGTGCCGCTGCTGGCCTTCGGCCTGGTCGAAGGCATCGGCCAGTGGATCGCCTCGGTGAGCAGCGGCGTGCCGCGCACCGCCGGCACCGTCATGCTGGCCGCCATGCCCACCATCCTGGGCTTCCAGCTGCTGCTCCAAGCCATCGCCCACGACGTCCAGTCGGCGCCGAGGCCGCGTCATTAGAGCGGCTTGCAAGCCGACGGAATCTGCTGGGATTCACAGGCAAGGCCAGCCTCGGCGATAACGCCGGCACCAGCATCCATTCGACATTGGCGATAAAGGCGGGGCCGGCGGAAGGCCTGGAGGCTGACGGAATCGGGATGCGCCATGGCGTGGAGCCACTCCATTCTTTCGTGTTGTCACAGCCTTGTCACGGCCTCCTCACCCCCAGGTCACGGCTGGCGGAGCATTCTTGTGCCCATGAAACAAGGAGCCGCGCCATGACCCGCAAGATCCTGCTGATATCCGCCCTCGTGGCCGGCAGCCTTGTCCTGCAGGGATGCGCCGGCCTCACCACGCTGGGCGCCGGCAGCGGCACCGCCGCCGGCGTGGGGGTGGAGCACACCCTGAACGGCGCCGCCTACAAGACCTTCACCGCCTCGGTGGATCAGGTCCATGCCGCCAGCCGGCGAGCCCTGGCCGATATGTCGGTCAAGATCACCGACGATGCCAGGACCGAGAACGGCCGGCAGCTCATGGCCGTCGCCGCCGACCGCGAGATCGAGATCCAGTTCGAATGGCTTACCCCGCGCATGACCCGCATGCGGGTGGTGGCCGCCGAGGGCGTGCTGTTCAGAGACAGCGCCACCGCCACGGAAATCATCCTGCAGACCGCCGAACGCCTGGAGACCAGGACGGCGGCCACCGCCCGCCGCTAGGGAGTTCCGTCATGCGATCCCTCAAGACCATCGGTATCGCCGCCATCCTGCTGGGCCTCGGCCTGAGCGGCGCGCTGGCCCAGCAGGCCACGCCGCCCGCCGACATTCCCGGCGCGTTCGACACTTTGCCGCCCGGCAACAAATCCATCGCCGAATCGCTCTACAACGCCCAAACCGGCCCCGCCCATTGGACCCGCGACCAGATCGCCACCGCCAAGATGTCCGGTGACGGCTGGGGCCAGATCTTCCAGGAGATGAAGCGCGACGGCCTGGTCACCGAAAAATCGCTGGGACAGGTCATCCGCCGCGATGCCAGCGCCGCCCAGCCGCGCCGCGAGGTGACGGTGACCACGGCCAGCGGCGGCAACGACACCACTCTGACCACCGGGAACGGCTCGCACGGGGCATCGGCCGCTTCCACCGCCCTGGGCGGCGCCTTCGCGGCGGGCCATCCCGGTGGCCAGAGGGGAGGACACGGCAATGGAGCGGCGGCCGGCCGTGGCCGATAAGCACAGGCCCTCCCCCTTGCCATGGCCGATCTGTGACCCAAGTCATACCTGAGCGTTCCGGTGTGGATTAGGATGCGGAATGCCCATTCAAGGGAGTGGCGAAGGTCGTGTGGCGGGTCGTGAACGTGGTGCTGACGATGATGGCCGGGCTGGTGCTGGCGGCGTGCTCCACCACGCCCGCTCCGCCGCCCGCTCCGCCTGCCGA
>JAVBXM010000217.1 GCA_030824585.1 Phaeospirillum sp. | reverse complement strand
TAGGTGACCTGATCCTCCACCACCTGGGGGGCCTGGCCGGGAACCTCGGTATAAAGGATCACCTGCACGTCGGAGAGATCGGGCAGCGCGTCCAGCGGCAGGTGCTTCACCGCCAGGGTCCCGGCGCCGGTGATGAACAGGGTGGCCAGCAGCACCAGGAAGACGTTCTTGGCGGACCAGCGGATGATGGCGGCGATCATGATCGGGCTCTTCCCGCGGTCAGTGGTTGTGGAAGCTTTGCAGCGCGGCGCGCAGATTGCTCTCGGCGTCGATCAGGAAGTTGGCGCTCACCACCACCCTTTCCCCTTCGGCCAGGCCGCCCTGAATCTGGATCAGGCCGCCGGCCCGGACGCCGACCTTGACCTCGCGCGGCTCGTAGCGGCCTTCGCCGCGCTCCACCAGCACCGCCTGCTTGGTGCCGGTATCCAACACCGCCGAATCGGGAATGGTCAGAACCGGCCGATCCGCCACCGGCGAGGCCAACTCGACCGCGCCGTACAGGGCGGGTTTCAGGTGGCCGTCGTGGTTGGGCAGCTCGATCCGCACCTTGGCGGTGCGGGTCTCGGGCGTCACGGTGGGATAGAGGAAGGTGACCTTGCCGGTGAAGGTCAGGCCCGGCAGGGCGTTGAAATTGACCCGCGCGGTCTGGCCGAGAGCGACCTGAGCCAGATCCTGCTCGAACACCTCAGCGATCACCCAGACGGTGGAGAGATCGGCGATCTGGTAGAGCATTTCGCCCGGCATGAAGCGCATGCCCTGGATGGCCCGTTTCTCCAGCACGATGCCCGAGGCGGGCGAGGCGAAGGACAGGGTGCGGGTGATCTGACCACCCTGACGCAGCTTCTCGATCTGGGAGGTGGGGATGTCCCAGTTCTTCAGCCGCGCCAGGGCGCCGTCGGCCAGGGACCGGGCGGCATCGCGAGCCTCCGGGCTGGCGTTCTCCAGGGATTTCGCTCCCGTGGTGGCCACCAGGAACTCCTGCTGCGCCAGCACCAGATCGGGGCTGTAGACCTCCATCAGTGACTGGCCGCGTTTCACCGCCTGACCGGTCTGGTTGACGTTGAGGCGTTCGATGTAGCCCTCGAACTTGGACGCCACCACATGGAGGTTGCGCTCGTCCACCTGGACCGAACCCACGGCGCGAATGGAGCGGGCCAGAGTGGTCATCTTGGCGACCTCGGTGCGGACGCCCAGTTTCTGGACTTTGTCCAGGCTGACCTTCAGGGTGGAGCCGTCGTCCTCGCCTTCGTAGACCGGCACGTAATCCATCCCCATGCCGTCCTTCTTCGGTACCGGCGAGGTGTCGGCCAGACCCATGGGATTGCGGTAGTAGAGGATCTTGCCCTTGCCCGCCGGCTTGGCGGCAAGGGGTTCCGGCTCGGGATCGGCGTAGACCGGGGTGTAGTCGCGGCCCTTGTCATCCTTCTTCGGAACCGGCGAGTAGTCGGCACTGCCGTCGGGATGCTGGTAGAACAGGATTTGGCGCTCTTTAGCGACCTGCGCTGCCGCGTCGTGGCCGGTGTGGGAGCCGGCGGCGACTGGCGGTGGGGCGGTATTGGTCGCCGGGGGCTGGTGCGATTGGCCGGAGCGACCGAGCCAGTAGCCGCCACCCAGGGCGGCGACCACGGCGACACTGCCGAGCAGGAGGACGCGGGTGGCGCTCATAGGTCGCCTCCCACCAGCTTTTCCAACTCGGCAAGGCGCATCTGCTGCTCGAACAGCACCTTGATCAGGTCGATATTGGATTTCCACAACTGCTGTTCGGTCTGCAGCACGTCGATCAGATCCGAGCGCCCCAGTTCATAGCCCTTGGCCGCCGCCTGGAATCCGATCTCCGCCTGGGGCAACTGGCTCTCGCGCAGCAGCTTCTCTACTTCGCGGGCGGATTTCAGGCTGATCCAGGCATCGGCGACCTCGTTGCCCAGTTCCAGGGCGCGCAGTTCGCGCTTGGTACGCGCCGCGCCGGCCATGGCCTTGGCCTCGCCGATCTCCGAGGTGCGCAGGTTCCATTGCAGCGGAATGTTCATGGCGACCATGGCCTCGTAGCCGCGCCATTCGCCTTCGCGCTTGACCGCACCGGCGGTCAACTCGAAATCGGGATACCAGCTCTTCTCGGCCAAACTGAGTGCCTTGTCCGAGCCCTCGATGGTCACTTGCTGCGCGATGATCTCGGGATTGGCGCTTTGGGCCCGATCCGTCAAGGCGGCGAGGTCCAGTGCCTCCATGGCCGGGATGGCCCGCGGCGCCGGGGCTTCCACCAGGGGAGCATCGAGAGGACGGGCCAGCAGACGGTTGATCTTGACCCGGGCCTTGCGCCGCTCACCGTCCATGCGGACGATCTCGGTTTCCAGCACCGACTTCTCCACCTGGGCGCGGGTGACGTCCTGCTGCTTGCCCAGGGCCTGGCCGTAACGGGCGCCGGCCAGCTTGGTCAGGGTATCAAGACGGGCCCGCAAGTCGCGGGCGGCATCGATCGCCAGATGGGCCGAATGGTACTCGGCATAGGCCACCTTGACCTTGGCGACCAGTTCGTTCTCCACCTGCCGCTTGAGGACGGCCGCCTTGCGCGCCCCGGCCTCGGCGATCTCGCGCTTGAGGTCGCGCTTGCCCCAGAACGGCAGCTCCTGGGAAACCCGCAGCTTCTTGGTGGTCTGCGAGGCCGGATTGGAGGGGAAATTGCCGCCGTTGCGGTTGCTGCTCCAATCCTCGATCGCCAGCGACACCTTGGGATCGGCCAGCGACCCGGCACCATCGACCTTGGCCAGAGCGGCAGCCGCCTCCAAGGCGGCAATCTGAAGCTCTGGGCTCATCTGGCGGGCGATGGAGATCAGGTCGTCGACCGTACCGCCAACAGCAGCATTGGCCTGATGATCATGACGATGTTGGCTTTCTTCTGCCCTGGCTGCCGATGCGAACATCAGTCCGACCGCGACCAAAACCGTTACCGCAGGATTTCGCCGTTTCATCGCCATATATTCCTCTTCCGATTGGTATCAGTGCTTGTGGTCGGCGCTACTGTGGGCAGCCGCGGCAGCGACGAAGGGCACGGATCCCGAAATGGTCGTGGTTTCACCCTGGACCTTGGCGGACACCGTCAGGGTCCAAGGCCCGGCCATGCCGATATCCGCGGTGAAAGGGTAGATGCCCTTCCCATCGGGAGTGCCGGGCGCCACCTTGGTCGGCATTGGGGCCATGTTGCCCATGGGCATTTCCATCCTGGGCTGAAAGAGAATAGCGCCTGCCACCGGCTTGCCATCGGGCAGATGGATCAGTCGTATCGCTACCGTGGCGGTGGAGGAGACCGCCACTTGAGAGTCCACCGCCTCGAAACGGTAATCCTTGGGGTCGGCCAGGGCCGTACTCGAGGCGGCACCCAGGCCCACCACCATGCCCACCATCGGCATCAACTTCAGTCGCATCATCCGCTCCAGATCAAGTCAAACCTGACAATCGGTATACGCCCCAGGAAGAGGGATGGCGTGTAAATTTATGTAAATGGGCAGGACACGATTCTTTACCAAATCCCCTCTCGCACCGTAGCCACGGTGGCGGTAATGATGATCTGTAAGTCCGAAGGACCGGAGAATTTGCGCATGAGGTCATTGCTTCCCGATTCCATCGCCGGCCGGACGATGATCGTCTTGTTGATCGGGCTGACGCTGTCGCACATCGCCAGCACCTGGGTGCTGTCCTCCGACCGTCATGACACACTCATCGAGACCAGCGAGCGCCTGTGCGCCGATCATATTGCCGTCATCGCCCACCTGATCGAGCGGACTTCTCCCCAGGACCGTAGTGCCGCTGTCGGCGGACTAGGAAGCGCGCTGACCGAAATCACCCTGTCGGACCAACCCAAGGTCGGCCTCGTTCATCAGGATGAGGAAGAATTGTCACTGATGCAGACGGCACTGCGGCCCTATTTTGGGGCGGTGGAGCATCCCCGCCTGCATGTGGTACATCACCGAACGGAGACTGGAGACCACGCTGGATTCTGGCGGAACCTCGCCGCCGGCTTCCCCCATGACCGGATTATGCAAGTCTCTTTCCAGTTGGAGAGCGGAACCTGGGTGAACTTCGACATGGCCATGGTCCGTGCCGCCACCCTGTGGTCGCCCCATGCCGTCCTGTCGACCCTGGTGATGATGGTCGCCGTCCTGGTGTTCGGCACCTGGGCCACCGGCTGGGTGGGCCGCCCGCTGGCCACCTTCGCCACCGCGGCCGACCGCCTGGGCCGCGACGTCAATGCTCCCCGGCTGCCCGAGGACGGCCCGCGCGAAGTGCGTCGCGCCGTGGCGGCCTTCAACGAAATGCAGGGCCGTATCCGCCGCTTCGTCGATGACCGGACCCAGATGCTGGCCGCCATTTCCCATGACCTGCGCAGCCCCATCACCCGTCTGCGGCTGCGCACCGAACTGCTACCCGAGGGCGAGGGGCGCGATAAGATGTTGCGCGACCTGGACGAGATGGAGGCCATGGTGGCCTCGTCCCTCGACTTCGCCCGCGGCGAGGCGGTCGATGAAATCACCGAGACCATCGACCTCGCCGCCACGCTGGAGGCCATCTGCGACAACGCCGCCGACATGGGCCTCGCGGCGGAATTCGAATGGGAGCGGCGCCTGGTCTGCGCCTGCCGTCCAGCCGCGATCAAACGGGCGTTGGCCAATCTGATCGAAAATGCCGCCCGCTACGGCCGGCAGGCCAAGGTCAGAGCTCACGCGACTGAACAGGCCATCGAGGTGGTGATCGAGGATGCCGGCCCCGGCATTTCCGAAGCCGAACTGGACAAGGTGTTTGGCCCATTCTACCGGGTCGAAGGCTCGCGCAACCGCAAGACCGGAGGAATCGGCCTGGGTCTGACCGTAGCCCGCGGCATCATCCGCGCCCATGGCGGCGACATTCTCCTCCAAAATCGCCCGGAAGGCGGCTTGCGCGTCACCGTGACCCTGCCGCAGGAGGGCGTGCCATGACCCACATCCTGATCGTCGATGACGACCCTGACATCTGCACCCTGCTGACCCAATTCCTGACGGGACAAGGCTATACCGTTGCCACGGCGGGCGACGGCGGCGCCATGCGCCAGGCGCTGGTGAACGAGGCGGCCGATCTAGTGATTCTCGACCTGATGCTACCGGGCGAGGACGGCCTGTCACTATGCCGCCACCTGCGGGCTACCACCAGCCTGCCGATCATCATGTTGACCGCCATGGGTAGCGAGACTGATCGGGTGGTGGGCCTGGAAATGGGAGCCGACGACTACCTCGCCAAGCCGTTCAGCACCCGCGAGCTTCTGGCCCGTATCCGCGCCGTCCTGCGCCGGGCCGGTCAGATCACGCCGAGCGCACCCGGCGAACCCGCGCCGGCCGATGAATCGGGCGAGATTCTGGAATTCTCTGGCTGGCACCTGGATATTTCCCGTCGCCGCTTGACCTCACCCGACGGCGTCTTGGCGGAAATAACCAGCGGCGAATTCGACCTGCTACTGGCTTTTCTCCGCCATCCCCATCAGGTGCTCAGCCGCGACCAGTTGCTTGACCTAGCGCGAGGGCGAGTCTCGGGGCCATTCGATCGCACCATCGACGTCCAGGTCGGTCGCCTGCGCCGCAAGATGGAGTCTGATCCGAAGACCCCGGAATTATTCAAGACAGTGCGCGGTGGTGGCTATGTGCTGACGGTGGATGTAAAGCATAGCTGAGATACATATAATTGCGTATTCGCTTGGAGAAGGTTCGCTTCTGGCCGCTCTCCCTCCGCCATTTACTTCAAAGAACATATTCTCTGACGGAAAGAACCCTGGGTGAAAGCCCCAGGTTCTGGGCCGTTTGCGGCCCATAGCTGTTGACCTTGTCGTCTGGCAAAGGCCGAATTTCAGCCCATTTTCTCTTCTCTCCGGCCCGTATTCTCCGCAAGCTGTTGACTGCCGCCAAACGGTACGGGTTTACGAAGACTTTGAGAATCAATATGTTGTGCGCCGCAATGCCCTTGACCGTTCCGCAGTTTTTACTGAGCTTCGAGGGAACCTGGGGTCGAATCGGGCGGTCAACGGCTTGATATTGCCCATTGCATGCTTATTCCATCAGCCACGGAAAATCATCTGCAGCGGCTGTTCGTCAGGGGGGCGATGTTCTGATCGAAAATGAGTTCGTCCAATGCCTTCAGGGCCAATGAGCGGATGGCCCCGACACCAACATATTCCTGATCAACTGCCCGGGTTGCGCAAATTGCCAGCAAGTCGGAAATCAGCGGATCGTTCGATGTCCATCGGTCCTGTTTGGGCTTCCCGGTTGCCTCGGCATAGGGATGCCCGCCGCCGGATTGCCGCAGCGCGATCATCGGCTGGTAGAGGGCACTGAGGCGCAGTTGAGGCCGGGCGACCTGCATGCTGCGAAAGATCAGCAGACCGGCGAGATCGAGATCGCCCCAGTGGAAAAGGCGCTGATGGGCCAGCAGTTGGTCGAGCGGTGGCGGCGCTCCGGCCCGCACCAGGGGGATGGGCGCCACCAGTGAGGTGATGGCCGCCGCCATTCGGGCACCTGCCCCTTCCACATGGGCGATGCCGAAGCCGTAGGTGGACACCCAGGCGACGGGAAGGTCGGCGGTCGCAGCCACGGCCGACTCGAAGGCTTCCGGGTTTTCGACCAGCACCACCGCCTGTGGTTCGGGCGGCCCGGCGACGATGACGTAGGGTGGCGGGTCGGCCAGCAGGGTGGTGTCGATGCCGAAGGCCTGGAGAGCTGGCTTCGGCAGCAGCGACAGCAGTTTCGATGAGGCCAAGCGGCCCGAGGCACTGAAGAGGTAGGCGGTCTTGCCACCGCATTCGCCCGCCTCCAGCCGCGTGCGGAAATCATAGAGAGCAGCGACTAGGTCGGCGGCACACCATGACGGCCAATCCACTAGCTTGGGCCATAAGTTACCGATAGCGGCGGCGTCCCCCTGGCGCACGTCGACTCGGGTGGTGAGGAGGTCGGCGACAAGAGCACGCCATTCTGCCTCGGCGGCAGACATCGGCGGCGGAGCCAGCTTCAGCGTCATCAGGCCAATCGGCCCCTGCCGGTCGACCCAGGTGCATTCGACCTCACCCATGTCCACTAGGGCCTTGAGGAACAGCCGGGCATCGATCAGGGTGCCGATCTGCTGGTCACTTTCCAGCCGCTTCAGGGCGGAAGCGCCCTGCATGGTAGTCTGGCCGGAGCGGAGATACCTGCGCAGGATTTCGCGCGCAATTTCCGCCCGCTCATCAGGCCGCATTGCCATCGGATGCTCCGTAGGTCAGCGCCATCACCCGGCCACGCACCTGCCGTTTGCCCTCAATGGCAACCGCTTCGCTCTTACGCCCGCGATCGTCGATGCTGGCGACCTTGCGGCCGATGATCAGGGTCGGGAAGCGCTCCCAGTTGTTGCGATAGTGCGGGGAGTGGATCAGGCCAATCAACTGGAACGCCCCCTTGATGCCCTGCATCGCCTCCATGCTCTCATCGATCAGTTCGGGCTTCGATAGGTCGGAGAACAGGCCGTCGACGATGACGATGGAGTGCTGAGCGGTGTTGGCACGTCGCCGCGTCGTCGAGGACAGGTTAGCGGTTTCTCGCACCACTGCGAATTCGGCCAGCTTGATCGTCCACAAAAGGGTGAGCGCGGTTGCCTGGCCGCCGCTGATGCCGTCTCTTTCGAAGCGGAACGGCCGCCCTTCGCGCATGTTCGGATGCTCGATAGTGATCAGATGGTCGCCTTCACCACCATTGACGAACATCCGCTGGTAAACCGTCTCACGGACGCTGCTGGTCAGGCGCGCGGAGAACTGCTCCTCGCTGACATTGCGCCCCTTGGCCTGATCTTCCTTGAAACGGGTATGCTCGGTCTCGATGTCATCGACCGTCCGTTCCAGCACAGTACCGATCTGCTCATCGTTGGCGACCATGACGTTGAGGCGAATCTTGGCTCCCTCGCCGCCGGACAGCACCTTCTTGAGCCGCATCAGATTGACGCTCGCGTTGCCCGCGATGCCCTGAAGGATGCTCACCAATTCCACCTGCACCTTGTCCAGCCCCTCCTGGGCCGACGCGTGCAGAGTGCGTTCCCACGCCAGGGTCTGCTCGACCGTGGCCAGCAGCGCGGGGACTTCTTCCGGCTTCTTGCGGGCGCTTTCCAGTTTGTGCCGAATCGCAGGGTCAAGGGGCCGGTTGGGATTGGCCTCGCGATCGACAGCCGCCTCGTACTGTGTGCGGGTCATTTCACGATTGGCGGAAGCCGTCTTCATGTTTTCGTGCAGACTGTCGATGCTGAAGGTGCCTACGTGATCCGCCAGGGTCTCGTAAACGGTGACGATCCTGCCCATGCTGTCCATGTCGTGTGGCGCTTCCGGTGCAATCGCCATCTCGCTCAGCCCGGCGGCAACAGCACGGTACCTGTCGATCTCTGGCCCATCCACCATGTGAACGCCATCGAAGCTGCTCCTGGTGACGACCTGATGGTAGGCATGGATGATGGCGGTGAGTTTCTGCTCCGCAGCGGTATTGGCGTCAGCGGCAGTCCTTGACCACCTCTCTGCCTGGTCGTGGATCTTGGTCGCCTCGGGTAGAGCTTCGCGCTCGATGACGTCCATCCGTGCCTTGATCTCTTCGAAACGCAACTTGGCAGGTTCCACACCCTTGGTGCCGCCGCTGACGACAAAGTTAGCCGCTGCCTCGAACTCGAAGCGCAGGCGAGCCTCTTCTTTGATCTCCGCGTCTTCCAGGGTCTTGAGAGTCGTTGGCGCGCGCGCCAGTTCCTCGCGTTCACCGGATTCGACGAACTTGGCCGTAATTTCCAGCGGCTCGCGCCACCGGTTTACCCGCGCTTCCTGGGTGCGGCTCGCGTCGACCGCCTTATCCTTGATGTCTTCCAGCGTCCCGCATTCGATCGTTGCGGCCTGGATCTTGATCGGAATTCCGCGATAGGCATCGTCGGCCTGATCGACCGCCTTCCGCCGCCGTGTCAATTCGTCGGCGCCACCGCCCGCGATGAAGGCGCTGGCCTTCTCGCACCACGACAGCCACTGCGCCGCCCGTGCCTCGGCCTGACGGGCCTGCTCCTTCGCGGAAACGAGGCGGGATTCGGCCTGCACCAGCAAGTCCCGCGCACCTTCAAGCAGTTCCACCAGTTCGGCGAGCTTCTGTTCAACCGCCTCGGCATCCTCGCGAGCCTTGACCAGGGCGGCATCGCCCCCAGCCTGCAGATAGCGGTTGGCCTCACCCACCAGGACCTTGACCTGTGCGGTCAGGTTGGCCTCGGCCACCGCGATCATATCAGCCGCCTTGAGGGCGTCGGCCTCAGCCCGGGCGAGATGGTCGCGCGCCGACTTGGTGATGGCCTCGGCCGCCGAGCGGGCCAAGCGGCAGGATTCGCCTTCGGGCGAGAGGTTGGTAACGATCTCCCGAAGGTCCTCCTGCCGCTGCTCCAGGTCGGCCAGCTTGGCCTCGGTCTCCGCCAGGCGCCGTGCCATCGCCTCGGGGTCGAGAATGGCCTCGACGGTGGGGGTGCGGATGCCGGTGAACAAGCCGGTCACCACCTCACCGGCGGTGGTGACCTGGCGCGTCACTAATTTGTCGCTACCGCTGATCCAGGCTGCGAGGTCGGTTTCCACCAGCACCGGCACCGGCAGTTCCGCATCGGCCAGTCGCCGGGCCGCCAGTTCGGCCGCGTCGAGGGTGGCGAACACCGGGGCGAACAACAGGGCTGAGAAATGGTCGAGCAGGTCGGCCCGGCGCGAGGGCGGAAGATCCGCCGTCTCGCGGATTATCCCATGCAGCGGCCGATGCGGCAGGTCGGCAATCAGCGTGGCCGCCGCGTCGTCGGTTTCGGTCGGCGCCACCCGGAATGCTTTGAGAGCGTCGCGGTCTGCCGTGGCCTTGGCGATCTGGCGGCCGATCTCGACCAAAGTGATGGTGGCCTCGCTGCGCGTGCGCTCGGCCTCGGTCAGCCAGGCGGAAGGGTCTCTGCCGGGATGGGTCGTCTCGAAGCCGTCGAGGTCCGCCACCAGCGGAGCGAACTGTATATTGCGTTCCTTGGCGGACTTGGCCAGTGCGTTGCCGTCACGCAGGTGTTCGGTTTCCTCGACCAGGAAGGTGGTGGCATCGCGGCCAGGATATGCGGCTTCGAAGGCGCGCAGCCGAGGCTCCTGGACCTCCAATTCGCCGATCCGCGCCAACAGCCGGTCGCCCTCGTCGGTGACCTGCGCGCTCTGGCGTTCAAGATCGCTAACCTTGGCGACAGCGGCCTTGGCCTCGGTTTCCCGGAGGGCCTCCGCCGACTGCGCGGTGTCGCGCGCCTCGGCGAGGCGCTCGGCCTCCATCGCGGGATCCGCGTCGGCGCCGAATTCCTCCTGGAAGGTCTGCATGTCGGCGGCTTTGCGGGCGAATTCCTCCATCGCCCGACTCGCTACTCCCAGAGCCTCGCGCGACCTCTCCTCATCGCGGCGCAGTTGCTCCAGAGCCTGCTTCGCCTCCACATACTTGGCCTGCGCCTCAGCGCTTTCCTCGCTTGCCTTCTGCATCGCCTCGATCAGGCTGTCGAGCAGGGCACAGAGGTCTTCGGAGAGCCCGAACTCCCGCACAACCGCGTCATACTGCTTCCTGACCTGCTCCAGTTCGACTGTCCGGCGGTTGTGATCTTCGACCTTCTTGCGCGCAGCCTTGCGCGCTTCCTCGACCAGCCGCTGGGTGGTCAGGGGATCGGCCAATTCCTCGTCGGTGAACAGACCGGAGCCGTGCATCTTGATGTAGGCGGTTTCGTTGGCCTCGAACTTGGTCAACTGGTCGAGAAGCCCGGCACGCTCATCTTGCAGGCGGGTACGTTCCTCTTCGAGAGTTTGCACCGTCAATTGTGCCCTGTTGAAGGCGCTGCTGGCGTCGAGATGAATATGGCGCAGACCGGTAATGCCGAAGCGACGGACGGCGTCGGCGAACACTTCCGCACGTCGGATGATGGCCTCGACCCCGGACTTGGACCGGGATTCGCTGAGCCCCTCGATCACATCCTGGAGCCGCGCAAAACGAATAGTGGCCAAGCGCGATTTGATGATCGGCTGCACTGAGAGCGGCAAGACCCGAACCATGCCGGTTTCAATCATCTTGAAGGGCTTGGCCTTGTGGTTGCCGATGTGGGAATCCAGCCATTCCAGCGATACGACCGGACCGCCGCCCACTTCCCATCCACCGTAGATCAATGCCTGTCGGTCCTCTTCGCCGAGGGGCATGTCTTCGATGGCAACCGGCATACCCGCGATACCCCAGCGTTCGACCGCCGAGCGGATCACGGTGACCGCCAGCGCCGTGGCCTCGGCTTGCTCAGCGAACTTGCGCTCGGCCTCCAGCACGGTCTTGGCGGCGTCGTTGACCGCCCGGATGGCCGTCAGGTTCTGTTCAGTCCTGGCAATGACGTCCGCCTTGGCCTTCACCTTGATCTTGGCGTCGATGACACTCTGGGCCTGGGCGACGATCTTGCGGTCAAAACCGCGCGCATCGATATCCTCGTCGAAGTCGCCGACCCCGACCAGGATTTCGGGAGCGACGAACTGACGAAAGAATGCCTCGTCGAACGCCTCCTTCCTCCCGATCTTGACGTCGTAGAAAGTGGCGGCCTTATCGCCGCCGCCTTTCTTCTGGTAGGCCACCAGTTGCTCCAGTTGGGCGCCGGACATGAACTGGCGTACGCGCGCTCCCCAGTCGCGGGCGCCGGTAATCACCGTGTTCTTGAATTTGGCCAAGCTGGCCCGGAACTCCTCGTCGGGAATGCAGACCTTGTAGGCGGCGCCGTCGCCATCGATCTCGTCGAAGTGGACCGGGCAATCTTCCAGGCTACCGGGGTAACAGTAGAAGCACCCCTCATCGCCTCGGTTGCCGTAGTAGCCGAACACCCAGGTCTCGCCGATAATGCGCTCGCCATGGGGTGCGATATCCCCCTTCGGCTCGACGAATTCACAACGGATGTGGGTGAAGCGCCCGTCGGATTCGGGAGCGATGCGGGGCTTGGTCTTGCGACCGAGTTCACGGTCACGCGACAGCATCCACAGCACCGCCTCGGTACACGAACTTTTGCCCAGACCGTTGTCCATGTTGACAGCGCTCGACAGGCCGCCGAAGTCGAAGCACTCGCCGACGAAGTCGGGGATCCACTCACGGCCCTTGCGGCTGTCGAGGAAATTCGAGATTTCCCACCTATTCATCAGCGCCATTGCTGACCTCCACGGACTTGGAGTGGGTGTAAGAGGCGATTTCCCGTTCCATACCATCGAGCGGGACGAGATGGATGAGACCAGCCGAGAACAATTCCGACACCTGAACCGCACACAATAGTGACTGGCGCCATCGCGCTTCGCCCTCGTCCTCACCGTACCGCTCGATCAGTCGGGCTTTGGTCAGGATGTCCAAGAAGCGGCTGACGCGATTGCGAATGTCGGTCTGTGTGGTGTTGCGGTCGCGCCCAGCATGCAGCAGCGCCGCCGCCACCGGATAGGCGTCGTCATCGGTGCCGACCCCGTCCTGGCGGAGCGCCTCAAGCTTTTCAGTCACCCGCTCCTCCAGCTCGGTACGGACGACCACGGCCTGGACGTATTGGGACACTTGCGATAGGGCGCGGCCCTCACGCTCGTAGAACAGGCGCAACAGCAACAGCCACAGGAAGGTGAACCAGTAGATGGTAACCGCGCGCGGTTCCTGGCTGTGGATGGCAAGGCCTTCCCAGGCCTTGTCCATCGACAGCACCGGCGTCGGCGGCGCGGTGGCGGCGGTGACCGCAACCCAGGCGTAACCACCTTGAGGGATGCCCTGCATGTCGTCACGGAATTCGTGGATGTCGTAACCCGCCGCGCCCCGCAGCAGCGAAGCCAGGGCTTCGTGCTCCTCCTCCCGTAGCAGGCGCATGGCCTCGGCTGCCTCGGCCTCGCCGTCGAGCAGGCGGCGATAGGAAGGAGCCTTGCTGTAGATGGCGCGATGACGCAGCAGGAACGACTGCACCTGACCGATGCGCTCGAAATCCATCAGACGTTCCTTTCCGCCAGTTCCATCAACAGCTCGGGGCCACGCAGGGTCCAGCCGTCTTTCAGCGTCCACACCGTCTCCTCGCCGACCTGGAAGCGCAGGCATTTTGTTTTCATCTGGTCGTCGAGTCGCAGCACATATGGCGAGAAGAACACGGTCGCCATCTCGATCAGCAGGTCGAGATCGTAGTTGTTGAGCGCCTGATCCGGGTCGTCGGTCTCGTCGGCCGCGAGAAACTGACTGAGGGAGACCGGCCCGGCCTCCAACATGCGCAGGATGACCTCGCGATTACGGGCGACGAAGGCATCAACGCGGTCCAGCTTGGGCTCGATCTTCTCGCGACGGATTCGCTGGCGGACAGTCGGTTCCGACCGTACACGTTTGGCAACGATGTTCCGCAGTTCCAATGGATTGAATTCGAGACCGGGGAACGACACCGGCCCGGTCTTGTCCATGATCTCTTCGAGGAAGCCCGGGTCGATCTCGGGAGCGGCACTGCGTAGGCGCAGGAAGCGGTCAATGGCCTTGTCGAAGCCGATCACCCCTACCAAGGAGCGCTGGCGCGACTGCACCTCGGCGACGAAATCGGCGACCAGGCGGTGCAGCACGGCGTTGGCGCTGGCCAACCTGGTCAGGGTGTCATTGGCCTCGCCCAGCACGTCCTCGACTTCGACCTCGTTGACCTCCGCCCAGCCCTGCAGCATCCGCACCGTGGTGGGATTGCGCAGTTGCCCTTGGGCCTCCCCGACTACCCGGGAGACCTCGACGAAGGTCTTGATGAAGCGGCCGGACTGGGCGATGAAGCTCTGCTGCAGGACGGTGACCTCCGGCTGTTCCTTCAACTGGCGAAGGTCGAACAGTTCCGAGCGGATCTTGGTCAGAATGCGCTGGGCGACATCACGGAAGGATTCCATGTCGCCGTTCTCGAGATCGGTAATTAGCTTGCGCGCCTCCGCGCCCGCATGCACCCATCGGAAATAGCCAGCGACATAGGCAAGCAACTCGCGGCCGACCCGATCGAGCATGTAGGAATGGCCGCGTCGGAGTTTCTTCAGCGGTGAGGTCGCCTTGGTCGAACCCCCTGGCCATCGTGCTTCGGTGGGCGTGGCGAGGGTCTGGGCCACCCAAAGCACGTCCTCCGGGCCAACGCCAAACTCCTGGCAATACTCCTTTGCAAAAGGAGTGAGATCGACGAACTCGAAAGCGCCCCTGGTTTCGCAATCGCGCAAATATTCCAGCAGAGCAGATGCGATGGCGCAGTAAACGGCGTTTTGCAGGCCTGTTCGTTCCTCGGAAGGCGCGGCCATGGATGTGCCCAGGGTACGGCATGAATCGTGTAGGTCCACCAACCGTAACGCTGGGATCAGGAAGCGCATCAACGGCGGAACTATTGTTTGTGTGCCGACAGACGGGGTTTCCCCGGCACTTTCCTTCAACGAGGCCGTCCCTTCCGCTGCCTGATCTCGAGGGCAGTCGGCAGAAGATGTTAGCGGACCAAATCTGGAATCGTGCATGCTGTGCCCTTCGCCACTTTGGCGTGACACAACTTCCTAACCTATGTCGCGTTTCGTGTGAACTCTCCACGCAGGGTTTATGCACTATTTCTTGTGATGATATCCGCCAGAACGATCAATATGACCAGCAACGGCAGGCCTGTGGACATTTCACACAGGAGGCCGCTCATCTGGTGGAGTCGCGAATAGATATCTGGGGTAAATGCTGGCGAAATGCCGTCTTTCATCCTGGAACAGGTTACGCGAATTCCGCTATCTCAAACGCCTCCCGCTGCCGTTCCCACTCCACCGGCAGGTCATCCATCAGATCGGCAAGTTGCAATGTGCGCGGCTGGCGACCGTCGAGGATGGCCTCGACGATGTCGGGTGCCAGCAGGGTCAAGCGGTAGATGCGGGTCAGATAGGACGGGCTGATCCTCTCAGCCTCGGCCAGTTCATTGAGCGACCGCACCTGTCCGGATTCCAGCATCCGCTTCCAGCGGTGGGCGCGGGCGAGCGCTTTCAGCAGGGTGTCGTTGGGGGTGGGCTTGACGCGCACAGGAACACCCTCTCCCTCCGGCACGATCACCAGCTTACGTCCACCATGGCGGCGGAGGGTCAACGGCACGCGGATGGTAAAGGTGTCGATGCTGAAGTCGGCGGTCATGCCGCGCTCCTGTCACCGGTTTGGGCGGTGATGTCGGCGACCACGCTGGCCAGCCCCTCGGCCCGCAAGCGGACCTCGGCACCGTCTGGGGCGATGGCCACTTTCTCGACCAGAAGCTGGAGGATACGGGCCTGCTCGACCGGGAACAACTCGTCCCAGAGTGCCTCAAAGCGGTCAAGGGCTCCTTGCCGTCCTGGGTGATCCAGGATTTGGTGTGAAGGCCGGCGACATTCAGTTCCTTGACCAGCAGGGTGGCGGAACCGACCTGGAGGAAGCGGCGGAAGATGTGGCGCACCAGATCCGCCTCGGCGGCGTTCACCACCAGCTTGCGATTGATGACGTCGTAGCCGAGCGGCGGCACGCCACCCATCCACATGCCCTTCCTGCGCGAGGCGGCGAACTTGTCGCGGATGCGCTCGCCGATTACTTCCCGTTCGAACTGGGCGAAGGACAACAGGATGTTGAGCGTGAGGCGCCCCATGGAGGTGGTGGTGTTGAACGACTGGGTGACCGAGACGAAGGTGACGCCGTTGCGGTCGAACACCTCGACCAGCTTGGAGAAATCCATCAGTGAGCGCGACAGGCGGTCGATCTTGTAGACCACAACCACGTCGACCAACCCGGCCTCGATATCGGCCAGCAGGCGTTTCAGCGCCGGGCGTTCCAGGTTGCCGCCGGAGAACCCGCCATCATCGTAATGGTCGGGCACCGGCACCCAGCCTTCGGCCTTCTGGCTGGCGATGTAGGCGGCGCAGGATTCCCGCTGGGCGTCGAGGCTGTTGAACTCCATGTCCAAGCCCTCCTCCGAAGATTTGCGGGTGTAGATGGCGCAGCGGACCTTGCGAATCGGCTTGGTCGGGATCATCGCTTGCCCTCCAGCTTGCCGTGCTTGCGCAGGCCGAAGAACAGCGGCCCGTTCCAGCGGGTGCCGGTGATGGCGCGAGCCACCGCCGATAGGCTCTGGTAGCGGCGCCCTTGCCATTCGAAGCCGTCGGCCAGTGCCGTGACTTCATGCAGCACACCCTGCCATTCGCGGATCAGCTTGGTGCCCGCGACCGGAGCGGCCATGTCCTTGGGCCTCGGCTTCTTCGTGCCGTCCAATTCCTCGATCAAATCGTCGAGGCGGCGCTCGGCCTTCACCGAAAGCCCGCCGAAGGCCAGTTCCTGGACCCGGTAGGCCAGGCGCTTGACCAAGAAGGTGCGGTTGTAGGGCGGCGGCTCGGTACCGGTCAGTTCGCGCCACATGGCCTTAAGCCTGGGGGTCGGTAAGGTGGGCAATTCAGCCACCTGGGTGAGGATGATGTTCGTCATCGGCGGGAAACCCTGCGGTTGGTTGCCTCGCCATACACGCTCTGGTGGGCGGTAAAGTCGAAGGAACTGTCTCCGCCGTCAGCAGATAAACGAGTGGACTTCCGGGCCAGGACTCGCATGGCGCCGGCAGCAAGAATCGCGGCAACCTCGTCGAGGCGTTCGGCGGCAGTCATGCGGTCGGGGGACAAGGCGATGGACATTGTGTACCGGCGGTTTGCGTTGAAGCCGGTCACCAAACTATGCACAAAACGTCGGGTTCTCCAGTACTCGATCTGGCCCATCCAATGTCTTAAAAAACAAAATTAACAGTGAGAACCCAAGCGAAAATCAGCCGCGCCAGCGGAACTGGTCGTAAGTGTCCCATTCCCTTGGCTCTTCAAGAGCGTCGCGCTCTGGAACATCGTCGAACAGCAATATGGACAGGGTTTGCCCGAGCCGGCTGGCGAAGATGGTCAGCTCCCGCACCGGTTCACTGCCGCGGGCGAAGGTCCAGACATTCTCGCGCAAGGCGATGGGGAGATTGGTTTCGCCGTTCTGAGATGAAGGGCCACGGGCGGCGACGGACATTTCGGGGAGTTCCATCCCCGAGTTAATGAAGATGCCGCTCTTGTAGGCGGAATCGCTCGACCAGCCCCACAGGGCGAAACCATCGCGCCCCAGCACCATGGCGGCTCGCTGGTCGGTGAACTCGATCCATTTGCGCACCACGGCGGTCAGCGACACGCCATACCGTCTGGCGACATGGCGCAACAGGTCGAAGCTCATGTCCTGGCCCGCGACCTGTTGCCGGTAATCGTCCAGCGGCATCAGCAGATACGACGCGAAGGTGTCCGCCTCGCCCTCGATCTCTTCCTTGGACTTGTGCCAGAGGTGGCGGTCGAGCGGATTGCAGGAGAAGGCCCGCTCATCCACACCGTCGTTCGCGACTCCGCTGGTGAAGTCGGCGGCGCCCAACGGGCGGCGATGAAGCAGGTAGTGGCCAAGTTCGTGGGCCAGGGTGAATTTTTCACGTCCACGGTAATCGGTGTCGTTGTTGTAGACGATGTGCCAGCAAGGCTTTTTGCGGCTCGGCCGCAGCATGCCCTCGAAATCGCCCAGCGAATCCGCGACCACCTTGGCGATGGGGTCAGGCTGGTTCTTGGTGTATTCGAGAACGATCTCGTCCAGGCTCCGCGTGAACCGTTCCTCCCCCAGAACCTGATGCAACAAGACCGATAGGTCGTTGGCGGCTTTCTTAGGGGATTTCCGGTTCAAAGGGCTTACTCGTCGTCGAGGGCGTCGAGTATCCGTTGTAAGCGCTTCTTACCGTGCTCGTCGAGCGTTTGGTATTTGCGGAAAAACGCCTGATCCGCTTCGCCAGTCTCACTCACGCCTTCGGCGGACAGCAGGTAGTCGGTCGTCGTGTCCAGAGCCAACGCGATCAGCCGCAGCTTTTCGGCGGACGGCCTGGCGACGTTCTTGTTCTCCAACTCCCAGATGTAGCTTTTGCTGGATTCGACCTTTCCGGCCAGACCTTCCAGCGTCAGACCCTTCTTGATCCGCAGATCCCGGATCCGATCACCAAGCGGCGTTGGCATGGGTCACATTCCTCTCCCTGTTCCCCGGCACCCTGCCCAAGTTCGTAAGGGCGTCACCTAGTATACTTGACAGACGATACGGGCAAGCCATATCTTTCGCTCAGGTTCGCAATAACGAACTTTGTTTCTCGTAACCACCTTACACATGGAGCCTCTCATGGCTGATCACAAGGGACCCGATACCCATCACGTTTTGCCCGACCCCGAAGGCGGTTGGGACGTCAAGCGCGGTGGCGCAGAACGCGCTTCCCGCCATTTCGACACCAAGCAGGACGCGGTCGATTACGCCCGCGAGGTGAGCCGCAATCAGGGCACCGAACTGCGTATCCACAATCGCGATGGCCAGATCGGCCAGAGCGACAGCCACGGCAACGATCCCCGCAAGATCCCGGGCTGACGTTTTCCGGATCGGGGGAAGAACTCCCCCCATCCGATTTCCCGCAACCACCATGGAGGCTTTCATGCCGGTTATCTCCCGCCTGATCCGCAACGTTCCCGGTCCTGAATTGCGCGACTATTTTACCGGCTTCGGCATGACGTTTCCCGACCCGGTGAACTGGGACGGCGGCAGCGGGGAGATCATCGAGCCGGTCCTGAAGGCCGTCGATACCCTGACCGAAATCGAGCGCGAGCGTATCCGTCTGGACTGTGACCGCATCGACCGCATGACCACCGAGGTCGGCCAGACGGCGATTATGTCGGTGGCGGACGAGGCGCAGCAGGATCATCTGCGCGCCATGGGCGTCCGCCATGCCCGGGCGCTGTGGCTGTTCAGGACCGATCCCGCCCGTTTCCGCAAGGCCGAGGACGTCGCCTTCTTCGAGAACGCTCGCAAGGGTCGGACCTGGGATGCCTTCGTCGCTCCCACGAATCTGACCGTCGGCCGCAGCGGCGACCGCCGTAACGCGCTGGCGGTGGAAGTCCGGCGCTTCTTCCGCGAAGGCGAAAAGGTCAAGATCGAGGTCTTCGACCGCACCCGTCCTGACGTGGACGGCGGCGTCAAGAGTCTGGTGCAAGTGACGGTTTATCGCGAAGGTCTGCCCGACAGCGTCGAGGTGTTCAAGGAACAGGACATCATCGGCCCGCTGGTGTACCGCCCCGTTTATGAGCTGGGCTTCACCTACGAGGCGGCATCCGGTGTCATCGAGGTGGTCGGCGACCGGAAGGCCGATCGGCGCGATCTGGCCAAGGTCTTCGCCAAGACCCTGCTCAATCACTCGGTGGACGCAGCCCCCTTGCCTCTGCGCCATTACGACCTGTCCGTCTTCATGACCGACCGCCGCTTCGCGACCGATCCGCAGGACGGCATCGGGATAGTCCGGGTGCGCGTGGTGAAGTTCGAAACCTTGGACGAATCGGCGTTTCTTACTATCGAGGCACGGTCGGCGGACGACAACGTCCATTCCTTGGCCAGCCAGTTGTTTGAAGACCGCAATCCCTTCCTGGGCGGGTACCGCATCCGCGAGGTGGTGTTGTCGGTGCCGTTCGAGCCCGACGACATCAATCCCCGCGGCCGGACCATTTCGCTCAAGCTGCGGCATCCCAACGGCTGCGACCTGAAGGACAAAACCGACAAGGAGCGATTGATCGGTGAGAAGTACCTGCGCCGTTGGGGCATCCTGCAGGAGCTGACCGCTTGAGCTGCATGACGAGGCTGTCGGAGACGGGCCTCCGCTTTCTGCTGGGGTTGGCGGAATTGGCCCGTCCCATCATTTCATCCGGCATCCTGGCCGAGCAGTTCGGCGACGAGGCGAGGGCAGTGATCGACACCGGCTATTTGATTCCCGACGGCAACCGGAAGAGCATTCTGGTGACCGTCGGCGAATCGGAGGTGGACGTGCCGGTCGCGCGCGACGGCGTAACGGGACAGCTCCGTTGTTTCCACCCTGATCGCGGTTTCCTGGAGGTCGATCCGCTGCGGCTGGGTACGTTCCGGCTCTATACCGATCGCCTGCCGGAAATCGCGGTCAATCTTCTCGGCATGCCGGAGAGCACCAAGCCCATGACCCTGGTTCCGGATCATCTGTGGGATCTGGGGCAGGATTATCTGACCACGAAGAAGTTCCCGATCTATCTGGCCCGGCGGCTGGGACGGCCCGACATCCATGACCGGATCGTGGAAGCCTTGGGGCCGAGGCGCGCCCGAGGCCCCAGCCTGCTGCTGACCACGGGTGCCATTCCGAGACACATCACCTTGCCGATGGAATACCGGGCCATTGCCATCGCCGATGGCCTGACCCCGAATGGTCAAGGCGTCCAGTTGGACAAGGCGATCCTGCGCGGGGTGCTGTTGGGCAGCGGGGCGCCGGCGGATAACGGGCCGCTGACCCACAGTGCCGACTTCGAGATCATTACCGTCCACAGGAAGGATTACGTCTTCCAGGGGCCAAAGCAGCGCGATGTGGTCCGCCAACTGGTCGAGGCATTCCTGGCCGGTCAGCCTCGATGCCTGACCGCCAAGGTGTTGGAGGGAGCCGAATACAGCGGCTCGGTCAACACGCTGGCCAAGGCATTCAGCGGCCGCAAAGACTGGCGGGAATTCATCGCTGAGAAAGACGGCTCGTGCTGGATATTCCTGTGATCTGAGCGCATCGGGCTCGTATCGGCCGCCTTCGGGCGGCTTTTTATGTGCCTGAACGGCATTCCTACCTCAACTCCTCCCTTCCTCCTTCCCGGCTCCCACCTCGCCCCCTGCCATCCTTCCCGCAGGTTTTCGCACTGACCGGAAGGATACGGCAATGATTGTCAAACACCTGAACCAGATCGAACTGTCCCGTCGCTGGAGCATCAGCCCGCGCACGCTGGAGCGTTGGCGCTGGCTGGGCCAGGGACCGCGCTACCTCAAGATCGGCGGACGCGTGGTGTACCGGTTGGAAGACGTGGAGGCTTACGAGGCCGAACGCGCCCATAGCTCCGCGGCCACCGTGCTGCCGCCCCCGGCCGGCATGTCCATGGAGGCGGCGCGATGAGCATCCCCAATCGCCCCAGCCTGGTCGACCTGGCCCGCATGCCCATCGGCGAGATCGTCGCCCTGTCCGGCGAGACCCTGGCGCTGTTGCAGGAAGAGGCCGAGGAGAACCTGCGTCGCGCCAAGGCTGCCAAGGACTGGCTCGACGGCGCCCTGGAGCGCAAATACGGCGCCCTGGCGGGGGAACATCGCCGTGTGGAAGGCAAGGACACCGGGATCGTTCGCTTCGACGACGGCGCCGTCACCGTGGTGGCCGATCTCTCCAAGAAGGTCGAGTGGGACCAGACGCAACTGGCGGCCATCGTCGAGCGCATCCGCACGGGCGGTGGCGAGCCGGGCGAGTACGTCGAGACCTCCTTCAAGGTCTCGGAACGCAAATACGGCGCTTGGCCCGCCCACATCCGCACCGCCTTCGAGGCTGCCCGCACGGTGAAAACCGGCAAGCCGACCTTCGTGCTCAAGCCCAACACCCCCTGAGACACGGCGGGGCGGCCCGTTCCGCAAGGGCGGGCAGGTTCCCCTCCGGCGCCCGGTCAACGCCCCGCCGTCCCCGTTCGAACTGGAGATCCATTCCCATGGCCGTTCGCATCATCACCGCCGACGAGCGCCTGTCCGCCGCTGGCAACAAGACCTCGGTGGCCATCTTCGGCCCGCCCGGCGTCGGCAAAACGTCGCTGCTGAAGACCCTGCCGCCCGCCCGGACGGTCTGCCTCGACCTGGAAGCCGGCATGAAATCGGTGCAGGACTGGGCAGGCGCCAGCATCCCGGTGCGCAGCTTTGGCGACTTCCGCGACCTCGCCGTACTGATCGGCGGCCCCGATCCAGCGGTCGATCCCAACGCCTGGTACAGCGCCCAACACCACCAGCATGTACGCTCGGTCTATGCGGGTTCCGGGGTCGAGGAATTCCTGGCCTCCATGCCGGTGATCTTTGTCGATTCCATCACCGACCTGACCCGGCAGGCCATGGCCTACGCCAAGCAGCAGCCGGAAGCCTTTTCCGACCGCACCGGCAAGCCCGACGTGCGCGGGGCCTACGGCCTGCTGGGGCGCGAGGTGATCCAGGCCCTGAAGCACCTGCAGCACGCGCCGGGCAAGACGGTGATCTTCGTCGGTGTGCTGGAGAAGGTCACCGACGAATTCAACGTCGCCACCTGGCAGCCGCAGATGGAGGGATCGAAGGCGGGGCGCGAACTGCCCGGCATCGTCGATCAGGTCATCTCCATGCACCTGTTCTCCAAGGACGCCGAGGGCCAATGGCTGCTGGACGAAAAGGCCGCCGAGCGGCGCCTGGTCTGCCGCTCCGGCAATCCCTACGGCCTACCCGCCAAGGACCGTTCCGGCCGCCTGGACGTGACCGAGCCGCCCGATCTCGGTGCCCTGCTTTCCAAGATCAACCGCGTTTCCGCCTGATTGAAAGGGATCCACCCCCATGTCCTACGATTTCAACGACGCCCAGCCGCAGATGATGCCCCCCGGCGAACTGATCCCCGACGGCACCTTCGCCAAGATCCGCATGACCATCCGCCCCGGCGGGGTCAACGGTTCGGCGCCCATGGATGCTGGTCTGCTGAAGGCGGCGTCCGAAAGCGACGCCAAGATGCTTGACTGCGAATTCACCGTGGTCGAGGGGCCGTTTGTGCGCCGCAAGTTCTGGCAGAACTTCACGGTGGCCGGCGGCAAGCTGGACGACAAGGGCCAGTCCAAGGGCTGGAACATCTCGAAGGCGTCGTTCCGCGCCATGGTCGACAGCGCGCTCGGCCTGAACCCCAAGGACATGAGCGACGCCGCCAAGGCCAAGCGGGTCTTGCAGGGACTGAAGCAGTTGGACGGCATCACCTTCGCCGCGCGCATCATGGTCGAACCGGCCAGCGACCCCAAATACCGCGACCAAAACCGGCTGGCCAACGTGGTGCTGCCCGGCGAGCCTCAATACGAGCCGGTGATGAAGGGCGAAGCGGTGGAGCCGGATCCCGTCAATGCCAAGCCGCGCAAGCCCGCCAATGCCGGCGCCGGACAGAGCGCTCCGGCCTGGGCCACCGATGCCGCTCCGGCGCAGGCGCCGCAGCAGCAAGCGGGCGTGCCGTGGACCCAACAGCCCCCGGCGCAGCAGCAACCTGCCGCCCAGTCCCAGCCCTCGGGCGCCGGCCCGGCCTGGCTCAACGGCTGACGGAGATGCCGCCCGTTTCCCCGGCGGGCGGCTCCCCCCATGACGGACGACGAATGGCAGGCGCATGTGACGCGCCAAGCGGCAAAGGCGATCGGTGAATGGCTCGAAGCCCGCGGAAGACTGCATCAGCCCATCAGGGTTCTCGCCATGTGGGAACTCGAGGCCATGGCCCAGGCGGCCATCAGCAGCTTCGTGGTGCTGGGCTGTTCGCGGATCAAGGACGAACCGGGCGAACACCCGGACCTGACCCGGTTCTTGCTGGCCTGACGCTGTGTGCGGTGTGCGGGCGGGAAGCCCGAGGCTTCGGCTATGTCCACCGCCTGCGCCACGACATCTACCCCCATTACGGCTTCTGCTCGACGCGCTGCCAGCAGGCCGGGGCCGAAATCGCCCGACGGAGCAACGGCATGATCGACAAAACCGCCCGCGAAACCCAGGCCATCAAGGATGCCCGTCCGCTCTTCGCCGAGGCGCTGACGGCGCTGGGCCTGATGGAGCATTTCTTCAACCGCTCCGCCGCCGACATCGACCGCCTGATCGAGGCCGCCGTCACCGGATACGTGGACTCCATGCAGCGGCAGGCGGGCGTTAAGGAGCGGCACGGCACCGCTTTCGACGACCCCATCCCGTTCTGAGGCTGCCGCCATGCTCGATCTCAACCATGGCTCCGGCTGCCAGTATCAGGGGCCTTCTCGCGATCCCGGTATCACCATGGCGGTGAACACCGCCATCGATGCGGCGCTGGTCGCCCGCAACCGGTCCCAGGCGGCCCGCCAGTACGTCAGCACCTCCGGCATCGGGCGGGAATGTTTGCGCCAGATCCAGTACGATTATCTGGCCGTGCCCAAGGACGAGGGCCGCGATTTCGAGCCGGCCACTTTGCGGATCTTCGAGGCCGGGCATCGCGGTGAGGATGTGGTGGCGGCCTGGCTGCGGGCCGCCGGCTTCGATCTGCGTACCGAGCGCCGCGACGGAAAACAGTTCGGTTTCTCGGCGCTGGGCGGCCGCTTCAAGGGCCATATCGACGGCTGTCTGGTCGGCGGGCCGGTAGCCATGGCCTATCCCGCCCTGTGGGAGAACAAGGCGCTCGGCGTGTCGTCGTGGAAGGATGTGGTCAAGCGCGGCGTCGTGTTGTCCAAGCCAGTCTATGCCGCCCAGATCGCCCTCTATCAGGCCTACATGGATCTGCCCGCCCCGGCGCTGTTCACCGCGATGAACCGTGACACCTGGGAAATCCACTGCGAGCTGGTTCCGTTCGACGCCGCCCTGGCCCAGACCATGAGTGACCGCGCATTCCAGGTGGTGCGGGCCAGCGACGCCCAGGAACTGCTGCCCCGCGCCGCCGCCGAGCGGACCTCCGTGATCTGCCGCGGCGGCAAGACGGCAGGCGGTTGGCATTCTCCCTGCGCCTGGCAGGACCGCTGCTGGGGGAATCGCCGATGACCGATATCACCCCGTCCGACACCCAGGCCCAGGCCATCGCCGCCATCCGCGACTGGTTCCAGAACCGCACCGACGAGCAGCAGGTGTTCCGGCTGTTCGGCTATGCCGGGACCGGCAAATCCACGGTGCTGAAGTTCGCCCTCGACGATCTCGGCCTTTCTCCCCACACCGACGACACGCCCGGCGTGGTCACCGCTACCTTCACTGGCAAGGCGGCCCTGGTGCTGCGGCGCAAGGGCACCCCGGCCCGCACCATCCACAGCCTGATTTACAGCGTCATCGAAGCCACCGATGAGGAGATCGAGGAAGCCCAGAAGCGCATCGCCCAGGCGGAAATCGACGCCCGCACGCTGATCGGTTTCGACCGCACCGCCGCCGAGGCTGCCATCGAGGCCATGCGCCAGGGCTTGCGCGACATGAAGAAGCCGCGCTTCGCCCTCAATCCCGACAGCCCCGCCGCCAGCGCTAGGCTGATCGTTCTGGACGAGGTATCCATGGTCGGCGAGGAAATGGCCCGCGACCTGATGAGTTTCAAGCGTCCCATCCTGGTGCTCGGCGATCCCGGCCAGCTGCCGCCCATCAAGGGCGAGGGAGCCTTCACCCAGGCTGCTCCAGACATTATGCTGACCGAAATCCACCGCCAGGCCGCTGAGAGCGCCATCATCCGGCTGGCGACCCTGGCCAGGGAAGGCCGCCCCATCGGCTTCGGCCAGTACGACGACCATGCCTGGAAGATGCGCATGGCCGACGTCACGCCGGGGCAATGTCTGCGCGGCGGTCAGGTCATCTGCGGCCGCAACGCCACCCGATTCCAGTTGAACAACGCACTCCGCCGTGCCGCCGGGTTCGGCGGATCGTACCTGCCCACCGGCCCGGACGAGAAGATCATCTGCCTCAAGAACCAGAACGATCTCGGCCTGATCAACGGCATGTTCCTGTCGCTGGCCGACATCGTTGATGAGGGCAGCCTGTACTTCTCGGCCATCGTCACCGATGAGGAGGGAGCGCCCATCGGTTCACCGGCCAGGGACGGCAAGCCAGGCCGGCTGATGCTCTACAAGGGGCATTTCGAGGATCACGTCGCCCTTGACCCCCACCGTCATGACCGTGACTGGCGGGACAAGAAGAAACTGGCCGAGGCCACCTTCGGCTGGGCCATCACCTGCCACAAGGCGCAAGGCTCGCAGTGGGAGAACGTCATCGTCTGGGACGACGGGCTGGGCCGCACCGAGCAGGTCCGCCGCCGCTGGCTGTACACCGCCATCACCCGCGCTGAACGCGGACTGGTGATTCTCGCATGATCGACCTCAATGACATCTGGCTGCCGGCGGCCCGGCATGACCTGACTGAGATTCGCGACCGCCTCGCCGCCACCGCAGCCGACTGGTTGCCGGGGCTGTTTCCCCATGCACGGTGGTCGCAGGACCGGCGCACGCTCCGCTGTGCCGACCTGTCGGGTCGGGCGCCACGCAAGGAGGGCTCCTGCATCCTGCATCTGGCCGGTACCCATGCCGGCTGGGGCTTCGATCATGCCACCGGGGAAAGCGCCGGCCCCATCGACCTGATCCACCACGCCACCGGCCTGTCCGACCGCGACCTGTTCGAGGAAGCTGCCCGGTTGGCCCGGCTCGATCTGCCCGCCCCGCAGCGGGTGGTCTCGCCCAAACCGACCCATGACCTGGAAGTGGCTCGCATCGTCGGTTCCGCCCAGCCGCTGGCCGGAAGCGTCGGCGAGACCTATCTCCGCCACCGGGGTGTCGGCGATCCCCGTTCATCCGATCTGCTGTTCCACGATGACCTGGCCGACTTCGACAGCCGCCGCGGCTGGCCGGGCCTTGTGGGAATCGTGCGCGACGGCGCAGGCACTCCCACCGGCGGCATCCACCGCACCTTCCTGCTGGATGATGGCTCGGGCAAGGCCCCGCCCGGCAAGAAGATGCTCGGCCCGGTGGCGGGCGGCAGCGTGCGTCTTGCCCCCCTTCCCGCCGACGGCCACCTGGGCATCGCCGAGGGCATCGAGACCGCGCTGTCGGCCTGGGCGCTGTTCGGCGTTCCCACCTGGGCGGCGCTATCAGCGGGCAATCTGCGCGACTGGCAGTGGCCTGAGGGCGTGCGCCGCGTCACCATCTTCGCCGATGCCGGGGAGGCCGGCCAGCAGGCCGCCCAAGCTTTGGCCGAGCGGCTGACCGCCGCAGGCATTCCCGCCACCATCGTGTCGCCCCTGCACGGCGACGACTTCAACGACGACCTGCTTAAAGGTGCGGTGGCCGCCGATTATCGTCCGTCGGCGGCTCCCAGCGGCTTCGACGAGCTCTACGCCGCCGCCCTGGCGCTGACCTTTCCACCCGACATGGGCGATCTCGGACGGTTGCTCGGCCATGTTGCCCAGGCCCGCCTCGACCCGGTGGCCGAACGCCAGGTGCTGGTCGCCATCAAGGCCACCACCCGCATCCCGGTGTCGGTGACCGAGAAGCAGATCCGCGATCTGCGCCGCCGCACCGGTCCCGCCGGCACGCCGTCCGTCCGCCCCGCGTGGTTTGGCCAGCTTCGTACCAGCCCCGACGGCACGCCCGAACGCAACGAGGCCAACGTCATCACCGCGCTCTCCAACGATGAAGCCTTCGCCGGGGCGCTGGTGTTCGACGAGTTCCGGCAGGAGATCATCGTCAACCGGCCGCTGCCCTGGGACGACCAGGCACCGGTGCCGCGCCCGTGGTCCGATGCCGACGACGTGCGTTGCGCCGAATGGCTCCAGCGCCGCGAGATCAACGTCGCCCCCTCCATCGTCGCCCGTTCCGTCGGCGCCGTCGCCCGCGACGTCCGCATCCATCCGGTGCGGGAATACCTGACCGGCCTGCAATGGGACGGCACCCGCCGCCTGGAAGGCTGGGCGGTCACCCATCTTGGGGCCGCCGACAACCGGCTGAACCGTGCCTTCGGTTCGCTGTGGATGATCTCGGCCATCGCCCGCATCATGTCCCCCGGCGCCAAGGTTGACCACATGCTGATCCTGGAGGGCCCGCAGGGCGCCAAGAAATCCACCGCCCTGAAGATCCTGGCGGGATCCGACTGGTTCACCGACGAGTTGGCCGAGATCGGTAGCAAGGACGCCGCCCAGCAGATGCGCGGCGTCTGGATCATCGAGGTGGCCGAACTGGACGCCATCGGCCGCGCCGAGGTGTCCCGGATCAAGTCGTTCCTGACCCGCACGGTCGACCGCTACCGCCCGCCCTATGAGCGTTACGTCATCGACGTGCCGCGCCAGTGCGTGTTCGCGGGCAGCGTCAATCCCGACACCTACCTGCGCGACGAGACCGGCAACCGCCGCTTCTGGCCCATCCGCTGTGGCCAGATCGACCTGGAGGCGCTGCGCCGCGACCGCGACCAGCTTTGGGCGGAGGCGATGGCGCTGTACCGCCAGGGCGCTATCTGGTGGCTGGACGATCCCGAACTGATCGCCATGGCTCGCGCCGAGCAAGAGGAACGCTACCAGTCCGACGCCTGGGACGGCCTGATCGACCGCTGGCTGGCCTTCGACAAGGAGCGGGTCAATTACGGCTATGGCGCTTACGACGATTGGCGCGACGTGGAGGTGGCCCGGCCCGAGCCGCTGGCTGATGTCTCCATCGGCGAGGTACTGCGTCATGCCATCGGCATCGAGCCTGGGCGATGGACGCGGGCCGACCAGATGCGGGTCAGCGCCTACCTGAAGGCTCACAGCTGGATCAGATATCAGGCGCGCGTGGGGCAGAAGGGCGAGAATTTACGGGAGTGGCGCTATTCAAGAGAGCGATGACACAAAGCAGAGGTCGTTCATTCCAGCAGCGCGGATCGCTCGTGGACGAATTCCGCGATTTGCTGCGCTGTGAACTTTCTTGCATCCACGTAGCCGTCTGTCTTGAAAACACCATCGACAGCGCCATCATCGGTGCGGATGAACATCACCCGCTTGTTATCTCGTCGGGCAATCAATTCCCGGATCGCCCGGAACTCGATACCGCACCAATCCTTGCGCTGATAGTCTCCGCTAAGGAATACGACAATGAGCTTGGAGCGGTTGCCGTAGATGTCCTGGAGCAGCAGATCCAATCCCGGCCGCGCCAACTGGGCGACGTAGTTGTTGTCGTAAAAATACGATTCCGGGCCAATCAGACGCTCAAGCTCCTCAGCAATTTTTTCCACCAGAGAGCGTGCTTCGCCAGGAAATGAAAGACCGACGGCAAAGTGGTGGGTTTCGATGTCGATCCGCTTCTTCAGGCCGATGGCCCACCCTGGAAGCTTGATCTCCTTGGCCGACAGTTCTTTGACAAGGTTCACGTCCTTCACGGCCCAGTGGGTACGATTCATCTCCCATTTGCTGATATCAAGCTCAAACGCCAGTTCATGCAGCTCGTCCGCGGTTAGGAAGCGATCCAGCGGCTGAATTTCGTATTCTATGCGGACCAGCCCTTGCCGTGACTGGATATTCGTGATGGCACCGAATTTCGGCGCGAGGTCATGGCAGGCTTCATAGGCGAAGATACTGGGCAGCTTTTTCAGCTGAGCAACCGCGTCCTCGGAAAGGCTGCCAAAACGGGATGTGATGTCGACATCCGTGTACTCGCGGACACATCGGGACTGCTCGATCTGCCAGGGCTGACCGTCCCAGCTCTCGTCGTTTCCCGAAACAAGCAAATTGTACATGTGCCCCCTCGCTCTCCCGGCTCCCTGGCCATACACCTGTCTATCGGACTGGCAATCCTATGGTCGCCGCGCCAGCAATGGAATGCCAGCTTTGTGTGCTGGTCGGCCCGAACGCCGCTTTGGTCCTTTAGCATACTTGTCACACACCGTTCCGGGCCATTGGTGACAGAAAGTTTTTCGAAAATTCAAGCTTCTAACTGGCATTGTCACCAACCACCCGCTGTCACCAACGGGTTTGGAACATCATATGGGAAAATAAAAAATTCCCGCCTTAGGAGATGACTCAAGGCATTTTGCTCCCGCAGATAATCATTTTATATTTCCCTAAAGGGGAGTCCCCCCTGTCGGTGACGTGTGACACGGCTGCTGAAATCAGCATAACGATCTGAATTTCTTCAATAAAATATCCAGGTGAGGTTGGTTCCAGCGTCATTTTACGGCACGTCGTCCCGCAGTATTGCGATCTTCTTCGACGACGGCGAATTGTCGTTGAGGCTGGCCTCGAGAGGCGTTAGCGTCGTCCACGACCAAAGCCGGAGGCCCACAGTTCTGTGAGTCTTCACCATGATCACCATTCTCGCCCTCGATCTGGGCACCACCACCGGCTGGGCCATGCGGCTCGCCGATGGTGTCGTCGTCTCCGGCACCATGGAGTTCCGGTCGGGACGGTATGAAGGCGGCGGCATGCGCTTCCTTCGGTTCCGCTCCTGGCTCGACCACCTGCTGGACGGCGCCAAGACTGTCGACCTGATCCATTTCGAGGAAGTTCGCCGCCACGCCGGGACCGACGCCGCCCACATCTATGGCGGCTTCCTCGCCCATCTGTCGGCTTGGTGCGAACTCAAGCACATTCCCTATCAAGGCGTGCCGGTCGGCACCATCAAACGTCACGCCACCGGCAAGGGTAATGCGGCCAAAGATGCCGTCATCGCCGCCATGCGGACCCGCGGCTTCAATCCCGAAGACGACAACGAGGCCGATGCCCTGGCCATCCTGACCTGGGCTACCGACACCGGAGGTGCCCGATGAGGTATCTCCCCAAAGGCTTCGGCGGCGAGCGGCGCGATCCCGAAGAGGTGAAGCGGGCCGGCTGGATGGAACGCGGTGTCCTGGTCATCGCCGAAGACGATGACCGCTTGACCTGGCCCGAACGGGAACTGGTCCGCCAGCTGGGTGCCAAGCTGTACGGCAAACGCCCGTCCCAGGAGGTGCATCTTGACTGACCTCCGTTGGACTCCTTCCCTGGTGGAAGAGCGGCTGGCTGAAGCCGCCGACACCCTGCGCAGGCTGCCCGAGGCCAAGATCCAAGGGCACGCCAGCACCTGGCCGCCGTACATCCAGGAATGCTGCTCGGCGGAAGACGTCACGCTTCACCGCCCGCCACCCTCCGCCGCCGCTATCACCCGCATGGACGAAGCCCTGCCGTGGCTGCGCCTGCTCGATCCCACCGACGCCCGCATCGTCTGGCTGCGGGCCAATGGCGAACCCTGGAAGGTGGTGTGCTGGAAGGTCGGGTTGGCACGCTCCGCCGCCAACGAGCATTGGCTGTTCGCGCTGTGCATCATCGCCTGGCAACTAAACGGGCGGCGGGTGCCCCGCAACAAATCGCGGCGGCAGACCATCACCGATATCCAGGCGGCGCTGCGACGAGAAGCGGAACGCAAACTGTCCGGCGGACACTTTTCGCTCGGACAGAAGCCGGGCCGCTGGGGCATGATGAACCCATGCTGGCGAGAGGCGGCGAACACGATCATCAAATGATCCGCCGCCCACCGTCGGCGAAAGAATAGAACAGGCCACGGCGAGGCGACGCGGATATCGCGGGTCCTCCCTGGCCGATGCGCTATGCGGGCGGCAACAGCGCCGGACTTCGCTAGCGACAGCCCGAATTTCTGGGTTTCCACTCCGGTTTCCAGTTTCCAGCCCAAAGGCGCGTTTGTCCAAGGACAGCGCGCCTTTCGCGTCCGGCTGACTGGAAACCTGGGCGGAAACCACTGCCGGAAACCTGACCCGGTTTCCACCGGCAGGTTTCCAGTTTCCACCTGATCCAGGTTTCCACCGTCATGCTGGTCTCTTCCTCCGAGCCGGGCGCCCCGGCGCTCGGCCCGATGCCGCTGGTTTACGGCTCGGTGTGCAGCGGAATTGAAGCGGCGACGGCAGCCTGGGAACCTTTGGGCTGGCAACCGGCCTTCTTCGCCGAGATTGAACCATTTCCCGCCACCGTGCTGGCGAACCGCTATCCGGCCATTCCCAACCTGGGCGACATGACCGCCATCGACGGTTCGGCGTGGCGGGGCAAGATCGACGTGCTGGTGGGCGGCACGCCCTGTCAGGCGTTCTCGGTGGCGGGCTTGCGCAAGTCGCTGGACGATTCCCGCGGCAACCTTGCCCTCAAATTCGTGGAACTCGCCGATGCCATCGAGCCAGCTTGGGTTGTTTGGGAAAACGTCCCCGGAGTCCTGTCCACCCGCGACAACGCCTTCGGATGCCTTCTGGGCGGACTGGCCGGAGAAGATGGTCCGGTCGTCCCACCAGGGGGCAAATGGTCGGACGCTGGTGTTGTGTTTGGACCCGCGCGTACAGTCGCGTGGCGCGTCCTCGACGCCCAATATTTCGGCCTGGCCCAACGCCGCCGCCGTGTGTTCGTTGTCGCAGGTGCTGGAGACCGGGCCGATCCCGTCCAAGTACTTCTTGAGCGCGAAGGCGTGCGCCGGGATCATCCGCCGCGCCGAGAAGCGGAACAAGGTGTTGCCCCCACGCTTGATGCTCG
>JAVBXM010000110.1 GCA_030824585.1 Phaeospirillum sp. | reverse complement strand
GGCAACCGCCTGGGGCCGGGCCGGCTGATGCGCCTGACGCCACGCCCCAGCCACGTGCCGGAACGCAGCGTCCGCCGCCTTGGTCCCGGCGTGCCGTCCCCGGCCGAAAACTGGCCCGAGGGGTGCCATCCCATCCGCCTGCTGCCCCATCCCGAGCCCATCGAGGCCATGGCCCCCATTCCCGACGCGCCGCCCCTGCGCTTCCGTTGGCAAGGTAGGCTGCACCGGGTGGTCCGCGCCGACGGCCCCGAGCGCATCGCCCCGGAATGGTGGCACGAGGAGGCCGAGGAACGGGATTACTACCGGGTCGAGGACGAGCAGGGCCTGCGCTTGTGGCTCTACCGCCTGGGCCATTACGGACATGCCGAGCCGCCGCGCTGGTACCTGCACGGAGTGTTCCCGTGAGCCGTTACGCCGAGCTTCAGGCCGTCAGCAACTACACCTTCCTGGAAGGCGCCTCGCACCCCGACGAGTTGGCCATCGCCGCCGCCGCCCTGGGGCAGGAGGCCATCGCCATCTGCGAGCGCAACTCGCTGGCCGGCATCGTGCGCGCCCACGTGGCGGCCAAGGCGGCGGACATCCGGCTGGTGGTCGGTGCCCGCCTCGACCTTGCCGACGGGGCCGGCCTGCTGTGTTTCCCGATGGACCGCGCCGCCTATGGCCGCCTGTCGCGCCTGCTCACCCTGGGACGACGGCGCGCCCCCAAGGGGGAGTGCCACCTCGTCCGTGCCGACGTGGCCGCCCATGCCGAAGGCCAAATCCTGGTGCTGATCCCGCCCGATCCCCTGGACGAGGGCTTCGCCGCCCAGGCGGGGGAGTGGCGGCGTCTGCTGGGCGACCGCCTGTATCTGGCCGCCGCCCGCCGTTTCCGGGGCGACGACGCCGAGCGGCTGAACACCCTGGCCGGCTTCGGCATCCCGCTGGTCGCCACCAACGACGTGCTCTATCACACGCCGGCGCGGCGCCCCCTGGCCGACGTGCTGACCTGCATCCGCCGGGGCACCACCCTGGCCCAGGCCGGCTGGGCGCTGTCGGCCCATGCCGAGCGCCACCTCAAAAGTCCCGACGAGATGGCCCGGCTGTTCGCCGACCATCCCGGGGCCATCGCCAACGGGCTGGAGATCGTCCGGCGCTGCCGCTTCTCCCTGGACGAACTTGCTTACGAATATCCGGCCGAGGTGGCCCAGGGCATGGACCCGCAGGAGCGCCTGGAACAATTGACCCGCGAAGGCGCCGCCCGGCGCTATCCCGGCGGCGTGCCGGCCAAGGTGGCCGCCCAGTTGGAGCACGAACTGGCCCTGATCCGCCAATTGGGCTTCGCCCCCTATTTCCTGACGGTGCACGCCATCGTCGCCTTCGCCGAAAGCCGGGGCATCCTGGCCCAAGGCCGCGGCTCGGCGGCCAATTCCGCGGTGTGCTATTGCCTGCGCGTCACCCCCGTCGACCCCGCCCACATGGACCTTTTGTTCGAGCGCTTCATCAGCGCCGAACGCGGCGAGCCGCCCGACATCGACGTGGATTTCGAGCACGAGCGCCGCGAGGAGGTGATCCAGCACATCTACGATACCTATGGCCGCCACCGGGCCGGGCTGACCGCCACGGTGATCCACTACCGCACCCGCTCGGCCATCCGCGACGTGGGCAAGGTGATGGGGCTGTCCGAGGACACCGTCGAGGCCCTGGCCAAGGCCAATTCCGGCTGGGGCCGGCGCGGCATCGAGGCCGGGCACGTGCGCGAGCTGGGCCTGGACCCCGCCGAGGCCAATCTGGCCCGCGCCCTGGCCCTGGCCGAGGAACTGACCGGCTTTCCCCGCCACCTGTCCCAGCATGTGGGCGGCTTCGTCATCTCCAGGGGACGGCTCGACGAACTGGTGCCCATCGAGAATGCCGGCATGGAGGACCGCACCGTCATCCAGTGGGACAAGGACGACCTGGATGCCCTGGGACTGATGAAGGTCGACGTGCTGGCGCTGGGCATGCTGTCGTGCATCCGCAAGGCCTTCGACCTGCTGCGCGCCCATCACGGCCGCGACCTGTGCCTTGCCACCCTGCCGCGCGAGGACCCGGCCACCTACGACATGCTGTGCAAGGCTGACGCCATCGGGGTGTTCCAGGTGGAAAGCCGCGCCCAGATGAGCATGCTGCCCCGGCTGCGGCCCCGCCGCTTCTACGATCTGGTCATCGAGGTGGCCATCGTGCGGCCCGGCCCCATCCAGGGCGGCATGGTCCACCCCTATCTGCGGCGCCGCCAAGGCAAGGAGAAGGTGGAATACCCGTCCGAGGAACTGCGCCAAGTGCTGGACAAGACCGAGGGCGTGCCGCTGTTCCAGGAGCAGGCCATGAAGATCGCCATAGTGGCCGGCGGCTTCACGCCCTCCGAGGCCGACGGGCTGCGCCGGGCCATGGCCACCTTCCGCCACACCGGCAAAGTGGGAACCTATGGCGACAAGCTGATCGGCGGCATGGTGGCGCGCGGCTACGAACGCGACTTCGCCGAGCGGGTGTTCCGGCAGATCGAAGGCTTTGGCGAGTACGGCTTCCCCGAAAGCCACGCCGCCGCCTTCGCCCATCTGGTCTATGTGTCGGCCTGGCTGAAATGCCACTACCCCGCCGCCTTCGCCTGCGCTCTCCTGAACAGCCAGCCCATGGGCTTTTACGCCCCCGCCCAGATCGTGCGCGACGCCACCGACCACGGCATCCAGGCCCGGCCGGTGGATGTGAATGACAGCGACTGGGACTGCACCTTGGAGGACGGGGCGCTTCGCCTCGGCCTGCGGCAGGTGGAAGGGCTGGCCGGACGGGATGGGGCGCGGCTGGTGGCGGCGCGCGGCGACGGCTATGGCTCGCCCTACGATCTGTGGCGCCGGTCGGGGCTGGACCGCGCCGTCCTGGACAAGCTGGCCGCCGCCGATGCCTTCGGCTCCATGGGACTCACCCGCCGCGAGGCCGCCTGGGCGGTCAAGGCGCTGGATGCGCCGCCCCTGCCGCTGTTCGCCGGTTTGCCGCCGCCCCCCGAGGCCCGGATCGCCCTGCCCCGGGCCTCGGCCGGCGAGGACGTGGTGGGCGACTACGCCGCCCTGAAGCTGTCGCTGAAATGCCATCCCCTGGCGGTGCTGCGCGATCCGTTCCGCCTGCGTGGCATCGCCCTCAACGCCTCGTTACGCAAGCGGAAGGGCGGCCGCGTCGCGGTGTCGGGGCTGGTGCTGGTCCGCCAGCGGCCGGGCAGCGCCAAGGGTGTACTGTTCATCACGCTCGAGGACGAGACCGGCATCGCCAACATCGTGGTGTGGCCCGACATGTTCGAGAAATTCCGCCGCCAGATCCTGGGCGGCCACCTGTTGCGGGTCGACGGCCGCGTCCAGGCCCAGGACGGGGTGGTGCACGTGGTGGCGGAGAAGATCGAGGACCTGTCCGCCCACCTCGCCGCCCTGGCCAGGGGCGGCGGCAAGTATCCGTCGCGGGACTTCCGCTGACCCGTTCCGGGACGGGGAAAGGCGGGTCCAGCCCACCGTGGTCGCGGCGGGCATGGCGCCCTGCGCATACCGCACGTTCTCTGCGGGACCGTATCCTGGCATAGTCGCCCCGAACGCCAAGGACGGATGGATGATTGACGTGAAGACAAGGCAATTCCAGGGGGCCGGGGTGACCCTGGCGGCCGATGTGGGGGGCGACCCAGCGCATCCGGCCGTCATCTTGATGCATGGCGGCGGCCAGACCCGGGGATCGTGGGGCAAGACCGCCCGGGAACTGGCGCGAGGCGGCCATCACGTCATCTCCCTGGACCTGCGCGGGCACGGCGAAAGCTCCTGGGCGCCGGATGGCGACTACAGCCTGGACGCCTTCGCCGCCGACCTGCGCCGGGTCATCGCCACCCTGCCCCGGCCGCCGGCCCTGGTCGGAGCCTCGCTCGGCGGCCTGACCGCGCTGATGACGGTGGGGGAAAGCGACGAGACCATCGCCAGCGCCCTGGTGCTGGTCGACGTCGCCCATACCGTCGACGCCGATGGCGCCGAGAACGTCATCCGCTTCATGGAGGCGGCTCCCGACGGCT
>JAVBXM010000117.1 GCA_030824585.1 Phaeospirillum sp. | reverse complement strand
TTTCTGCCTACGCGACCGAGACATCGACGAAGGGACGATTCATGGCTTGGAATCCTCGTGGCGGCGGCGGCCCGTGGGGCGGTGGCGGCGGTGGCGGCGGTGGCCCGTGGGGCAACGGCGGCGGCAACCGGCCGGGCGGCGGCGGTAACGGCGGCGGCTTCGGCGGAGGCGGCCCCGACATCGAGGACTTCATCCGCAAGGGCCAGGAAAAGCTGCGGCGCGCCATGCCCGGCGGTCCCGGCGGCCTGAACGGCACCCGCGGCATCATCGCCGTGGCGGCGCTGGCGGTGGCGGCCTGGGCCTTTTCCGGTATCTATAAGGTGAGCCCCGACGAGCAGGGCGTGGTGATGCGCTTCGGCAAGTGGGTGGACACCACCGAGCCGGGTCTGCACTACCGCCTGCCCTATCCCATCGAGACGGTGCTGCTGCCCAAGGTGACCAAGGTCAACCAGCTGCTGCTGGGCTCGCGCGTCGGAAGCGACATGCGCGGCGGCGGACGGGCCACCGACGAAAGCCGCATGCTGACCGGCGACGAGAACATCGTCGAGGCCGAGGCGGCGGTGTTCTGGCGCATCAAGGATGCCGGCAAGTACCTGTTCGCCGTGCGCGATCCCGAGCTGACCGTCAAGGTGGCCGCCGAAAGCGCCCTGCGCGAGGTGATCGGCCGCAACCCCATCCAGGCGGCCCTGTCCGACAAGCGCGAGCTGATCGCCATCCAGGCCCAGGAGGAGCTGCAGCGGCTGCTCGACGCCTATGGCGCCGGCATCCACATCCAGCAGGTCCAGTTGCAGAAGGTCGATCCGCCCAGCGCGGTCATCGACGCCTTCAACGACGTGCAGCGCGCCCGCGCCGACCAGGAGCGCGCCCGCAACGAGGCCGAGGCCTATCGCAACGACATCATTCCCAGGGCGCGCGGCGAGGCCGAGCGCCTGACCCAGGAAGCCCAGGCCTACCGCGAGCAGGTGGTGGACCTGGCCCAGGGCGACGCCAAGCGGTTCCTCTCGCTGTACGGTTCGTACAAGCAGGCCGAGGACGTCACCATGCGGCGCCTGTATATCGAAACCATGGAAGAAGTCCTGAAGGGAGCCACCAAGGTGGTCATCGACCCCTCGGCCAAGGGACTGGTGCCCTATCTGCCGCTACCCGAACTGAAGAAGCAGCAGGCGGGAGGCGCCAAATGAGCCGCTCCCTGGTGATCTCCGCCATCGCCGCCGCCATCGCCCTGGTGCTGGCGTCGTCGTCCCTGTTCATCGTCAACCAGGCCGAGCAGGCGCTGGTGCTGCGCTTCGGCGCCCACCGCGCCACCATCAAGGAGCCCGGCCTGCACGCCAAGATTCCCTTCATCGAGGACGTGGTCCGCTATGACCTGCGCCTCCTCGCCCTCGATCCGCCCGACGAGCAGATCATCCTGGGCGATCAGAAGCGCATCGTGGTCGACACCTTCACCCGCTATCGCATCGCCGATCCGCTGAAGTTCTATCAGGCGGTGCGCACCGAGGTGCAGGCCCGCGCCCAGATGACCCAGATCGTCTCGTCGGCCATGCGCCGGGTGATGGGCCAGGTCATGCTGCCCTCCATCCTGTCGGACGAACGCGCCAAGATCATGGAGCAGATCCAGCAGGAAGTGGCCGAGCGCAGCTTGCGCGAGCTGGGCATCCAGGTGGTGGACGTGCGGCTGCGCCGCGCCGACCTGCCGGAGGAAACCAGCCAGTCCATCTACGACCGCATGAAGTCCGAGCGCGAGCGCCAGGCCAAGGAAGCCCGCGCCCAGGGCTACGAATGGAGCCAGCAGATCCGCGCCCGCGCCGATCGCGAACGCACCGTGCTGCTGGCCGAGGCCCAGCGCCAGGCCCAGATCGAGCGAGGCCAGGGCGACGCCGAGGCCAACCGCATCTTCGCCGAGGCGTTCGGCAAGGACCTGCAGTTCTTCACCCTGTACCGTTCGCTGCAGGCCTACCGGGCCGCGTTGGGCGACGGCAGCACCACCTTGGTTCTGTCGCCGGACAACGAGTTCCTGAAGGCGTTCGGCGCCGGCCCCGGCCGCCGGGGCCAGTGACCGACCTGATGACCGCCCTGGCGTTGGTCCTCGTCATCGAGGGCCTCGCCTGGGCGGGCTTCCCCGAGGCCATGAAGCGCATGATGGCCCAGGTCCTGGTGATGCCGCCCGACCTGCTGCGCGGGATCGGGCTGTTCATGGCGATCCTCGGCCTGGGTGGCGTCTGGCTGGTGCGCGCGGCCTTTGTCGCGCCATAGTTGACGATCATCATCGTCCACCGCTTGCCAGCCGGTCTGGCGCGGATAATATCCATGTCGTCCCCGCCCTGATGGGGACGAAGTCCATCCGGAGGATCTTCTCCAGTGTTCATCGCACGACGTGACCAATCCCTTGCCGCCGCGCGCCGGCTGATCGGCGCCCTGGCGGTCATCGCCCTGCTCGTCCCCGGCGTGGCCGGAGCCGGAGCGCCGCCCGGCAACTTCGCCGACCTGGCCGAACGGCTGCTGCCCGCCGTGGTCAACATCTCGACCACCCAGACGCTGAAGGCTCCCCAGGGCGTCCCCGAGATGCCGCAATTCCCACCGGGCTCGCCGCTGGAGGAGTTCTTCAAGGAATTCATGGAGCGCCAGAACGGCGGCGGCCGTCCCGACGCCCCGGCCCGCAAGGCCACCTCGCTGGGCTCGGGCTTCATCATCGACGCCTCGGGCTACATCGTCACCAACAACCACGTCATCGCCGACGCCGACGAGATCAGCGTCAAGCTGCACGACGACACGGTGTTCCAGGCCACCCTGGTGGGCCGCGACCCCAAGGTCGACCTGGCGCTGCTCAAGATCGATCCCGGCAAGAAGCCGCTGGTCCCGGTGCCGTTCGGCAACTCGGACGAAGCCCGCGTCGGCGACTGGGTGCTGGCCATCGGCAATCCCTTCGGCTTCGGCGGCACCGTCACGGCGGGCATCGTCTCGGCCCGGGCCCGCGACATCAACGCCGGCCCCTACGACGACTTCCTGCAGACCGACGCCGCCATCAACCGCGGCAATTCCGGCGGCCCCATGTTCAACATGCGCGGCGAGGTGATCGGCATCAACTCGGCCATCATTTCGCCCTCGGGCGGTTCCATCGGCATCGGCTTCGCCGTGCCGGCCTCGCTGGCGGTACCGGTGCTGGACGACCTGCGGAAGTTCGGCAAGGTGCGGCGCGGCTGGCTGGGCATCCGCATCCAGTCGCTGGATACCGACATGGCCGAGAACATCGGCCTGCCCGACCAGAAGGGCGCCCTGGTGGCCAAGGTCGATCCCAACGGCCCCGGCGTGAAGGCCGGCCTGAAGGACGGCGACGTGGTGCTGAAGTTCGACGGCAAGGACATCACCGAGATGCGCCGCCTGCCCCGCTACGTGGCCTCGACCCCCATCGGCAAGAAGGTGGAAGTGGTCCTCTGGCGCGAAGGCCGCCGCCAGACCATCACCGCCACGGTGGGCGAAATGCCCGAGGACCCGGCCGAGCAGCAGGTCAAGGGCAAGCCCGAGACCCCGAAGCCCCAGGCCGGCAAGGACGGCGTGCTGACCATCCCCGGCGCCGGCCTGACCGTCTCGTCGCTCACCCCCCAACTGCGCGAGCGGTTCGGCGTGGAGGACGAGTCCAAGGGCGTCATCGTCACCGAGGTCAAGCCCGACAGCCCGGCCGCCGAAAAGGGCATGCGGGCCGGTGACCTGATCATCGAGGCCGACCACAAGCCGGTGCGCTCGCCGGCCGACCTCGGCAAGCTGATCGAGGAAGGCCGCCGGGCGGGCACCAAGTCGCTGCTGCTGCGGGTCGAGAACCCCCAGCAACTGCGCTACATTGCCCTGCCGCTGGCCGAGGGCAAGAAGAAGTAAGTCCGGCAACGGACTGAACGGACAAGGGGCGGGTCCACCAGGACCCGCCCCTTTCTCTTTCCCCGCCATGTTCACCACGAAGCGACTGTGTTGCGCGTCAAGTGTTCCATGCGCGAGCATCCCGGACGATGGCGTTGAGGATGACGAGGAGCTTTCGCATGCAAGCGACCAGGGCTGTCATTTTCGGCT
>JAVBXM010000041.1 GCA_030824585.1 Phaeospirillum sp. | reverse complement strand
GGTCAACGAGGCGGCCGCCCTGTACGCGCAGGCCCTGGCCATCGATCCCTTCTGTCCCGTGGCCAACGCCAATCTGGCGGTGCTGCAGCACATGATGGGCAAGCCCGATGCCGCCATCGCCGGGTTCACCCGGGCCCTGGGCGCCTCCCGCCATCCGGCGATCATGAGCAATCTGGCCGGTGAACTGCACCGCATGGGGCGGCTTGCCGAGGCCGACAGCCTGCTGGTCGAAGTCCTGGCCGCCGACGGCGACGATCCCGGCCTCCTGCGCGATTTCGCACTGGTGCGGCGGGACCAGGGCCGCCTGGACGAGGCCGAGGCGCTGCTGCGGCGGGTCCACGCCCTGGTGCCCGGCCACTCCGGACAGGATTGGCCCCTGGCCCAGGTCCTGCTGGGCACCGGCAACCTGCGCGAAGGCCTGCCCCTGCTGGCCCACCGCCCCACGCCGCCCAGCCGGGCGCCCGACCTGCCGGAATGGGACGGCGGCGACGTGCTGGCCGTTCCATTGCTGGTCGAGGTGACCGGAGATACCGCCGACTCGGTCCTGCTGGCCCGCTTCCTTCCCCGGCTCGCCGGAAAGGGGGCGCTGGTCACCGTGTCCTGCCCCGACGATCTGGCGGGGCTGCTGGCCGAACTGCCCGGTGTCGAGCAGGTGGTGGGCGAGGATGATCCCCTGCCGCCCTGCCAAATGCGTACCAGCCTCGCCGCCCTTCCCGGCCTGCTGGGCGTGACGGATACCGCCCGCCCCTCGGGCTCGGGCGGCTATCTGGTGGCCGGGCGCGGACGCCGGTCCATGCGCGACAACCGCTTGCGGGTGGGGTTGACCTGGGGCGGCAGGCGGGGGGAAGCCGGCTGCCCGCTGGGCGACATGCTGATCCTGGGGGTCACCCCCGCCGTCACCCTGGTCGGGTTGGCCGACGAGGCCCATCTCGGCCGCATCGAGGCGGAAGGCGCCGATGCCCTGGTGGAGCGCCCCATTCCCCAACCCGCCGACCTGGCCGAGATGGCGGCGCTGATTTCCGCGGTCGACGTGGTGGTGGGCAGCGATACCGTCCAGCTTCACCTGGCCGCCGCCCTGGGCAAGCCGGTCCTCGCCCTGCTGCCCCACGGCTTCGACTGGCGCTGGCCCGAGGGGCGCGAGGACAGCCCCTGGTACGCCTCGGCACGGGTATTCCGGCCCGACCCGGCCGGCGGCTGGCGGGTTGCGCTGCGTCGGGTGGCCGAGACGCTCGCCATCATGGCGGAGCGCAAGGCGCGTCTATAGCTCGGCGGACGGCGCCACGTCCTCGTAGGTCTTCAGCACCACGTCGGTGCCGGATTCGATCTCCAGCAGCCGCACCTCGTAGCCCCATAGGTTGGCGATGTGGCGCAGCACCCGGACGGTCTCGGACTCGTCGAGCATCAGACCGTTCTCGACGAAGTGGTGGAGGATCAACCGGCGGTCGCCGGCCAAGTCCACGTCGACGATCTGGATGTCGGGCTCCAGGTGGGCGATGTCGTAATTGCGCGCCAGGGCCTTCCTGACCTCGCGGTAGCCGCGCTCGTTGTGGATGGCCGCCACGTCCATGTGGGGGTTGTCGGATTCGTCGTGAATCTTGAACAACCGCAGCTTGCGGATCAGGGCGGGCGACAGGTATTGCAGGATGAAGCTCTCGTCGCGGTAATCGGCCCAGGCTTGGCGCAGGGTACCGTAGGGGTCCTTGTTGCCGGCGAAGTCGGGGAACCACTCGCGGTCTTCCTCGGTGGCGTTCTCGCACATGCGCTTGATGTCGTTCATCATGGCGAAGCCCAGGGCATAGGGATTGATGCCGGAATAGCGCCGATCGTCGAAATCGGGCTGGAACACCACCGAGGTGTGGGAGTGCAGGATTTCCAGCATGGCCCCGTCCGACAGCTTGCCCATCTCGTGCAGGCGGTTGACGATGGTGTAATGGGTGAAGGTGGCGCAGCCCTCGTTCATCATCTTGGTCTGCTTCTGGGGATAGAAGTACTGGCTGATCTTGCGCACGATGCGGATGATCTCGCGCTGCCAGTCGGCCAGCCGGGGGGCCAGCTTCTCCAGGAAATAGAGGATGTTCTCCTCGGGCAGGCCCAGGCGCCGCTTACGCTCGGCCAGTTCCTGCGACCCCATCTTGGCCGCCGCCTTCTTCGGCACGGTGCGCCACAGGTCGTTGAACATCTGCTCTTGGTAGGCGCGGCGCTCGGCGGCCCGCTTTTCCTCGTCGCGCAGGTCGGGGGTGCGCTTCCTCGGATATTTATGCACCCCGTGGCTCATCAGGGCGTGGGCGGCGTCCAGCACGCGCTCCACCGCGGCAAAGCCGTGCCGCTCCTCGCACTTGGCGATGTAGCTCTTGGCGAACTCCATGTAGTCGAGGATGCCGCGCGCGTCCGTCCACTGGCGGAACAGGGAATTGTTGGCGAAGAAGTGGTTGTGGCCGAAGGCGGCGTGGGCGATGACCAGGGTCTGCATGGCCATGGAATTCTCTTCCATGATGTAGCTGATGCAGGGACTGGAATTGATGACGATCTCGTAGGCCAGGCCGCGCATGCCCTTGCGGTACATGGTCTCGTCGCGGGCGAAATGCTTGCCGAACGACCAGTGCTTGTACATCAGGGGCATGCCGACCGAGGAATAGGCGTCGAGCATCTGCTCGGCGGTGATCACCTCGATCTGGTTGGGATAGGTGACCAGCCCCATCTCGCCCTTGGCGATCTTCTCGATGGCATCGTAGGCCCGCTGGACCTTCTCGAAGTCCCAATCGGCACCGGTGAAGAGAAGCTGGGAGGAATCGCTCATGATTCGGCCTCCTCCCCGCCCGACCACGCGGCGTTGTCGCCCCGCTCCTTGGCGAACAGGTCGCGGAACACCGGGAAGATCTGGCTGCGCACCCGCACCCGGCGCATGGCGAAATTGTCGGCGGTCTTGGCCACCTCCTTGTAGGTGCGCCACAGGTCGGAATCGCGGCCCAGCCAGTCCTTGTACTCGGCGCCCACCTCGATATAGGCGAAGTACTGGGTGGCGGGCAGGATCGCCTCCTCCAGCAGCCCGGCGGTCTTGGCATTGTCGGACGAGGTGTTGTCGCCGTCCGAGGCCTGGGCGCAGTAGATGTTCCAGTCGGCGGGGGAATAGCGGTCCTCGATCACCTTGCGCATTTCCTCCAGCGCGGTGGACACCACGGTGCCGCCGGTCTCGGTGGAGTAGAAGAAGGTGTCCTCGTCCACCTCCTCGGCCTCGTGGGTGTGGCGGATGAACACCACGTCCACGTTACGGTAGCGCCGGGTCAGGAACAGGTAGAGCAGCATGAAGAAGCGCTTGGCCAGGTCCTTCATATGCTCGGTCATGGAGCCCGACACGTCCATCAGGCAGAACATTACCGCCTGGGTCACCGGCTTGGGCACGTGCTCGAAGCGGGAATAGCGGACGTCCAGGGGATCGATATAGGGAATGCGCCGCGCCTTGGCCACCAGCCGGTCGAACTCGACCCGCAGTTGGGACAGCCGCTCGGGATCGGCGCCGGATTCCTCGAGCGCCTTGATCTCGTCCTCCACCTCGGCCAGTTCGGCCGGCTTGGGCCGGTTCAGCGCGATGCGGCGCGACAGCGAGTTGCGCATGGTGCGCACCACGTTGAGATTGGCCGGCGAGCCGGTCACCGAATAGCCCGCCCGGGTCGGCGTGGTGGATTCGGTCTGCTTCAGCTTCTTCTTGACCAGATCGGGCAGTTCCAGGTCGTCGAGGAAGATATCGAGGAATTCGTCGCGGCTCAGCACGAAGGCGAAATCGTCCTGGCCCTCGCCGTCGGGGCTGCCCTCGGAGCCGCCCCCCTCGCCGCCCTCCTGTTCCGGCTTCTTGATGCGATCGCCCTCGACGAAATCCCTGTTGCCGGGCACCACGTAATCGCGCACCCCGCCGTCGTCGGAGCGGCGGAAGGTGGGTTCGCGCAGGCCGTCGGCGGGGATGGAAATCTTTTCGCCGTTGGCAATGTCTTGGATGGAGCGCGCCCCCGAGGCGTCGCGTACCGCCTTGACGATCTGGGCGCGGGCGCGGCGCAGGAACCTCTGCCGGTTGGCGAGGCTTTTACCCTTGGGATTGAGGCGCCGGTCAATGATGTTCATCATTCTTGTCCCTCGATCGCCTT
>JAVBXM010000259.1 GCA_030824585.1 Phaeospirillum sp. | reverse complement strand
GCCTCGGACTCGGGCTGGGGCTCGGCGGCGCGGCGAACGGCCTCCTCCTCGGCGAGGCGGGCGGCCTCTTCCTCGGCGGCGCGGTTGGCCTCTTCCTCGGCGGCGTGGCGGATAGCCTCTTCCTCGGCGCGGGCGCGGACCTCTTCCTCGTGGCGGAGAGCGTCCTGCAATGCCTTGGCGCGGGCGGCCTTTTCATTATTGGTCAGGTCGTGGGCGCTGGCGGCCCGCGTCGCGGCCTCCACCTTGGCCACGGCGGCGGCGAGATCGGCCTCGGCGATGGAATGGACGCCGTCCTTGATCTCGTGCATGGCGCCACCGGCGCTCGAGAAGGTGCGCTTCTTGCGGACCTCGACGGTCACCACCTTGGATCGTCCATGGGAGAAGCTCTGCCGGACCTGGCCGGTCTCGACGGTCTTCTTCAGCTCCAGCTTGCCCGGCTGGGTCAGCTTCAGCGGGGCCTTACGGTCTTGATCCTGGGAATCGCTCATGTACGACTTCGTCTCTTCTGCAAAAAAATCATCCGCGAAAACCGGCAAGCAACGCCGCGTCATCCTTGAGACGCTGCGCCAGCCTGCCCGGGGACACGCAGACATGAACGGCCGCATCGCGGCCAAAAACGGTACCCAACTCGGCGCCGTCGAAAAGCTCGATCACCGGCACGCCGGGTGCCATCGCCTGGACCTTGGCGCGCCCGTCGCGGGCGGCGTCCCTGGCCCCAAGAACCAAGGCGGCGCGGCGGGACTTGATCTCGGCGCACACCTTTTCAAACCCACAGACCGCCTGACCGGCGCGGCGCGCCAGGCCCAGGATATCCAGGCAACGGCGCGCCAGAAGCGCTTCGATCCGGTCGGCCAGTTCCTCGGGGACGGCGACCTGACGGCGGGCCGCCCGGGCGAAGGACCGCTTGGCTACGGCCGTATTTACCACATCCCGGCTGGCGCTCAACCAGATTCCCCGTCCGGGGAGGTCATGGCCGAGGTCCGGAAACAGCGTACCATCGGGCGCCACGGCGAACCGCAGCAATTCCGACTTGGGGCGGACCTGGCCGGTGACGATGCACCGGCGTTCAGGCCCGGTCCCCTCTTCCTCTTCCAAATCGGGGAAATCGGCCATGCCGCTCCCCCTCTTACTTGCCTTCCTCGAACCAGTGCGCACGCGCGGCCATGATGACCGCGTTGGCCTCATCCTCGCTCATGGCATCCTTGCCCAGGATGTCGATCAGCTCGTCGCCGGCCAGATCGCCCAGGTCGTCCAGGGTCTTGATCCCCTTGTCGCCCAGCTTGACCAGCATGGAGGGCGCCAGGCCCTCGATGGCGGCCATCTCGTCGGCGACGCCCATGTCCTTGCGCATCTGGTCGTAGCGCTCGTCCTGCTCGGCCAGGAAGTTCCGCGCGCGGGTCTGCAGTTCCTCGGCGACGTTCTCGTCGAAGCCCTCGATGTCGGCGATGTCCTCGGCCGGCACGTAGGCCACCTCCTCCACCGACGAGAAGCCCTCGGTCACCAGCAGATGGGCGATGACGTCGTCGACGTCCAGGGCCTGGATGAACATATTGGAGCGCGAGCGGAATTCCTCGGTGCGGCGCTCGGATTCCTCGGCCTCGGTGAGGATGTCGATGTTCCACTGGGTCAACTGGCTGGCCAGACGCACGTTCTGGCCGCGGCGGCCGATGGCCAGCGACAGCTGATCGTCGGGCACCACCACCTCGATGCGGCCGGCTTCCTCGTCCAGCACCACCTTGGTGACCTCGGCGGGGGCCAGGCCGTTCACCACGAAGGTGGCGACGTCGGGCGACCACTGGATGATGTCGATCTTCTCGCCCTGCAACTCGGCCACCACCGCCTGGACGCGCGAGCCGCGCATGCCGACGCAGGCGCCGACCGGATCGATGGAGGAATCGTGGGACAGCACGGCGATCTTGGCGCGCGAGCCCGGATCACGGGCCACCGCCTTGATCTCGATGATGCCGTCGTAGATTTCCGGCACTTCCTGGGCGAACAGCTTGGCCATGAAGATGGGATGGGTGCGCGACAGGAAGATCTGCGGCCCCCGGGGCTCCTGGCGGACGTCGTAGATGTAGGCCCGCACGCGGTCGCCGGTGCGGAAGGTCTCGCGCGGGATCAGCTCGTCGCGGCGCAGCAGCGCCTCGGCCCGGCCCAGGTCGACGATGACGTTGCCGAACTCGACGCGCTTGACCAGACCGTTGCTGATCTCGCCGACGCGGTCCTTGTATTCGTTGAACTGGCGCTGGCGCTCGGCGTCGCGCACCTTCTGCACGATAACCTGCTTGGCGGTCTGGGCGGCGATGCGGCCGAAATCGATGGGCGGCAGCGGGTCGACCAGGAAGTCGCCGATCACGGCGTCGGGCTTCTTCTTCAGCACCTGCTTCAGGGTCTGCTGGGTGGTCTCGTTTTCCACCTCCTCGACCACTTCGATATAGCGGGCCAGTTGGATTTCGCCGGTCTTGCGGTCGATGTGGGCGCGAATGTCGTGCTCGTGGCCATACTTGGAGCGACCGGCCTTCTGAATGGCCTGCTCCATGGCTTCGAGAACCTCGTCGCGGTCGATGCCCTTGTCGCGGGCGACGGCGTCAGCCACCTGAAGGAGTTCGGGGCGGGGAAGTGCGGCGATCCGTTCCATGGTCCTAATGCGTCCTCACTCTTCCTGGTCTTGCATAGTCGCGGCGATCAGTTCGTCGGTCAGCACCAGCTTGGCGCCACGAACATCGGCCAGCGGAATGGCAACTTCTCCGGTCTCGACGAAAAGGCGCACATTGGCGCCCGCCTCGTCCAGACCCAGCAGCTTGCCCCGGAACCGCTTGCGCCCATCGATGGGCTGGCACGATTCCATCTTGGCCTCGAACCCCGCCCAGGTGACGAAGTCCTTGGCCCGGGTCAACGGACGATCGATGCCCGGCGAACTCACCTCCAGGGTGTAGGCCGCCGAGATGGGGTCCTCCACATCCAGCAGGGCCGAAACCGAGCGGCTGATGTCGGCACAATCGTCCACGGCCATCATCACGCCGTCCTTGCGATCCGCCATGATCTGGAGCGTGAGCCGCTGCTTTCCCTGCAGCTGCACCCGCACCAGCTCGTACCCCATGGCGTCCAGTGACGGCGCGATCAGGGCCTCCAAACGGCTTTGAAGATCCATAAACCCTGTCGCCTTGCGACCCAACGTTGGTCTGTAAAAACGAAAAAAGTGGGCCGATGGCCCACCCTCACAATCCCGTCGGACGGGAATACAAGAATGTGTCTGGGCGTCAATATAGCCAAATCCGCGCCAGAGGCAAGAGTTTGTGGATTCGCCCCTACCTCTTCAGAATCCTCTGCACGGAATTGAGGCGCAGCCGAAAGGCGTCGGGCATGCCCGAGCCCAACAGCGGACGCAAATACATGCGGAAGGCATCGGTAACGTCCGTGCCCGACGGCGCGATGAACTGATCCTCCATCACCCTGGTCTTGCCGGCCACCGCCTCGAGCGGCAGCAATTTATAATCCACCGAGTAGAAGCCGGTGCGCTGGATGGTCACCGAGCCGTCCTGGTCACCCCACATGGCGAACTGGACCGCCTTTTCCCCCACCTCGCGGGCCTCGCGCTGGTCCACGTCCGAGACGCAGCCGATGAACGAACGCTGCAGGTAGCCGAAGGTGTCGCCCCGGACCCGCTTGATGCCCAGCTTGTCCTTCACCTCCTCGCACAACAGGTCGGACAGCGCCCCGGTGCCGGACAGCTGGATATTGCCGTGGGCGTCCTGTTCCGTGGCCTTGGCCAGCTTGGTGATGATCGGCGCGCCGGCCTCGTCGTGGATTCCCTCGGAAAGAGCGACCACGCAGCGGCCGTACTTGTCGTAGGCCGCCTTCACGTCGGTGAGGAAGCTGTCCACCCGGAAGGTCCGTTCGGGAATATAGATAAGGTGGGGGCCGTCCTCGGGAAACTTCTTGCCGAGCGCCGAGGCCGCCGTCAGGAATCCGGCGTTGCGGCCCATCACCACCGCCAGATAGACGCCGCGCAGCGCCGCGTTGTCCAGGTTCACCCCCATGAAGGCCTGGGCCACGAAGCGGGCCGCCGAGGGAAAGCCCGGCGTGTGGTCGTTGAGCACCAGATCGTTGTCGATGGTCTTGGGGATGTGGATGCAGCGCAGGGGATAGCCGGCGTTCCTCGCCTCTTCCGAGACGATGCGCACGGTGTCCGAGGAATCGTTGCCGCCGATATAGAAGAAATAGGCGATGCCGTGGGCCTTCAGCACCTCGAAAATTTCGTGGCAGTACTTGAGGTCCGGCTTGTCGCGCGTCGAGCCCAGGGCCGAGGACGGGGTTTGCGCCACCATTTCCAGGTTGTGGCCGGTCTCCTGGGTGAGATCGAGGAAATCCTCGTTGACGATGCCGCGCACCCCGTGATGGGCGCCGTAGACCAGGTCGACGTTGCGGAACTTGCGCGATTCGAGGACGGCGCCGACCATGGACTGGTTGATCACCGCGGTGGGGCCGCCGCCCTGGGCCACCAGAACCTTGCCGTGCAGCATGGCGAAATCCTCCCCTTTTGGCGTCCGGTCAGGATACCCCCTTTTTGCCGGCCCGCCAGCGACCAATATGAGGGGGAACCACCGCCTCGAAAGGATAGGCCTTGCCCGCCCCACCGCTCCGCGTCTTCGATTCGCCCTGCAAATCCGTCTGCCGCATCGACGAGCGGGTCGGCTGGTGCATCGGCTGCAAGCGGACCAGGGCCGAGATCAAGGCCTGGTCCACCGCCGGCCCGGACGAGAAGCAGGACATCCTGGCCCGCCTGCCGGTGCGCGCCGCCGCCGAGCCCGGACTGCTGGCCGGCGGCGGTTCCCAGCAATCCGAATCGGTTAGCCGGGGTTCTTGCCAATCCGATTCAGATAGCCGTTGACTCTGCCCCGGGGGTGAGTATATTTCGGCCCTCTCGCGCTAGGCCCAAACCTTGCGCGCCACTATTTCTTTTGCTCAGGTAGAATCGTCATGTTCGCAGTCATTCAGACCGGCGGTAAGCAGTACAAGGTGGCCAAGGACGACGTGATTCGCGTCGAGAAGCTGGCCGGTGAGGCCGGTGCCGAGGTCGTGCTCGATCAGGTGCTGATGGTCGGCGAGAAGATTGGCGCCCCCGTCGTGGCCGGCGCCAGCGTGAAGGCCACCGTGGTGGCCCAGGCCCGTGGCGAGAAGATCATCGTCTTCAAGAAGCGCCGCCGCCAGAATTCGCGCCGCAAGAACGGCCACCGCCAGGACCTGACGATCCTGCGCATTACCGATATTTCCGCCGGCTGATCGCCCGAGCGGATACGAGGAGAGTAGACAATGGCTCATAAAAAGGCTGGCGGTTCGTCCCGCAACGGTCGCGACTCTGCCGGTCAGCGGCTCGGCGTCAAGAAGTTCGGTGGCGAGCTGGTCATTCCCGGCAACATCATCGTGCGTCAGCGCGGCACCAAGTTCTATCCCGGCACCAATGTCGGCATGGGCAAGGATCACACCCTGTTCGCCACCGCGATGGGCAAGGTGACCTTCCAGCACAAGGCCGAGGGCCGCACCTTCGTGGTCGTGGAGCCGCTGCCGGAGGCCGCCGAATAAGGCCGTTCCCGGACGCTTGCGTTTTTTGAAGGGGGAACGGTTCGCCGTTCCCCTTTTTGCTTTTGGATTACGTCCCCATGAAGTTCCTCGATCAGGCCAAGATTTTCGTCAAGTCGGGCGACGGCGGCGCCGGCTGCTGCTCGTTCCGGCGCGAGAAGCACATCGAATTCGGCGGGCCCGACGGCGGCGACGGCGGACGGGGCGGCGACGTCATCCTCGAATGCGTCGAAAACCTCAATACCCTGATCGACTACCGCTACCAGCAGCACTTCAAGGCCAAGATCGGCAACCATGGCCAGGGCCGCAACAAGACCGGCGGCAAGGGCGACGACGTGATCCTCAAGGTTCCGGTCGGCACCCAGGTGCTGGACGAGGACAAGGAGACGGTGCTGGCCGACCTGACGAAGGCCGGGCAGCACATGGTCTTGATGCGCGGCGGCGACGGCGGCTTCGGCAACATGCACTATAAATCGTCGACCAACCAGGCGCCGCGCCGCGCCGACGAGGGCTGGCCGGGCGAGGAGCGCTGGATCTGGCTGCGCCTGAAGATGATCGCCGACGCCGGTCTGGTGGGGCTGCCCAATGCCGGCAAGTCCACCTTCCTGGCCGCCGTGACCCGGGCGCGGCCCAAGATCGCCGACTATCCCTTCACCACGCTGCATCCCAACCTGGGCGTGGTGACGCTGGGCGAGGAAGAGTTCGTCATCGCCGACATCCCCGGCCTGATCGAGGGCGCCCACGAGGGCGCCGGCATCGGCGACCGCTTCCTCGGCCATATCGAGCGCTGCCGCGTGCTGCTGCACCTGATCGACGGGACCGAGGACGACGTGGCCGAGGCCTATCGCGTGGTGCGCCACGAACTGGCCGCCTATGGCGGCGGCCTGGACGAGAAGCCCGAGGTGGTGGCGCTGAACAAGTGCGACTCGCTCACCGCCGACGATATCGAGCTGAAGCTGATGGAACTGTCCGAGGCCTGCGGCCAGGAGGTCCTGCCCCTGTCCGGCGTGTCCGGCGTCGGCCTGAAGCCCATCCTGGCCCGCCTGTTCACCCACATCAAGGAAGCCCGCGAGGCCGAGCCCGAAGTGCCCGCCGCCTCCGCCATCTTCGGGGCCGGCAAGCGCGGCGCGCCGACCTTCCAGCAAAGGAAGCGCAAGCTGGAGGCCGAGGATGACGAGTTCGCCGGCGGCCACTGGGGCGCCGACGGCGAGTGGATCTGGCACGCCCGCGACGGCGAGGACGACGGCGAGGATTACGAGGACGGCGGCGAGGACGGCGGCGAGGACGAAGACGTGGACGAGGAGGACGGCGAGAAATGAACGGCGGCGGCGTCATCCTCTACAGTACCGAGGACGGCCGGGCTCAGCTTCGCCTGGAGGTGGTCGACGGTACCGTCTGGCTGAGCCAGGCGGGGATGGCCGAATTGTTTCAGACCTCGCCGCAGAACATTACCCAGCATATCCGAACCATCCACGGTGACGGCGAATTGGACCGGGAGGCAACCTGTAAGGATTTCTTACAAGTTCAAACCGAGGGCGAGCGGCTGGTCCAGCGCAAGATCACCGTTTATCGGCTGGAAATGATCCTGGCGGTGGGCTATCGCGTCCGCAGCCCGCGCGGCGTTCAATTCCGCCGCTGGACCAGTACCGTCCTGCAGGACTATCTGGTCAAGGGCTTCGCCCTGGATGATCGGCGGCTGAAAGAACCGGCGGAAGGCTGGGACTATTTTGACGAACTGCTGGAGCGGGTCCGGGAAATCCGGGCCTCGGAAAAGCGGTTCTATCAAAAAATCCGTGACCTGTTCACCACCGCGGTGGACTACGACCACACCGCCGAAACTGCGCGACGCTTCTTCCAGACCATCCAGAACAAGATGCTGTGGGCTGTCACCGGCCATACCGCCGCCGAATTGATCATAGAGCGCGCCGATCCGGCCAAGGCCAATATGGGACTGACCGCCTGGTCGGGCGGAAAAGTGCGCAAGGCCGATGTCGCCATCGCGAAAAACTATCTGGTCGAAGCGGAAGCGAAGGAACTCGACCTGCTGGTCTCCGCCTTCCTGGATCTGGCCACCGACCGTGCCCGGCGCCGCCAGCAAACCACCATGGCGGAATGGATCGGCTTCACGGACCAATACCTGAAGCTGGTCGACCGCTCGGTTCTGAGCCATGCCGGCAGTGTCAGCCATGACCACATGCTCAAGACCATCGACGAGCGCTATGCCACCTTTGACACCGTCCGCCGGACGGACGAACGCCGGACGGCGGAACTGGAGCACGAGCAGGAGATCGATGAGCAACTGCGGCAGATCGAAGCTGCGGCACATCGACCCCGCCGGCACGGAGAGCCCACATGAGCCCCCTTGCTTCAGCCAAGCGCCTGATCGTCAAGATCGGCTCCTCGCTGCTGGTGGATGATTCCACCGGCCAGGTTCGGCGTGGCTGGCTGGAGACCCTGGCCGCCGACATCGCCGCCTGCAAGGCGCGCGGCCAGGAGGTGATCGTGGTGTCGTCGGGCGCCGTGGCGGTGGGTCGGCGCAAGCTGGGCCTGGTGCCCCCCCTGAAGCTGGAGGAGAAGCAGGCCGCCGCCGCCACCGGCCAGATCCGTCTGGCCCATGCCTGGCAGGAAGCCCTGGCCCACCACCATATCACCGTGGCCCAGGTGCTGCTGACGCTCGACGATTCCGAGAACCGGCGGCGCTACCTCAACGCCCGCTCGACCCTGGAAACCCTGCTGCGCCTCGGCGCCGTCCCGGTGATCAACGAGAACGACACGGTGGCCACCGCCGAAATCCGGGTCGGCGACAACGACCGCCTCGCCGCCCGGGTGGCGCAGATGGTCTCGGCCGACGCCCTGGTGCTGTTTTCCGACATCGACGGCCTTTATACCGCCGATCCGCGCAAGGACCCGGATGCCCGCTTCATCCCCGAGGTGCACGAACTGACTCCGGAGATCGAAGCCATGGCCGGCGATCCCGGCTCGGCCTACGGCTCGGGCGGCATGGTGACCAAGCTGGTGGCGGCCCGCATCTGCCTGTCGGCCGGCTGCCGCATGGCCATCACCCGGGGCGAGCCCATGCATCCCCTCAAGACCATCGAGGATGGCGGGCGCTGCACCTGGTTCCTGCCCAATTCCGAGCCCCGCACGGCGCGCAAGCAGTGGATCTTCGGCTCCATGAAGCCGGCCGGCACCGTGGTCCTGGATGCCGGCGCCGCCCGCGCCCTGGCCCAGGGCCGCTCGCTGCTGCCCGCCGGGGTCACCGAGGTGGAGGGCGCGTTCGAGCGCGGCGATTGCGTGCTGGTCAGGGGCGTGGACGGCAAGACGCTGGGGCGTGGGCTGGTGGCCTATTCCGCCGAAGACGCCCGCGCCATCCTGGGCCGCAAGTCGGGCGACATCGAAGCCATCCTGGGCTTCAGGGGCCGCGACGAACTGATCCACCGCGACGACCTGGTGATGGAGGGATGATGAGCAACGACCTTCAGGCGATGATGACCGAGTTGGGCCAGCGCGCCCGTGCCGCCGCCCGGACTCTTGCCCTGGTGCCGTCGGCGGACAAGGACAAGGCGCTGCGCGCCGCCGCGCAAGCCATCCGCATCGACACCAGGCTCATCCTCGAGGCCAATGCCAAGGACATGGCGGCGGGCGAGGCCAAGGGCCTGTCCAAAGCCATGCTCGACCGCCTGATGCTCAACGTGGCGCGCGTCGAGGCCATGGCCAAGGGGCTGGAGGACATCGCGCGGCTGCCCGATCCGGTGGGCCGCTCCCTGGCCGAATGGACCCGGCCCAACGGCATGCATATCGCCCGCGTCGCCGTGCCGCTCGGCGTCATCGGCATCATCTACGAGAGCCGGCCCAACGTCACCGCCGACGCCGCCGCCCTGTGCCTGAAGTCGGGCAACGCCACCATCTTGCGCGGCGGGTCGGAAAGCTTCCACTCCTCCCAGGCCATCCTGACGGCGCTGAAGGGCGGCTTCACCGCCTGCGGCCTGCCCGCCGACGCGGTGCAGATGGTGCCCACCACCGATCGCCAGGCGGTGGGGGCGATGCTGCGCCTATCCGACTATATCGACGTCATCGTGCCGCGCGGCGGCAAGTCCCTGGTGGAGCGGGTGGTGGCCGAGAGCCGCATCCCGCTGTTCCAGCACCTGGAGGGCATCTGCCACACCTATGTGGACGGCTCGGCCGATCTGGAGATGGCCAAGACCGTGGTGCTCAACGCCAAGATGCGCCGTACCGGCGTCTGCGGCGCCACCGAGACGCTGCTGGTGGATGCCGCCTGTGCCGAGACGCACCTGAAGCCCCTGGTCTCCATGCTGGTGGATTCGGGCTGCGAGGTGCGCGGCGACCATCTGGCGAGGCAGGCCGATTGCCGCGTCCTGCCCGCCGCCGAGGCCGACTGGAGCACCGAATACCTGGACGCCATCATCTCGGTGAAGGTGGTGGACGGCGTCGCGGCGGCGGTGGAGCACGTCAACACCTACGGCTCGCACCATACCGAGGCGATCATCGCCGAGGACCCGGCGGCCGCCGAAACCTTCCTGAACGGCTGCGATTCGGCCATCGTGCTGTGGAACGCCTCGACCCAGTTCGCCGATGGCGGCGAGTTCGGCATGGGCGCCGAGATCGGCATCTCCACCGGCAAGATGCACGCGCGCGGCCCCGTCGGCGTCGAGCAGCTCTGCACCTTCAAATACGTGGTGAAGGGCAACGGGCAGGTCCGGCCGGGGTGACCCGCCCGTCGCTCAATCCCTGGGGTGAACCGCGCCGGGGGCGGGTCGGCCTCTTGGGCGGCTCGTTCAATCCCGCCCATGCGGGGCATCGGCACATCGCCCTGCTGGCGCTGCGGCTGCTGAGGCTGGACGAGGTCTGGCTGCTGGTCAGCCCGCAAAATCCGCTGAAGCCGGTGGCCGGCATGGCGCCGCTGGGCCAACGCCTCGCCTCGGCCGAGGCCGTTTGCGCCGGCCACCCGGCCCTGCGGCCGACCGTCATCGAGACGGAGCTGGGAACCCGTTACACCGCCGATACCGTGGAGGTGCTGCGGCGACGCTTTCCCCATATCCGCTTCGTCTGGCTGATGGGGGCCGACAATCTGGCCGGATTCCACCGCTGGTCCCGCTGGGAAAGCATCTTCCGGTCCGTCCCGGTTGCGATTCTGGCCCGCGGCCCCTATTCTGCCCGAACCCTGGGCGCCCGGGCGGCCCGCCGTTTCGCCGGAAGCCGCCTGCCGTCGTCGAGAGCCCGATTTTTGTGGCAAGGACAGCCGCCTGCCTGGGTGTTCCTGCACATCCGGCGCCACGCCGCGTCGTCCACCGCCATCCGCAACAGGAGAGACCCATAGCACGCAAGCCCGCCGCCAAGGCCGAATCCGCCCCCGCTCCCACTCCCACTCCCACTCTTGCGGAACTGGTCGCGGCCACCCTGGACGACCACAAGGCCGAGGACGTGGTCGTCCTCGACCTCAAGGGCCGCACCTCCATCACCGACACCATGGTCATCGCCACCGGCAAGTCGCAGCGCCAGGTGGGCGCCATGGCCGACCACGTGGAGAAGGCCCTGAAGCAGGCCGGGCAAAAGGTGACCATCGAGGGCATGCCCCAGTGCGACTGGGTGCTGGTCGACGGGGGAGACATCATCGTCCACCTGTTCCGCCCCGAGGTCCGCGCCTTCTACAATCTGGAAAAGATGTGGGGCGCGCTGGAAGCCAAGGCGGATGCCCCCACCGCCAGCGCGGTCCGCGCCAAGGCGATCGAACAGGGCTGATGCGCCTGCTGATCGCCGCGGTGGGCAAGGCCAAGGCCGGGCCGGAACAGGAGCTGTTCCGCCAGTACTGCCGCCGCCTGGCGCCGCCGCCCGCCCTCAAGGAGGTGGAGGAGAAACGCCCCCTCGCCGGCCCCCGGTTGAAGGCGCGCGAGGCGGAGCTGCTGCTGGCGACAATCCCCGACGGCGCCAAGGTGGTGGCGCTGGACGAACGGGGCCGCGACATGGGCTCGGTGGACTTCGCCGCCAGGCTGCGCGACTGGCGCGACGGCGGAACCCAGGACGTGGCCTTCCTGATCGGCGGCGCCGACGGCCATGGCGACGCGGTGCGCGAGCGGGCCGACCTGCTGTTGTCCTTCGGGCGCATGACCTGGCCGCACATGCTGGTCCGGGCCCTGCTGGCCGAACAATTGTGGCGGGCCCATTCCATCCTGACCGGTCATCCCTATCACCGGGCCTGAACCGTCGACATAGGACCTCTTGAAATTCTCGGCTTCATGGCGCAAGGATGGGGTCGGGGAATTGGCGGGGTTCCAAGGAGGGGTAGTGTCGGAAACGGATATTCCGCCGGAAGAGCGGGCAGCCTTCGAGGAATACGTTGCCAGGGTCGGCGGCACCAATATCAGCGCCCAGACTCTGCTTGCCACCGATTACCTCAACCACTTCAACGAGATCGTCATGCTGCTCGACATGGTCCCGGACATGCCGGACATGATCGAGGAGTGCAAGATGTGGCAGCCCAAGAGCTATCAGGAGCACTTCGCCGATTCCACCTTCAAGGACAAGCAACTGGCGGTGGAGGCCTATGACCGCGTCCCCACCAAGTTCCGCCGTCCCTTCGAGGAAACCATCAACCACCTCAACACCCTGATCCTGGGTGGTGTCGCCAAGCTGGAAGACGAAATCGTCACCGGCGCCGATCCGGCGCTCACCACCGAGCACGTCAAGGCCATCAGTCGGGCCGCCCAGGCCCTGATGGACTGCGCCAACGCCATCATCCACGGCTCGGACCGCGCCATGGCCCAGGTGGAAATCGACGGATTGCTGGGCGGAACCTGACCTTGCTCTTGCCATGTCATCCCAAGCGCATGCGAGGGATCTCGTCCTGGAACGGTGTTTCCGGTTTGGAAACGGCATGCCAAACGGAGATCCCCCCGCCCGGGGGCGTCGGGATGACAGGTCATCCCTTCCGTCACGAAAGCTTTCTGGCCACCCAGCCGCCGAAGCACAGCGCCCGGAAATAGGGCTCGGGCGGGCCGAAGCCGGTTTCGGCCAGCAATTCGGTCAAGCGGGCCTCGGTCAGCGGGAAGATGTCGCGGTCCACGTGGCGGAACCCCTTTTCCACCTCGACCTCGGGAATGCCCGCCGCCAGTTGCAGGTGGCGCCACCAGGCGCGCAACTGCTGCTGCCAGGCATCGCCCCATGTTCCGAACAGGTCGGCCAGCACCAGGGGGGCGCCCGGCTTCAGGTGGGCGGCCACTTCCTCGAGCAGGGTCTTCTTGGCGCCGTCATCGGGAAGAAAATGCATCACCAGAAGCAAGGTGGCGGCGTCGAAGGGCTCGAACTTGGGCAGGGCGCCCACCTTGACGGGATACAGGCGCACCCGGGCGATGAGGTCGCGGTCCTTCACCTTGGCCTCGGCGTGGTCGAGCATCTCCTTGCTGGGATCGACACCCACCACCGAGAGATTGGGGCAACTGTCGGCCAGGGCGACGCATTCGGCGCCGGTCCCCGCCCCGATCACCAGGGCGCGGCCCTTGCCGCCCGTGGTCTCGGCGACGATCTGGCACGACAGGACGTGCAGGGCGTCATAGCCGGGAATGGCTTCGCGCACCCGCCTGTCATAGGCGGCGGCGCGGTCGTTGTCCCAGTGGCGGACGGTATCGACACTCATGATGGCTCGCTCTCCTCCTCCGGGAATCCCTCCAGGCGCCGCAGGGCCTCGGCGGTGGCGATGGCCGCCGCCACCGCGACGTTCAGCGACCGCGCCGCCGCCCGCATGGGAATGCGGATGCGCGCCTCGGCCCGCTCGAACACCTCGCGGGGCACTCCGGAGCTTTCCCGTCCGACCATGATGGTATCGCCGGGAGCGAAAGGAAAGCGGTCATGACGCACCTCGCCACCGGTGGTAAGCAGCACCAGCCGGCGCCCCCCGGAGGTCAGGGTGGCGTCGAAGGCCCCCCACGACGAATGGCGGATGTAGCGGGCCTGCTCGATATAGTCCATTCCGGCGCGTCGGATTTTACGTTCATCAAGGACAAAGCCGCAGGGTTCGATTATATCGACCGCCACGCCCAGACAGGCGGACAGACGCAGAAGTGTTCCCGCGTTCTGTGGAATGTCCGGCTGGTAGAGGGCAAGGCGGAGAAGATCCAAGGTACGTCTCGGCGATGAATTCTTGTGCGGTGCGGTAGTGCCTTGCGGCACGCCATATTAGCTTCCGCGCATGGAGGTCGAGACGGCTGTTGAATCGACTCGGACGATGTGGTTAATAGTCGCGCTTCCGCGGGCCAACAAGAGGATTAATCATGGCTGATCAGGCACACAATGCCCAGCCCTCGTCGGTGGACGGGCAGACACGGCGGGATTTCCTGCTGTACGCCACTTCCGCCGTCGGTGCGGTCGGGACTGGCTTGGCACTTTGGCCGTTCGTGCATAGCATGAACCCGGCCGCCGATACTTTGGCGCTTTCCACCACCGACGTCGACATCTCGGCCATCAAGCCGGGCCAGTCCGTCACCGTGGTGTGGCGCGGCAAGCCGGTATTCATCCGGCATCGCGAGCCCGAGGAAATCGCCGAGGCCGGCAAGGTGGCGCTGGCCGATCTGCGCGAGCCGCAGACCGATGCCGACCGCGCCAAGAAGCCCGAGTGGCTGATCCTGATCGGCGTCTGTACCCATCTGGGCTGCGTGCCGCTGGGCCAAAAGCCCGCCGACCCCAAGGGTGAGTTCGGCGGCTGGTTCTGCCCGTGCCATGGGTCGCACTACGACACCTCGGGCCGCATCCGCAAGGGTCCCGCTCCGGCCAACCTGCCGGTGCCGCCTTATCAGTTCACCACCGACACCACCGTCCGGATCGGCTGAGGGGACCCGTCATGAGCGACTTCAAGAGCAACAACAAGGTGGTCAACTGGATCGAAGAGCGCCTGCCCATCTTCTCGATGATGCAGCACAGCGCTATCGAATATCCGACCCCCCGTAACCTGAACTACTGGTGGAACTTCGGTTCGCTGGCCGCGGTGATGCTGATCATCATGATCCTCACCGGCCTGTTCCTGGCCATGAACTATTCCTCCCACACCTCGCTGGCGTTCGATTCGGTCGAGCGCATCATGCGCGACGTGAATTACGGCTGGCTGCTGCGCTACCTGCACGCCAACGGCGCCTCGATGTTCTTCATCCTGGTGTACATCCACATCTTCCGCGGCCTGTACTACGGTTCGTACAAGGCCCCGCGCGAGATCCTGTGGTTCGTCGGCATCGCCATCTTCCTGGCGATGATGGCCACCGGCTTCATGGGCTACGTGCTGCCCTGGGGCCAGATGTCCTTCTGGGGCGCCACGGTGATCACCAACCTGTTCTCGGCCTTCCCGGTGGTCGGCGACTACATCGTGACCCTGCTGTGGGGCGGCTTCTCGGTGGACAATCCCACCCTGAACCGCTTCTTCGCCCTGCACTTCCTGCTGCCCTTCGTCATCGTCGGGCTGGTCGTCGTGCATGTGTGGGCCCTGCACACCGTCAAGTCGAACAACCCGCTGGGCATCGACATGAAGGGTCCGCAGGATTCCATCCCCTTCCACCCCTTCTACACGATCAAGGACCTGTACGGCATCGGCCTGTTCCTGATGTTCTACATGGCCTTCGTGTTCTGGGCGCCCAACTTCTTCGGCGAGCCCGACAACTACATCCCGGCCAACCCGATGGTCACGCCGCCCCACATCGTGCCCGAATGGTACTATCTGCCGTTCTACGCGATCCTGCGCGCCTTCACCTTCGACCTGCCGTTCCTGCCCGCCAAGCTGCAGGGCGTGCTGGCCATGTTCTCGGCCATCCTGATCCTGTTCGCCCTGCCCTGGCTGGACAGCTCCAAGGTGCGCTCGGCCAAGTTCCGTCCGCTGTACCGTCAGTTCTTCTGGCTGTTCTTCGTGGACTGCATGGTGCTGGGCTATGTGGGCGGCAAGCCGGCGGAAGGCATCCTGATCAAGATCGGTCAGTTCTGCACCGCCTACTACTTCGCCCACTTCCTGCTGATCCTGCCGCTCCTGTCGCGTATCGAGAAGCCCAAGCCGCTGCCCGCCTCCATTGCCCAGCCGGTGGTCAAGGCCGCCGCCCTGGTCGCCATGATCATGGTCGGCCTGGCCGGCTTCGGCGGCGAGGCCCAGGCCAGCAGCGCCGGCATGCCGGAGTTCAAGAAGCCGGCGACCGCCTTCTCGTGGGAAGGCGTGTTCGGCAAGCACGACAAGGCGTCGCTGAAGCGTGGCTGGCAGGTGTTCCATGACGTGTGCGCCAACTGCCACGCCATGAAGCTGGTGTCCTACCGCAACCTGGCCGACATCGGCTTCACCGAGGACGAGATCAAGGCCTTCGCGGCCGAGAAGGAAGTCCCCGATCAGCCCAACGACGAAGGCGTGGTCAACAACCGCCCCGCCCGCCCGTCGGACAAGATCGTGCCGCCCTTCGCCAACGACAAGGCCGCCGCCGCGGCCAACGGCGGCGCCCTGCCGCCCGACCTGTCGCTGATGAACAAGGCCCGTCCCTCCGGCCCCTACTACGTCTACTCGCTGATGCTGGGCTACGAGGACGCCGCTCCCGAGGGTCATCCGATCCCCGAGGGCAAGTTCTTCAACCACTACTTCCCCGGCAACGCCATCAGCATGCCGTCGCCGGTCATGGATGACATCGTCTCCTACGCCGATGGCACCAAGGCGACCAAGGAGCAGGTGGCTTACGACATCGTGACCTTCCTCAACTGGGCCGCCGAGCCCGAGTTGGATGCCCGCAAGTCCATGGGCGTCAAGGTGATGGTGTTCCTGGGTGTACTGACCGCTCTGATGTACGCCCTGAAGCGCCAGATCTGGAAGGACGTGCACTAAGAGGCAGGCCCGCGCCTCTTTCGCACCCCAATCGGACGGCCGCCGTTGGCACCAACGGCGGCCGTTTCGTTTGGATGGTGCCTTCCACCGTGATATGGTCCGCCCGCTGGTATCGGAAAAGGTCGTCAATCCGTTGAGCAAGCAGAAGATTTCCTTCGATCATTCCACCCGGGTTCTGGTGCGCCGCCTCTTCAACGAGGGCATGCGCCCCTACATGGGCAAGGTGATGGCCGCCGTGTTCTGCATGGTGGTGGGTGCCGCCGCCAACGCGGGCTATGCCCTGCTGATGGACCCGGTGGTCAACAAGATCTTCACCGAGAAGCGCCCCGAATTCCTGGTCCCGCTGGCGGCCGCCGTGCTGGCCACCTTCGCGGTCAAGTCGGTGTGCAATTACGGCGAGGCGGTATTCCTGTCCAAGGTGGGCCTGCGGGTCATCGCCGACATGCAGGCCCGCCTGTTCGCCCACCTGATGCGCCTCGACGTCGCCTTCTTCCATGCCAATTCCACCGGCCGCATCCTGTCGCGCCTGACCAACGACATCTCGCAGATGCGTTTCGCGGTGTCCGACGCCCTGACGGGGGCGGGCAAGGACGCCTCGTCGGTGATTTTCCTGATCGGCGCCATGTTCTATCAGGACTGGCGGCTGTCGGCCTGGACCTTCTTCATCTTCCCCATCGCCATCCTGCCCATCCGCAAGCTGGGGCGGCGCATGCGCAAGGTGACCGCCAACACCCAGGAGCACATGGGCCAACTGACCACCTATCTGGAACAGGCGGTCCAAGGCATCCGGGTGGTCAAGGCCTATGGCATGGAGGAGTACGAAAAGCGCAAGGTCACCGCCCTGGTCGACATGCTCCAGGACCTGATCTACAAGGCGGCCCGGGTCCGTGCGGCCTCGTCGCCCATCATGGAACTGCTGGGCGGCATCGCCATCACCGTGGTGATCCTTTACGGCGGCACGCGGGTGGTGGAAGGCGCCACCACGCCGGGCGCCTTCTTCTCGTTCATCACCGCCCTGATGCTGGCCTACCGCCCCATCAAGTCCCTGGCCGCCATGAACACCAACCTGCAGGAAGGCCTGGCGGCGGCTTCGCGCACCTTCTCGGTGCTCGACACCCAGCCCACCATCATCGAGAAGGATGGCGCCCCCGAACTGGTGGTGCTGGAGGGCAATGTCAGCTTCGAGGGCGTGTTCTTCACCTATGACGGCGCCAAGGCGGTGCTGGACGGCATCGACATCGCCGTGCCGGGCGGCAAGACGGTGGCGCTGGTCGGCCCCTCGGGCGCCGGTAAGTCGACGGTGCTGAACCTGCTGCCCCGCTTCTACGACGTCACCGACGGCCATGTGCTGGTGGACGGCCAGGACGTCCGCGGCGTCGGTCTGGCCTCGCTGCGCTCCAAGATCGCCCTGGTCAGCCAGGAAATCACCCTGTTCGACGACACCATCCGTGCCAACATCGCCTATGGCCGCTTCGGCGCCACCGACGAGGAGATCGAGGCCGCCGCCCGCTCGGCCGCCGCCCACGACTTCATCATCGGCCTGCCCGAGGGCTACGACACCGTGGTGGGCGAGCGCGGCCTGAACCTGTCCGGCGGCCAGCGCCAGCGTCTGGCCATCGCGCGGGCCATGCTGAAGAACGCCCCCATCCTGCTGCTGGACGAAGCCACCAGCGCACTCGACACCGAATCCGAGCGCCAGGTGCAGACCGCCCTGGAATTGCTGATGAAGGGCCGCACCACCATCGTCATCGCCCATCGCCTGTCCACCGTGGTCAATGCCGACCTGATCCACGTGCTGGACAAGGGCAGGGTGATCGAATCCGGCGACCACAACGCCCTGCTGGCCAAGGACGGGGTCTATGCCCGCCTCTACGCCATGCAGTTCGCCGAGGAAGCCTCCAAGGTCACCGGAGGCTGAGCCCATGGGCGCCATGCCATGAGCTGGGCCAAGCGCATCGGCAAGAGCGAGGAATTGCGCGGGCTGCTGTGCTGGCTGGGCTCGCTCTACATCCGCTTCGTCTTCCTCACCGGGCGCTGGCAGGTCGTCAACGGCGGCCATGCCGACGCCCTGTGGGACCGGAACAGCCCCTTCATCCTGGCCTTCTGGCACGGCCGCATCCTGATGATGCCCAAGTCGTGGCGCTCGAGCGTGCCCATCCACATGCTGATCAGCCAGCACCGCGACGGCCAGTTGATCGCGCGGACCGTGTCGCATTTCGGCATCGATACCGTCCAGGGCTCGACCACCAGGGGCGGCAGCGCCGCGCTGCGCGCCATGCTGAAATTCCTGAAATCCGGCGAATGCGTCGGCATCACCCCCGACGGGCCCAAGGGGCCGCGCATGCGCGCCTCGGACGGCATCGTGGCGGTGGCCCGCCTTGCCGGGGTTCCCATCCTGCCCGCCACCTTCGCCACCAGCCGCCGCAAGCTGCTGGGCAGTTGGGACCGCTTCGCCGTCGCCTTGCCGTTCTCGCGCGGGGTCTTCGTGTGGGGCGATCCCATCGGCGTGCCCAAGGAGTCCGACGAGGCGGCCATGGAGACGGCGCGCCGGGCGGTGGAGGACAGCCTCAACGCCATCACGCGGGACGCCGACGCCCGCATGGGCCAGACCACCCCCGACCCGGCGGAGGTCGCCCGATGATCTACCGCCTGTACCGGGGGCTGACCACCATAGGCGGGCCGCTGATCGCCGCCTATCTGGAGCGGCGCAAGGCGCACGGCAAGGAGGATTCCGCCCGCTTCGCCGAGCGCCTGGGCCATCCCGGCCGCCCCCGCCCCGCCGGCCCTTTGGTGTGGATGCATGGCGCCTCGGTGGGCGAAGCGCTGTCCATGCTGCCCCTGGTGGAGCGGCTGATCGCCAGGGGCCTGGGCGTGCTGATGACCACCGGCACCGTCACCTCGGCCCGCCTGATGGCCGAACGGCTGCCCACGGGCGCCCTGCACCAGTACGTGCCGGTGGACCGCATGGCCTATGTGCGGTCCTTCCTCAACCACTGGCGGCCCGACCTGGCGCTGTGGGCGGAATCGGAATACTGGCCCAACCTGCTGGCCGAAACCCGCCATCGCGGCATCCCCCAGGTGCTGATCCAGGGCCGCATGTCGCCCAAATCCTATGCCGCCTGGAAAAAGGTTCCCGGCTTCATCCACAAGATGCTGTCGGGCTTCGCCCTATGCCTCGCCCAGACCGAATCCGACGCGGGGCGCATCCGCGCCCTGGGCGGGCGCGACGTGCGCTGTCTGGGCAATCTCAAATACGCGGTGGCGCCGCTGCCTTGCGACGGGGCAGAGCTGGAGCGGCTCAGGGCCGAGATCGGCGGGCGGCCCCTGTGGCTGGCGGCCAGCACCCATCCGGGCGAGGAAGCCGTGGCCGGGCGGGTGCACGCCGCCCTCGGCCTGCCGGGCCTGCTGACCATCGTCATTCCCCGCCACCCCACCCGCGGCCCCGAGATCGCCGCCGGGTTGCGGAGCCAGGGGCTGACCGTCACCCTGCGGTCGGCGGACAAGACGATCGCCCCCGGAACCGGGGTCTACATCGCCGACACCATGGGCGAGCTGGGGCTGTTCTACCGCCTGGGCGGGCCGGTCTTCGTGGGCAAGAGCCTGTGCGTCGGCGGCGGCCAGAACCCGTTCGAGCCCGCTTTGCTGGGCGCCGCCGTGCTGTTCGGCCCGCTGATGGACAATTTCCCCGACATGGCGCCGTCCATGCTGGCGGCGCAGGCGGCACTGCGGGTCAAGGACGAAGGCGAACTGGCCATGACCGTCCGGGCCCTGCTGGCCGACCCGCAGGCCCGGCGGGCGGCGGGCGAGGCGGCCAGGGCCTGGGCCGAGGGCGAGGCCGGGGTTCTCCATCAGGTCGAGGAGGTTCTGGCCCCCTTCCTGGCCCCCCTGGAGGCCGCCCATGCGCGCTCCTGACTTCTGGCACCGCGACAACGCCCTGTCCCGCCTGCTGGCGCCGCTGGGAGCGGTCTACGGCTGGGCGGTGCGCCGCAACCTGGAGCGGGCCGAGGAATACCGCCCCGCCGTGCCGGTGGTCTGCGTCGGCAACATCGTGGCCGGCGGCGCCGGCAAGACCCCGGTGGGCATCGCCCTGGCGCGGCGGCTGATCGCCGCCGGGGCCAAGCCGCATTTCCTGACGCGGGGCTATGGCGGGACCGAGGTGGGGCCGCGCGCCGTCGACCTCGACCGCCACGACTTCGCCCGGGTCGGCGACGAGGCGCTGCTGCTGGCCCGCGAGGCGCCCACCTGGGTGGCCCGCTGGCGCCCCGACGGCGCGGTGGCCGCCGCCGAGATGGGCGCCGAAGTGATCATCATGGACGACGGCTTCCAGAACGGTTCCATCGCCAAGGATCTGTCGCTGGTGGTGGTGGACGGCGAATACGGCTTCGGCAACGGCCGCACCATGCCGGCCGGCCCCTGCCGCGAACCGCCGGACCGGGGACTGGCCCGCGCCGACGCCATGGTGGTGATCGGCGAGGACAGATGCGGACTGGTCGCCCTGGCCCGCGCCCACGGCCTGGTGCCGCTGGCCGCCCGGCTGGCCCCCGGCCCCGAGGGCGCCGCCCTGGCGGGCCGCAAGGTGGTGGCCTTCGCCGGCATCGGCCGGCCGGAAAAGTTCTTCGCCACCTTGAAGCAGTGCGGGGCGCGGCTGACCGCCACCCATTCCTTTCCCGACCACCATCCCTTTACCCGCGCCGACATCGAGGCGCTGCTGGCCGAGGCGGAGGCCAACGAGGCCCTGGCCGTCACCACCGCCAAGGATTCCGTCCGGCTTCCCGCCGACCTGCGCGCCCGCGTCTCGGTCCTGAGCGTGGCGCTGGACTGGGAGGACCCCGCTCTGCTAACTCCCCTGTTCGACCGGATCGGAGTGCGGGCATGAGCAAGAAGGAACTGCGCCAGCGCCTGGAGGCCCTGGGCGCCCGCGCGGTGTGGGCGCTGTTCGCCCTGCTGCCGCTGGACGCCGCCTCGGGGCTGGGCGGCTGGCTGGGGCGCACCATCGGCCCGCTGCTGGGCGGCGTCAACCGGGTGGCGCGGCGCAACCTCAAGGCCGCCTTTCCCGACAAGAGCGACGTCGAAATCACCGCCATCATCCGCGCCATGTGGGACAATATCGGCCGGGTGGCCGGCGAGTTCCCCCACCTGAAGCGCATCGCCACCGAGCGGGTGGAATTGGTCGGCGGCGAATACATCGACCTGCTGCGCGACGACGACCAGGCCGGCATCTTCATCTCGGGCCACCTGGGCAACTGGGAGGTGAACGGCGCCGTGGCGGCCATGCACGGCCTGCCGCTGCATCTGGTCTATCGCGCCGCCAACAACCCCTATGTCGAGGACCTCTACCGCCGGGGCCGCGCCGACGCCTGCCACGCCTTGATCCAGAAGGGGCCGGAAGGCGCCCGCCAGGCGCTGATCGTGCTGAAGAATGGCGGCCATCTCGGCATGCTGGTGGACCAGAAGATGAATGACGGGGTGCCCATCCCCTTCTTCGGCCGCGACGCCATGACCGCCCCGGCCCAGGCCGCCTTCGCCACCAGGTTCAAGTGCCCGCTGGTCCCCGCCCGGGTGGAACGGATCAAGGGCGCCAATTTCCGCCTGACCGTCCTGCCGCCCATGGATTTCCCCCATACCAGCGACAGTCACGACGACAACCGCCTGCTGCTGATCCGCATCAACGCCCTGCTGGAAGAGTGGATTCGCGAGCGGCCCGACCAGTGGCTGTGGGTTCATCGGCGTTGGCCGGAATGAGCGAGCCCTTCACCGCCTATCTGGCCGCCCCCGGCTTCGAGGACGACCTCAGGGTCGAACTGGGCGAGGTCACCGCCGAATACGGCCGCCTGATGCTGTCGCCCGGTCCGGTCCGGCCGGCCGCCTGGGCGCAGAACGTCTGGCTGGAGCCCCGGATGCTGGAGGCGGCCTCCATCGGCGAGGCGGCCAAGGCGCTAAAGGCCATTCAGCGCAACTGGTGGCCCTACGAGTTCCACCTGCACCGCCGCACCGCCCTGCTGGTGGACAAGCTGCCCAAGGTCTCGGCCAGGCCGCTGGTATTCGGCCAGCCCGCCCCGACCGCGCCGCTGGGCTCGTTCACTTGGCTGGACGAGGGCCGCGTGCTGGCCGCCGCCGCCTGCTCCAGCCCCTTTCCCAACGGCGAGGCGAGCTTCACCGAGGATCGCGTCACCCCGCCCAGCCGGGCCTATCTCAAGCTGTGGGAGGCGCTGACCCTGGCGGGGGAAATGCCGGGGCCGGGCCAGACCTGTGTCGACCTGGGGGCCTGCCCCGGCGGCTGGACCTGGGTGCTGGCCTCGACCGGCGCCCGGGTGATCAGTATCGACAAGGCGCCGCTGGCCCCCAACGTCGCCGCCATGCCCAACGTGGATTACCGCCAGGGCAGCGCCTTCGGTATCGAGCCGGCCGAGATCGGCCCGGTGGACTGGCTGTGCTCGGACGTCATCTGCTACCCCGAGCGCCTGCTGCGGCTGGTGGAGCGCTGGCTGGACTCGGGGCTGGCGCGCAATTTCATCTGCACGGTCAAGTTCCAGGGCGAGACCGATCACGCCACCGCCCGCGCCTTTGCCGCCATTCCCGGCTCGCGTCTGCTGCATCTGGCTCACAACAAGCATGAGCTGACTTGGATGCGGCTTGCTACCCTATGCCCTTCGGAGTAAACACGTAATTTCGGGAAACATCCTGCCGGGACCGCAAGCCTCATGTCCGTCGCAAAGCTTCCGCCGCCGGTGGAAATCGATACCGAGACCAAGAAGGGTGTCATCGAGGGCCTCAAGAAGGTGCTGGCCACCTTCCAGCAGGCCGGACTGGTGGAATCTTCCGCCACCTATCAGCAGGTGATCTCCGATCCCGACGTGCTGCAGGCCTTCATCAAGACCTTCCAGGCCAAGCGCGAGATGGTCGACGACATCGTCCGCGCCCGCGATGGCGGCGGGCCGGTGCGCGACGAAAGCACGCCCCTGGTGTGCGGCGTCAGCCTGGGCCAGATTCAGCAATTGCTGGTCCGCACCTGCGCCAAGAAGATTTTCGAGGCCGACAAGCCCATGGAGACGGTCACCGAGACCGTGACCAAGACCTCCATGTTCGGCCTGATCAAGAAGACCGAGCAGGTGGAGCGCAAGGCGGTCGACCCGGTCGAGGAACGCAAGATCCGCGAACTGTCGCGCTATATCGCCTTCGGCTGGCAATTGCCGCTGCTCGAGACCTATCGCACCCAGCTCAGCTATCCCCAGATCCTGGAGATCGGCGAGGATATCGTGGCCCTGCCCACCGCCGCCCATGTCGAGGCGGTGGCCCGGTTCGAGCCCGACAAGCTGAAGAAGGTCAAGGCCGCCGTCGGCGCCGATTTCGGCGCCATTCTCGCCGACCGGCCCCAGGCCATCGGCGGCATCTCGGTGTGGAACCGGGAAATGTACGAATTCTACCACAAGATGCTGGGCGCCAAGGCCTGGGAGTTCTTCGCCCGCGACAGCGCGTTCTTCAACGTCTGCGCCGCCCTGGACAAGTCGGTGGCCAAGATTTTCGGCGACATGCTGTGCTATATCGCCGCCGAGAACCTGCAGGAAATCCAGCGCCTCAACATCGACAAGGTCGAGGTGATGGTGCATTCGCTGAACACCGGCTTCGGCCCCCGCGCCCGCGAAATCCTGTCCATTCCCGCCTTCTCCAAGGATATCCTGCGCAAGGTGGTGGACAACCTCCTGCACATGACCCAGGAGAAGGACAAGCTGATGATGGCCTTCGGGTTGTCGGTCAAGGCCATGGTTCCCTCCGTGAACGAGTGGCTGGCGAAACGGCATTGATACCGGTCGCCCATTGACATGACCGGCCAGGGACTCATCGGCATCATCGCCCTGATCGGGGTGGCGTTCCTGCTGTCCGAGAACCGCCGGGCGGTATCTTTGCGCATCGTCGCCGCCGGCCTGGCCGTCCAGGCGCTGCTGGCCCTGCTGCTGCTCAAGGTTCCGGCCGCCAAACTGCTGTTCCTGGGCCTCGACCGGGCGGTGGCGGCGCTTCAGACCGCCACGCGGACCGGAACCAGCTTCGTTTTCGGCTATGTGGGTGGCGGCCCCGCCCCCTGGACCGCCGCCAATCCCTCGTCCGGCTTCATCCTCGCCTTCCAGGCCCTGCCGCTGGTGCTGCTGATGAGCGCGCTCTCGGCGCTGCTCTACCACTGGCGCATCCTGCCGGTGGTGGTGCGCGCCGCCTCGCGCCTGCTGGAGAAATCCATGGGAGTGGGCGGCGCGGTGGGGGTATCCGCCTCGGCCACCGCCTTTCTCGGCATGATCGAGGCGCCGCTGCTGATCCGCCCCTATGTGGGCCTGCTGTCGCGCGGCGAACTGTTCCTGGTGATGACCGCCGGCATGTCCACCATCGCCGGCACGGTGATGGTGCTCTACGCCACCTTCCTGGACGGGATCATCCCCGACGCCATCGGCCACCTGCTGACCGCCTCGCTGATCTCGGTGCCGGCCGGGCTGATGATCGGCAAGATCATGGTGCCCGATTCCGCCCATACCGGCGCCGGCCGGCTGGGCGACGGCCATACCTACGCCGGGTCCATGGACGCGGTGGTCAGGGGCACCATGGACGGAGTGCGCCTGCTGGTGGGCATCGTCGCCATGCTGGTGGTGCTGGTGGCCCTGGTCAGCCTGGCCAATGCCGGCCTCGACCTGCTTCCCGACGTGGCGGGAGCGCCGCTGACCCTGCAGCGCCTGCTGGGCTGGGTCATGGCGCCGGTGGTGTGGGCCATGGGCATTCCGGCCCCGGAAATGCTGACCGCCGGCGCTCTGATGGGCACCAAGACGGTGCTCAACGAGTTGCTGGCCTATCTGGACCTGGCCCGCCTGCCGCCCGAGGCGCTGTCGCCCCGCTCGCGACTGATCATGACCTATGCCCTGTGCGGCTTCGCCAATCTGGGCTCACTCGGCATCCTGATCGCCGGCCTGTCGGTCATGGCGCCGGAGCGCCGGCCGGAAATCGTCGCCCTCGGCGGGCGCTCAATCATTTCGGGAACATTGGCCAGTTGCCTGACAGGCTCGATGGTTGGTCTTTTGCTGTGATTCCGGCCGGCCCGATCATTCGCTGAATATTTACAATAGGTCCCGGATGCTGCATGGTCATTCGATCATGAGTTCGGGCGCCGACATCCTGAGATTGCTGATTATCGAGGACAACCCTGGAGACCAGAGGTTGATCGAGATTGAATTGGCCGATGCCCAGCCCCGTTGGAAGATCTCCAGTTGCCGGGCCCTGGGCGAGGCCGGAAAGCACGCCCCGTTCGACGCCTTCGACTGCATCCTGTCCGACCTTGGCCTGCCCGACGCCTCGGGCATCGAATCCGTGCTGCAGCTGAAATCCTGGGCTCCCGACAAGGCCCTGGTGGTGCTGACCAGCCTGGACGACGAGCGGGTGGCGCAGGAAGCCATCCGGGCCGGTGCCCAGGATTACGTGGTCAAGTCCGATGCCGGCCTGACCCTGCTGCCGCGGGTCATCCGCCACGCCATCGAGCGCCAGCAGGCCCAGACGGCGCTGGAGGCCTCGCACCGCACCTCGCAGGCCCTGCTGGACGCCAGCCACGACATTGCCATGCTGCTGGACGCCGGCGGGCACATCCTGACCCTGAACACCGAGGCCGAGCAGTACCTGAACGCGCCGCCCGACGCGGTGATCGGCCAATCCATCTTCGACCTGCTGCCCGAGGCGCTGGCCGAGCACCGCCGCTCGTTCCTGGCCGAGGCGCTGGAGACCGGGCGCACCGTCCAGTTCGAGGATACCGACGGCATCCACTGGTTCGCCAACCGCCTGCTGGCGGTGGCCGGCATCGAGGCGGGCGAGCACCGTTGCGCCATGTTTTCGCGCGATATCACCTCGGAGCGCGCGGTGGCGGCCACCCTGGCGGAAGCCAAGGAAGAAGCCGACTTCGCCAACCGCGCCAAGACCGAGTTCATGGGCCGCATGAGCCGCGACATCCGCACGCCGCTCAACGATGTCATCGGCTTCGCCGAGCTGATCTCCACCGAGATGCTGGGCCCCATCGTCCAGGCCGGCTATCGCGAATACGCCGAATCCATCCTCAATTCCGGCAGCCAGATTCTCAAGCTGCTGGACCGCATCACCGACGTCTCCATGCTGGAATCGGCGTTGCTCAAGGACCAGGCCTCCTACCGCGACCTGGTGGAGCTGTCGCCCGACCTGATCTGCGTCTGCGTCGACGGGGTGATCGAGCGCATCAATGCCGCCGGGCTGGGCATGCTGCGCGCCCCCTCGGCCACCGCCTGCGAGGGCAAGCATTTCTCCGAGTTCGTCCACCCCGACTACCGCGCCATCTTCGAGGGCGGCCTGGACACCCTGTACGAGGAGGGCCATCCCCTGCCGGTCAAGGTGATGACCTTCGCCGGACGGGTGCGCGACGTGGAACTGTCGGCGGTACCTTTGCGGCGCGAGGCCCACAACGCCACCCTGCTGGTGGGACGCGACACCACCGAGGTGACCGCCGCCATGCGGGCGGTGGCGGCACGTGAACACCGTATCCGCGCCATCATGGATACCGTGCTGGACGGTATCGTCACCATCGACGAGGACGGCACCGTCCTCAACGCCAACCTGTCGGTGGAGCGCATCTTCGGGCATTCCCTGTCGGAGCTGATCGGCGCCAACGTGTCGATCCTGATGCCCGAACCCGATGCCGGCAAGCACGACGGCTATATCCGGAACTACCTCGCCACCGGCATCGGCGCCATCATCGGCGTGGGGCGCGAGGTGATGGGCAAGCGCAAGGACGGATCACTGTTCCCGGTCCACCTGTCCATCTCGGAACTGCGCGTCGAGAAGCGCCGCCTGTTCACCGGCACCATCCGCGACCTGACCGAGAACAAGCAACTGGCCCAGCGCGTGGCCTATCTGGCCAACCACGACCCGCTCACCGACCTGCCCAACCGCACCCTGCTGACCGACCGGCTGGGCCAGGCCATCGCCATGGCCCGCAACGCCGGATTGCTGGTCGCCATCATCACCGTCGACCTGGACGGCTTCACCACCATCAACGATTCCATGGGCCACGACGTGGGCAATTCCCTGCTGCGCGAGACGGCGCGCCGCCTGGCCCAGGCGGTGGTCTCGGGCGGCACCGCCGCGCGGCTGGCCGGCGACGAGTTCGCCGTGGTGGTCGCCCAGGCGCACGAGATGGACGAGGTGACCCGGCAGGTCGACCACATCCACGAAATCCTCAACAAGCCCTATACCATCCACGGCACGGAAATGGTGGTGCCGGTGGACATGGGCGTGTCCGTCTTCCCGCGCGACGGCGACGACGCCCTGGAACTGCTGCGCAACGCCGAGATGGCCCTGCACAACGTCAAGCGCCGCTCGGACATGCGCATGGGCTATTTCGACGCCGCCATGTCCTTCGCGGTGACCGAGCGCATGACGCTGGAGCGCTCCATCAAGGACGCGCTGCGCGCCGGCCAGTTCGAGCTGTTCTACCAGCCCCAGGTCCGCCTGGCCGATTACGCCCTGGTGGGGGCCGAGGCGCTGATCCGCTGGCGCCATCCCGAACTGGGCATCATCACGCCGGACAAGTTCATCCCCGTCGCCGAGGAAACCGGCCTGATCGTCCCCATGGGCAGTTGGGTGCTGCGCCAGGCCTGCACCCAGTTGCGGCTGTGGAACGATGCCGGCGTCACCGGGCTGCGCCTGGGGGTCAACATCTCGGGCCGCCAGTTCCGCGAGGCCGATCTGGCCGACATCGTCGCCGACTGCATTTCGGAGACCGGGGTCAACGCCAAGGATCTGGACCTGGAACTGACCGAAAGCATGCTGATGGCCGATGGCGAGGGCACGCTGAAGCTGCTGCGCTCGCTGGCCAAGCTGGGGGTCACCCTGTCCATCGACGATTTCGGCACCGGCTATTCCTCGCTGGCCTATCTCAAGCGCTTCCCGGTGGACACCGTCAAGATCGACCGCGCCTTCGTGCGCGACCTGGACCAGGACGAGGACGGCCGCGTGCTGGTCAACGCCATCATCTCGCTCGCCCATTCCCTGTCGCTCAAGACCATCGCCGAAGGCGTCGAAACCGAGACGCAGGCGGCGCTATTGGCGCGGCACGGCTGCGACGAGATACAGGGCTATATGATCGGCCGGCCCATGGCCGTGGCCGATTTCGCCAATTTCGCCAGAAGCTACTGCCCGCGTGGCCCGGAAAAGGTCGCCGTGCTGCGGGCGGGGCAGAGTTGAATGACTGAGAGGATCGGGTCATGACCGGCACCGTCGTCGTCGTTGAAGACAACGCGATGAACATGAAGCTCCTCGAGCAGGCGCTGACCATCGCGGGCTATACCACCGTCAAGTCGTCGGATGGCGACGGACTGGTCGAGCTGACCGCCGGCAGCGGCGCGGGCGTTATCCTGATGGATATCCAACTGCCCAAGTATTCCGGCATCGACCTGCTGAAGCAGTTGCGTGCCGACGACCGCACCAAGAATGTGCCGGTGGTGGCGGTGACCGCCTTCGCCGATCCCGACTCCGTGGCCGGCTTCATGGAGGAGGGGTTCAACCAGGTCATCACCAAGCCCATCTCCATCCGCAAGCTGCTGGACGAAGTGGCGCGCTATTGCGGCGGGGAATAGGCCGGCGGGCAGGATGCCCGCGCATCATGGCGTGAAGCCTTCCGGCCTCACTGGGCGGAGAACTGCTTCTCCACGTCCTTGATCAGGTCGATGCCCTGGATCATTTCGCTCATCATGAAATCGGCCCGCTTGATGGGGCCGCCCGAATTGGGCCGCGGGAACATCTTGGCGAACGAACTCATCTTCACGGTCAGGCCGCACAGCGCCGCGCCGATGGTGACGTGGTAGCGCTCGATCATTCCCTTCACCGCGCGGAACTCGTCTTGGGAGATGTTCTCCCACATTTCGCGGGTCCGCTTGTCGAACACCTCGAGCCGGCCCGAGATCGAGGCCGAGATCGAGTTGATGACCTCTTCAACCATGTCGCAGGTCTTCATCAGGTTGACGTTCTGCTTCAACTGGAAATGGGTGCGGATAGGGGCCAGCGCCTGGACGCAGGCGGTGAAATAGGGCTCCAGCCGGTCGAGGCAGTGGCGGAAATACGAAAGCGACATGAAGGTGTCGCCGTAATCCTCGAGGAAGCGCGGCACATCGAAGATATCGATGTTCAGGCTCTGCGCCATGGTCTCGAGGCGCTGGCGGGCCTTCTTGATGTCGGGATCGCGGAACAGCTTCAGCAGATCGTCGTAGCTGTTGATCTGCACGTCCTCGCCCGAATAGATCATCTTCATCAGCGGGCGGGTGAACATGATCATGTAGCGGGTCAGTTCGGCCGCCTTTTCCGGCGACAGCTTCAGGGCCGCGTAATCGTTCACCGGAATGCCGTGCTCGCGCAGGCTGATGCGCAGGGAATACACATCGTAGCTGGGCAGCAGCGCCAGACGGCGCAGGATGCCGAGGTCGGGGTGAATCTGCTCGGTCGGCCAGCCGAACATGGCCGGCAGGGATTCCACGTCCACCTGGCCCGATCCGGTCTGGACGTCGGAAAACAGCTCGACGGCGCTGCGCAGGCGCACGTTCTTGATCAGCTTGGCGCTCTGCAAGGCGGGCGTCTGAAGCGGGATGATCGACAGCGGCAACACGAACATGGAATCCATGTCGCTGTCATTGATAGGTTTCAGTCCGTCGTCGTCGTTCATACTGCTCTCGGCCCCCAACCCGAGGGCTTATTGTGCCTGCTTTGCCGCCGATCGCAATGGGGAACATGCGTCCAATTCCGTCAGAATGCATCACTTACATGAGGATTTGGTGATATTTGTGGTGTATCCTCATGCCCTGATGCGTCGTTTCCGCGGGGGAAAGCTGCCGTGCCTGCCAGAATGCCTATCCGGTCCGCCGTAGTCGCGACTATGCTGCTTTGCCTGGGGGCCGGATGGGCGATGGCCCAGGACATCCGCTTCTTCCAGATCGGCACCGGCCCCACGGGCGAGACCCGCTTCGCCTTCGGCGGGCTGATCGCCAACGCCATCAGCAATCCACCCGGCTCGCGCGAGTGCGACAAGGGCGGGTCGTGCGGTGTGCCCGGCCTGGTGGCGGTGGCCAAGTCCACCGGCGGCGCCATCGCCAATATCGATGCCATCGCCGCCAGGCGGCTCGACGCCGCCCTGGTCCAGGCGGACATCGCCTATTGGGCCTATCACGGCACCGGCATCTACAAGGGCAAGGGCGCGGCGCAGAACCTGCGGGCCATCGCCATGCTCTATCCGGAAAGCCTGCATCTGGTGGCCCGCAAGGATGCCAAGATACATTCGGTCAAGGACCTCAGGGGCAAGCGGGTATCGCTGGGCGACAAGGATTCCGGCGAACTGGTCCACGGCCGCCTGCTGCTCGCCGCCTTCGGCATGAATGAAAGCCAGATCAAGCAGAGCTTCCTCAAACCCGGCCCCGCCGCCGACGCCATCGCCGCCGGCCAGTTGGACGCCATGCTGGTGGTCGACGGCGTGCCGGTGCCCATCGTCGCCGAGCTGGCCCAGCGCACCGACATCGCGCTGGTCCCCCTGGCCGGGCCGGAAGTGGACAAGATGCGGGCCACCTATCCCTTCTTCTCCGCCTCGACCATCCCCGCCGACACCTATCGCGGCACCGGGCCGGAGGTGAAGACCCTGGACGTGGGCGTGGTGCTGGTCACCGGCGCCGAGCGGCCCAACGAGCTGATCTACGGCGTCACCCGCGCCCTGTGGCATCCCAGCACCCAGAAGCTGCTGACCGAAAGCCATCCGCGCGGCAAGCTGGTCAACCTGTCGGCCGCCGGCCTGGACAAGCTGGGCATCCAGTTGCACGGCGGCGCCTCGGCCTATTATTTCGACGCCGGCGTGACCCACTGAGCCCATCGCGGGCGATCGCCCGAACCCATCCGGGACGATGCTCCGGACCCCGTTTCATTTTATCAAAGGGGGATTTGGGGGGCTTCGGTATGAATTGCAGGGCATGATCGCCCGTACTATCTTGGCCCCCATGAGCGAGACCCCCGCCCCCACGCCCTATCGCGTCCTGGCCCGCAAGTACCGGCCGACCGACTTCGCCGGTCTGATCGGGCAGGAGGCCATGGTCCGCACCCTGTCCAACGCCATCAAGACCGGGCGCCTGGCCCACGCCTTCGTGCTGACCGGCGTACGCGGCGTGGGCAAGACCACCACGGCCCGCATCATCGCCCGCGCGCTCAACTGCGTCGGCCTGGACGGCAAGGGCGGCCCGACCATCGATCCCTGCGGCGTCTGCGAGCATTGCCGCGCCATCGCCGAGGACCGCCACGTCGACATCCTGGAGATGGACGCCGCCAGCCGCACCGGCGTCAACGACATCCGCGAGATCATCGAGGGCGTGCGCTACCGTCCCACCTCGGCGCGCTTCAAGGTCTACATCATCGACGAGGTCCACATGCTGTCCACGGCGGCGTTCAACGCGCTGCTGAAGACGCTGGAGGAACCGCCGGAACACGTGAAGTTCGTGTTCGCCACCACCGAAATCCGCAAGATTCCCGTCACCGTGCTGTCGCGCTGCCAACGCTTCGACCTGCGCCGCGTCGAGATGGAGGTGCTGGCCCGGCACTTCGAGGGCATCGCCGCCAAGGAAAATGCCGAGATCGAACCGGCGGCCCTGAAGCTGATCGCCCGGGCCGCCGACGGCTCGGTGCGCGACGGACTGTCGCTGCTGGACCAGGCCATCAGCCACGGCGCCGGCACGGTCGACGAGGCCCAGGTGCGCGACATGCTGGGCCTGGCCGACCGCGCCCGGGTCTTCGACCTGCTGGACGCCATCATGAAGGGCGAGGTTCCCGCCGCGCTGGACCAGATCACCGACCAGTATGCCGCCGGCGCCGACCCGGCGGTGGTGCTGCAAGACATGCTGGAGCTGGTCCACTGGCTGACCCGCCTGAAGGTCACCCCCGACGCCGCCGACCAGTTGGGCGCCTCGGAGACCGAGCGGGTCAAGGGCGCCGAGATGGCCAAGACCCTGTCGCTCGCCGCGCTCACCCGCGCCTGGCAGATGCTGCTGAAGGGCCTGGGCGAGACCCGCAACGCCCCCAATCCGCTGCAGGCCGCCGAGATGGCGGTGGTGCGCCTGGCCTATGCCGCCGAACTGCCCACCCCGGCCGAACTGGTCGAGCAATTGCGCGCCAACCCGCCGCCGCCGCCCGCCCCGCGCGGCCCCGGTGGCGGAGGCGGTGGCGGCTTCGGCGGTGGTGGCGGTGGCGGCGCCGACGCGGTGTCCGGCCATCATGTGGGTGGCGGTCCGGTGCACGGCCCGGCCACCGCGCTCAAGCTTCAGCCGGCCCCCATCGCCGAGACGGTGACGCTGCCCGCCATGCCCGCCGATTTCGCCGCCACGGTGGCCATGTTCTCGGAACGGCGCGAGGGCCTGCTGGCCGTGCAGCTCAGGACCCAGGTCAACCCGGTCTCCTTCGCCGCCGGCCGCATCGAGTGGCGGCAAAACAGCGTCGTCGGCTCGGACCTCGCCCCCAAGGTGGCGCGCCTGCTGTCGGAATGGACCGGGCGGCGCTGGACGGTGTCGGT
>JAVBXM010000018.1 GCA_030824585.1 Phaeospirillum sp. | reverse complement strand
CCTTGCCGGCGGGCCGAATGAAAATGCCGCCAACGGGGCTGGCGGCATTTACGGGGCGGGGTGGGGGAAGCGGCTCAGAGCCGCTCGACATCGACGTCGTGATGGCGATGGCCGTAATGGTCGCACAGGCCGGCGTCATCGAGGCAGATGGGCCGCGCCGGACGCGGTGCCTCGGCGGCGCCCTGGCGAACGTCCTGGGTCTTGGGATGGGCGATCACCTCGAGGATGTCCTTGGCGAGGTGGCTGCCGACCACCAATGCGGCGAGGCTTGGATTTTCCATCATCTTGCTCCCCTCTCTCGTTGAGAGTTGTCCGATTGTAGCCCAACGGCGGACGGGGAGAACGCGCCGTCCCTGCATGGGAGGCCCCCGGGAAGCACAGCAGCATCGGGCCTACAGGAAGACCTTGTCGGTGGGCCAGCCGTGGGGCTGGACCATGTCCGGCCGGCTGGCGCCGAAGGGGGCGCCGGAGAACAGGCTGAAGCCCAGGGACGCCGCCCGCTTGATGTCCTGGCCCGAGGAGGTGTTCCACAGGCACAGCCCCAGGCCGGCCCCCCTGACCTCGTGGGCCACCACCGCCAGCAGGGCGTACAGCGCCGAATGGGTGAAGGAGGCCTGCTTGGCCTGGGCCTCGTTGACGCACAGGTGGTCGACCCCGCAATCCTTGAGGAACCTGGCCATCTCCGGCTCGGGGAAGATGCGCACGCCCACCGTGGCGCCCCCGGCGAGGATGGCGTGGATGGCGTCGCGCAGCCGTCCCCGGCTGGCGGAACTCACCGCGCCGCTCAGTTCCACCATCAGGCCGCCGGGGCAGAAGGCGGTCAGATGGCGGATTTCGGCGGTGACCTCGCGGTAATCGGTCATGGTGTGGTCGTTCAGCGCCTGGGGCATGACCACCTGGCCGGATGTGATGGGCGCCGCCGCCACCGCGTGTCGCAGGACGATATTGCGCTCGCGGGCCAGCGGGTCCTGCTCGCCCGCCAACTGGACGGCGTCGTCCAGCAGCTCATGGCCCTGGAAGTGGCGCAAGGTCATGGTCCGATTGCCGATGACCGCCTGGCGGGTGGCGTCCCAGACCGGCTGGAACACCACCTGAAGATTGACGGCGGCGTGGCGCTCCTGGGTATCGAGGACGTTGTCCATGGCCGGCAGTGCCGCCGCCGCCGGGCGGTGCTTCAGGCGGTCCAGCGGCAGGACCTGGACGGAAACGTTGATGTGGCCGGCGGACTGGCCGAACAGACGCTCCTTGATCTCGCGCGAGATGGCGGTGGCCTTGATCATGCCCTCGGTGTCGGTCAGGCCGGGAAACACCAGCATGTACTTGCCCTGCTCCAGGGGGACGCAGGCGTCCCCGGGGGATAGGCGGCGCTGGATGATGTGCTCGGCGATGGACAGCGCCTTGGGCAGGGCGGCGCCCAGGGAAGAGGCGCCCTCGGCGTCGGGCAGCACGCTGACCAGATGGATGCGGCCGAAGCTGCCCTGGCTGCCACGTTCGAGCATGGTGTGGACGATGGCTTCGAAGGCTTCGCGGTCGGTGAAGTGTTCCGTCATGGTTGCCGGGCCTTTTGCAATCTTTCCGAGATCATAGGTGAGATCGGCGCGTAACGATATACGGTCCGCCGCGAATGTATAGGGGATGCCTGAGGGGTGGGCAGCCCTTGCCCAGGAAATGGGCGGCCGGGCGGCCGGGAACAAGGAAACCTCCCGGAATCGCCGTGGCCCGCCTTTTGCGTCGGACTTTTCGCCAATGGCAGGAGGGAGGGGAGCGCGTGAGCTATTGTCTGGGCATGCGGCTGAAGGCCGGTCTGGTGTTCGTTTCGGATTCGCGCACCAATGCCGGGGTGGACAGCGTCGCCACCTTCAGGAAGTCCTTCGTGTTCGACGGGGCCGAGGACCGGGTGGTCGTCATCCTCACCGCCGGCAATCTGGCCATCACCCAGTCGGTGATCAGCCTGCTGGAGGAACGGCTGCACGGTCCCGACCGTTCACGCTCGCTCTATGGCGTCAAATCCATGTACGAGGTGGCCCGTCTGGTGGGCGACACCCTGCGCGAGGTTCACGCCATCGACGGAGCGCACCTGAAGTCCCACGGCGCCGACTTCGTCGCCTCGCTGATCGTCGGCGGGCAGATCCTGGGGCGGCGCATGCGGTTATTCAACGTCTATGCCGCCGGCAACTTCATCGAGGCTTCCGACGAGACGCCCTATTTCCAGATCGGCGAGACCAAGTACGGCAAACCGATCATCGAGCGGGTGATCACCGTCGACACCTCGCTGGAGGAGGCGACCAAATGCGCCCTGGTCTCCTTCGACTCGACCATCAAGAGCAACATCTCGGTGGCGCCGCCGCTCGACGTCACCCTGGTGCCCGCCGATGGCTGCCGCGCCGCCTTGCGCTATCGCGTCGCCGACAACGATCCCTATTTCCTGGCGCTGCGCCGGAGCTGGGGCGAGGGGCTGCGCAAGCTGTTCACCCAACTGCCCGATCCCGACTGGGCGGGATCCTGAGCCCAGCCGGGGCGTCCGCCCCGCGCCCCGACCGGGAGGCAGGCCTCCCGGACCCTCTTTTCATTTCATGAAACAAAGGGAGGTTCGGAGGTTCTCCTCCGAGCGGGTTTGGGCGGCAGCCCAAATGACCCTAGTTCGCCTTGGCCTGGATCGGCTTGCCGGGATTGAGCGCGATGTGCGAGCCCGACGGAATCTGCGCCATCAGCAGGTCGGTGCCGCGCTTGTGGGCCTGGTAGCGGTCCAGGTCGCGCCCGGCCAGCTTGATGCCGGTGGGCACCTTGATGGACAGCGGATTGACCTGGTTGTTGCCCTGCAGCACCTCGTAGTGCAGGTGCGGGCCGGTGGAACGGCCGGTGGAACCGACGAAGCCGATGATCTGGCCCTGCATGATGCGCCGCCCGGTATGGACGCCCTGGGCGATGCGCTGCATGTGGGCGTAGGCGGTGGCGAAGCCGTTGCCGTGGCGGATGCGCACGTAATTGCCGTAGGCGCCGTTGGGGCCGGCCATCTCCACCGAGCCGTCGCCCGCCGCCATGATGGGGGTGCCGGGCGGCACGCCGAAATCCACGCCCTTGTGCATCTTGGAGAAGCCGAGAATGGGGTGGTGGCGCAGGCCGAAGCCCGACGTGATCTTGGCCCCGTCCACCGGGGTCTTCAGCAGGGCCTTCCTGGCGCTCTCGCCCTTGCCGTTGAAGAAGTCCGAAGCCCCCAACCCGTCCTCGAAGCGGTACAGCGTGACCTCGGCCCCCGACAGGTCCAGGCCGGCATAGAGCACCTCGCCGCTTTTCACCAGCTTGCCCTTGGTGTCGTACCAGCCCTCGAACAGCACCTCGAAGCTGTCGCCCGACTGGATGTCGCGCTGGAAGTCGACGTCGTAGCTGAGCACCCGGATCATGTTGATGATGACCTGGGCGGGGACGCCGGCGCTGGTGGCGCTTTCGAACAGGCTCGACTTGATCTTGCCAGCGTAGTGGGCGACCTGCCGGCTGACCTGGCGTTTCTCCTCGCGCCCGCTGAAGCCGCCCTTGGGATTGCGCCGCACCTGGATCTCGCGGATCGGATCGGCGGCCAGCCCCACCTGGGAGAACTCGCCCCGCCCGAAGCCCCAGGGCGAAGGATCGAAGGTGACGGTGACCTTCTGCCCGGCCTTCAGGTCGCGGGGGTCGAAGACCTTGATCAGGGCGTCGACCACCTGGGTGGCCTCGGCCGAGGCGACGCCGGCCCGGCCCAGCAGGCTCATCAGCGTCTCGCCCGAGCCCACCTGCAATATATGGTCGACCGGGCGGCGGGAGCGGTCCTCCAGCTCGCCGTCGGTGAGTTCAGGCAGGGGCTGGGCGCTGCCCTCGTTCTCCAGGTCCACATAGGCGGCCGGGCCCCGGTCCAGGGTTCCGTCGTCGTCGCCGAAGGGCGAGAAGGGGACGAAGGGACGCGAGGCGAGGACCGCCACACCCGCTACCACCAGGGCGATGGCCAGGGCCTTCAGGCTGCGAAGCAGTTTGGCTGTGACGAGGCCGCCCAAGAGAGTCGCTCATCCCCGATTAAGGTCTGGCTGGGTTATGGCAGCCCCCCCGACCCCAGGCAACCCAAAATCCCCCCGATGGCCGTGGCCACGGGCCGCGCCAACTATTTTGCATCTGCGAAAGAAGGGGGGTTGA
>JAVBXM010000114.1 GCA_030824585.1 Phaeospirillum sp. | reverse complement strand
CGACACTGACCGCCGGTTATGGCGCCCCCGGTGTCTTCGGCCCGCTGTGGCCCGGCCATGGCCTGGCCCAGGGGCGCGGCCTGACCTGGGGCGAACGCCTGACCGAGCCGCTGTTGACCCGCCGTCTCGCCTTCTTCCTGTCGCCTCGGTTCAATCCGGCCCCGTTGGCCGAGGCCCGGGCCGGCGCCTTGGTATCTGCCCTACTGGGGGCATCCGGCGTGGGTGTTGGCCCCGGCCTCGCATCCGGCAGCCTGACTGTGGAAACCGAACTGGGCCTGAAGGACCGGACAGGTGGTGTCCGCCGTGCCGACCTGTGGCTGGAATGGCGCAGCCATGAGGGCCACGCCTGCTTCCTGGTAGTGGAGGCCAAGATCGACGCGCCCGACCGGCCCGGCCAGTTGCGGGCCTATCGTGACCACCTGCGCCGCCACGTCGCCCGCTCGGGCACCGGACAAGGCTGGTGCGTCTATCTGACACCCGATGGCCACACCCCGCCGCGCAAGGAACGCGCCGGGTGGCTGGCCGTCTCGTGGGCCGGAGTGCTGCGACACTGGGAAGCCGGCCTGGCCCTTGATCCCATCCACCTGGGCCAACCGGATTTCGACAGCTTCCGCGCCGATTTGTGGACGCATGCCGCCGAAGGGGACTGACCATGACTGAATTGATCCTGCCCGAGTCGCTCGCCTATCACGCCATCCCCGCCCATGCCGCCGCCTTGTCCCGTATCGGCCGGGCCGAGCATATTCCGCCTGACCTGACGTTGGACGAGGTTCGGCACTTCCATCAGGCCCGTCTCAGCCTGTTGAAGATCAAGACCGACTACTGGTGCCTGCTCCACGACATCTGGAATGCGGCCTGGGGGCCACTGGTGGGCGGACTGGACCCGTTGCCGTTCGGCGCCGGCCTGTGGGACGACGGCGCGGGCGAGATCGAGACGGTGTGGCTGGACGGTCTGTTGTCGGCCTCCCATCGGCTGAATCGCCAGACCCATCTGTGGACGGCTGTCTGCCTTGACCACAGGGCCAGGTCACTGGTGCTGCGCCTGTCGGTGGAAGCCACCGGAATCGGCACCGATCCGCAATGGCGGGACGTCTCGCCGCCTGAAGGCTGGACCCTGGTCGAGGACGACAAGGTGGACTACGCCCCCTTCTGGCAGGCCGAAGTGGACACGGCCACCGAAACGGAAGGCCGTATCGTCACCGATGCCGCCGCGGAGATGGCCGCCGACGCCATCGCCCTTATCTATGCGTTCGCCAAGGTCTGAGGTTCCTCCATGCGCAGTCTGTTCCTCCTCGCCGCCATCCTGTCGCTGTTCACCGCCCAGCACGCCTTCGCCCAGTCCGATCCCGCCGCCGAGGGGCTGGAGGAGCGCGTCGTCTCCGTCCCCCTGCCGCGCGGCGCCGACATCCGGGGGCTGGTGGGCAAACGGGTCGGCACCAACCCCACCAACGTGGCGCTGCTGTTCGTCGGCAGCCCCGGCATCCTCCATCTCAAGGAGGTGGAGGGGAAGCCGGCCTTCGACATGAAGGGCAACTTCCTGGCCCGCGCCCGGCGCCACCTCGCCGACGACGCGGTGATGACCGTGCTGGTGGACTGCCCCACCGACGAATGGAACGGCTGCGACGCCACCTACCGCCGCTCGGCCCGCCATGCCGAGGATGTGGGCGCGCTGATGGCGGCGCTGGCCAAGGAGCTGGGGCCGGTGAAGTTCACCATCGTCGGCACCAGCTTCGGCACCGTCTCCACCGCCAACCTGGCCCGCCGTTTGGCCGGGCTGGCGGGCGCGGTGCATACCGCCACCTTCGCCGGCAGTTCCAAGTACGCCTTCGAAACCGGCATGAGCGGCTTCGACTGGGGCGAGGCCAAGGTGGCGCAGCTCTTCGTCCACCACCAGGCCGATCCCTGCAACGTCACCCCCTACCGCGACCTCAAATCGGCCATCGGCGAACTGCCGCTGATCACCGTCACCGGGGCCAAGGATACCCAGGGACCGGCCTGCGAGGCCTTGACCGAACACGGCTTCCGGGGCCGCGAACGCGACGTCATGCGCGCCATCGCCGCCTGGATCGCCACCGGCCAGGTGCAGCAGTTGGGGGCGCCATAGCCATGGCCCTCAAGGACCGCATCGCCACCCTGATGGATTTCGGCCGCAAGGCCATGGTGGCGGCCACCGCCTCCTCGGCGGCGGTCGGCGGCGGCGCCGTCGCCTACAAGGCCGTCACCACCGACCCGGTGGTGCTGGAGGCCGTCGCCGTCCCCTCCAGCCTGGAGGAGCAGGGCTATTCCCCCGAGATCGCCACCCAGCGCATCCTCGACGAGCTGGCCTCGCTCAATCGCGCCACCGTTTCGGCCAAGGACCGCACCAGCTTCGGCGACAAGCGCCTCGACCTCGCCAATTTGGACGCCGGCATCGCCGGGCTCGACCTCAAGCAGGCCATCGGCATCCTGCGCGAGCTGTTCGGCAAGACGGTGCATCGCATCTCGGGTGAGATCACCCAGCGCAAGGAGGGCGAAACGGTGATCTACCGCGTGCGCCTGCGCCAGACCCCGGAGCGCACCCGGCTGGTGGAGTTCGAGGCCAAGGGTGATCCTGATCACCTGTTCTGCCAGGTGGCGCTCAAGCTGCTGGAGGCGGTCGATCCCCATGTGGCGGCGGCGGTGTACTGGAACCGCCTGCACGACCGCGACAACGCGCTCCGCCTGATCGACGTGGTACTGAACAACGACACCCCGGCCGACGACAAGTACTCGCTGAACCTGCGCGCCCAGATGGCCGCCGCCGAGGGCCGTCTCGACGATGCCCTGGCCGATGCCGGCCGCGCCATGGCGCTCGATCCCAATTTCCCCGCCGCCTACGCCAATACCGCCAACTTCCACCGCATGCGCAAGGACTACGCCAAGGCCAGGGAGGCGGCGGAGAAGGCCATCGCGCTCGGCCCCAACCTGCCCTACGGCTATGGCGAATTGGGCCGGGTGCTGCGCGATATGAAGGAGCCTGACCAGGCCCTGGTCCAGTTCAGCGCGGCCATCGCCAGGTCCCGCCAGTACGCGCCGGGCTACAACCAGGCGGGCCTCACCCTGCAGGACTTGGGCAAGGAGGCCGAGGCCTTGGGCATGTTCGCCAAGGGGGTGGCGGCCAATCCCGAGCATCCCACCCTGCGCTGGAACTACGGCCGCGCCCTGGCCAAGGCCGGGCGGCCCGGCGAGGCGGTGACGCAGTTGGAGAAGGCCGTCGCCCTCGATCCCGACAATCCCGAAGTCCTGATAAGCCTGGCCGAGGCCTATGGCGAGCAGAAGCAGCCCAAGGATGCCGCGCCGCTGCTGGCCCGGCTGCGGGCCCTGGCGAGCGGCCAACATCTCCCGCCGCCCATGGCCAAGCGGATCGGCGACTTTCTCGAACGGCACAAGGGGGCATGATGATGCGGCGAACCTTCCTGAACCTGGGGGCCGCCTTGGTCCTATCGCTGGCGGCGCTGTCCGCTTCGGCCGCCGAGCTGCCGCCGGAACAGGCCATCACCATCCCGGTACGGGGCGAGGTGACCGAGCGATTCTACCTGACGCAACCGGCCACCGCGCCCAAGGCCATCCTGATCCTGTTCCCCGGCGGCGGCGGCGCCATCGAGGTGCGCGAGCCCATCCCGCCCGCCGAGAGGGCCGGTAACTTCCTCATGCGCTCGCGCACCCTGCTGGCCGCCCAGGGCTTCGTGGTCGCCACCCTGGACGCCCCCTCGGATGCCTCGGACGGCATGGAGGAGGGCTTCCGCCTCTCCGCCACCCATGCCGAGGACGTGGGCAAGGTGGCCGCCTGGCTGAAGGCCCGCTACACGGCGCCGGTATGGTTGGTCGGCACCAGCCGGGGCACTCTCTCGGCCGCCAACGGTGCGCTCCGCCTGGGAGCCGAGATCGACGGCCTGGTGCTGACCTCGTCGGTCACCCGCGCCAGCAAGCAGGGGCCGCATGCGCTGCTGGCCATGGAGATGGAGAAGATCACCCAGCCCACCCTGGTGCTGAGCCAGGCCGCCGACGGATGCAGCCGCTCCCCGGCCGTCGATGGCCCCAAACTGACCGAGAAGATCGGCGCCAGCCGCAAGGCCTTCGTCGAGCTGACCGGCGGCGCCGAGCCCCAGGCTCCGCCCTGCGAGGGGCGGTCGCATCACGGGTTC
>JAVBXM010000219.1 GCA_030824585.1 Phaeospirillum sp. | reverse complement strand
GCGCGGCCCCGGCTACGCCATGGACGCCGCGATCCTGCTCGATACCCTGGGGCTGCCCTACATGGTGACCTATGCGGTGGACACGCCCGGCGCCCAGCCCCAGGAGGCCATCGACCAGATCGGCCGCTCCGGCCTGGAACTGCGCGGCGCGGGGCTGGAGCGCGGCGTGCTGCTGGGCGGCGGCGCCGAGACGGTGGTCCTCGACATCCTGACCGACCTGCGCAATCTGGCCGAGGTGCTGGGCGGCGAGCTTTCGGTGCGGCTGCCCCGGGCCCCGGCCGACGATTACTGCATCTGAGACCGGGAATGGGCGGGCCGGACGCGCCCGGCGATCGAGACACGGATTGATATGGCAAGAATGGGGATCCGAGCATGAGCGACGCGGCGAGCATCGGCGATCTGGCCCGGCGGGCGTGGTGGCGGCTGCCGGGCTTCGCCTTCGGCTTCCTGGACGGCGCCTCGGGCGAGGAAGGCGGCCTGCGCCGCAACCGCCGGCGGCTGGAGGCGGTGGTGCTGGCTCCCAAGGCCTGCACCGGCGTCAAGCCCGAGACGCGGGCCGCCCTGTTCGGCCGCGACTATTCCCTGCCGTTCGGTGCCGCCCCGGTGGGCATGGGCAACCTGCTGTGGCCAGGCGCCGACCTGATGGTGGCCCGCCAGGCTGCCCGGCTGGGCTTTCCCGTGGTGGCCTCCACCGTCGCCACCACCCCCCTGGAGGCCATCGCCGAGGCGGCCGAGGGCCATGCCTGGTTCCAGCTCTACGTCTCGCGCGAGGACCGCATCAACCGCGACCTGCTGGCGCGGGCCTGGGCGGCGGGCATTCGCGAGCTGGTGGTCACCGTGGACGTGCCGGTGGCCGGCGACCGCCGCCGCGACGTGCGCAACCGCTTCATCCTGCCGTTCCGGCCGGGACTGCGCTTCGCCGCCCAGGTGGCCATGGCGCCGTTGTGGGCGCTGGCCACGCTGCGGGCCGGCTCGCCGGGCTTTCCCAATCTCAGCCGCTACGTGGGCGAGGTGGACGGCAAGACCCTGGCCGGCTTCATCTCGTCGCAGATCAAGGACGACCTGACCTGGGACGACATCAAGGCCTTGCGCGACCTGTGGCAGGGCAAGCTGCTGGTCAAGGGCATCATGACCGCCGCCGATTCCAGGACCGCCCTGGGGGTGGGCGCCGACGGCATCTGGGTGTCCAACCACGGCGGCCGCCAACTGGATGCCGCCCCGGCCGCCATCGAATCCCTGGCCGCCATCCGCGCCGCCCTGGGCAACGAGGCGGTGGTGGTCATGGACGGCGGCATCCGCTCGGGCGAGGACGTGGTGCGCGCCGGAGCCGTGGGCGCCGATTTCGTGTTCTGCGGCCGCGCCTTCTATTACGGCGCGGCGGCGGCGGGCGAGGCGGGAACGGCGCGGGCCGCCGACCTGTTGGCCGCCGACCTCAGACGCACCCTGATCCAGATCGGCTGCCCGTCGTGGATGGCGCTGGACGAAGGGTGGCTGTGGCAATAAGGGGGGCTTTACATCATCCGCTCCGCCCCCAGCACCGTATCGGACAGCAGGGGAAAGCGGGCGGCGCCGTGCATCTGGTAGTGCCACCACTCGTTGGCATAGAAATCCCAGCCGGCGGCGTTCATCAGCCCCAGCAGCAGCAGGCGGTGGCGCTGGGCCTCGACGCTCACCCCGGTGACCGCGTGGTGGGAGAGCGGCGTGAAGGCGTCGAAGGCGGTGCCCATGTCGAGCGCCCGGCCGCTGGCGGACTCCAGCAGGTCCAGGTCCACCGCCACGCCGCGCGAATGGGTGGAGCCCCGGCGGGGGTCGGCGAGGAATTCCGGATCGGGGGTGTGGGCCCACAGGGCCCATTGCGCCTCGGCCGGACGATAGGCGTCGAGAATGCGTAGGGAGAGCCCCAGGGGCCGGGCCAACTCGGCCGCCGTCCTCAGCAGTGGCGCCGCCTCGGCGTGCAGCCAGCATCCGGCGGACGGCCCATAGACCGGCCGGCCGGTGAAGTTGTCGGGCGTGGCGTAGGCCAGGGCGATCTCGACGCCGTAATCTTCGGTGGTAACGCGAACCAGCGGATGCATCTTCCTGCTTTCAATCATGCCCCGTGGCGGGTAATACCATGGTTCGAAGCCCTCGAAACATGGGCAGGCCCAAGGGGCCGCGCGGCTTGTGCCGCGGAAGCCAAGGGCGCTCGCGCCCGCCCGGCGCCCGAGGGCTCCGGTGATCGGAACGATCACCATGACAGGATTATAGCGGCGCCATGATCGTTCTCGCCATGGACAGTTCGACCTCCGCCTGCTCCGCCGCCCTGTGGTCGGAGGGCAGGGTGCTGGCCCGGCGCCTGTCGCCCATGGCGCGCGGCCAGAGCGAGGCGCTGATGCCCATGGTCGCCGAGGTGATGGCGGAAGCCGGCCTGGGATTCGCCGATCTCGACCTGCTGGCGGTGACGGTGGGGCCGGGGGCCTTCACCGGCCTGCGCATCGGCCTGGCGGCGGCGCGCGGCCTGGCGCTGGCCCGCGGCCTTCCCCTGGCCGGGGTGGCGACGACGGCCGCGGTGGCTTTGGGCGTGCTGGAAAGCCAGCGGCGGGACCGCGCCGTGCTGGTGGCCATCGATTCCCGGCGGGACGAGTTGTGGCTGCAATTGTTCGATGCCGCCCTGAATCCCCTGTCCGACATCCGCGCCCTGCCGCCCGGGCGGGCGGGGGAACTGGCCACCGGTCCGGTGGTGGTGGCCGGCGACGCGGCGGCCCAGGTCCTGCCCCACCTGCCCGGCGCGATCCTTGCCGCCTCGCCCGGCTTTCCCGATGCCGCCCTGGTGGCCGAACTGGCCGCCGGCCAGTGGAGCCGGGGCGAATCCCTGCCGCCCGAACCCCTTTACCTGCGCGACGCCGACGTCACCCTGCCGGGAAAGACCATGTCGGGAAGGCTGGAGTGATCGAGCTGATCCCCGCCGGCCTGGTCCATGCCGATCTGCTGGCCGGCATGCACCGCATCTGCTTCGCCGAACCGTGGAGCGCCACCTCCATGGCCGAGGTGCTGGCCCTGGCCGGCTCCGAGGGGTTGATCGCCGTGGACGGCGCATCGCTCGCCCCCGCCGCCGAACCGCCGGGACCGGCCGGGCTGGTGCTGTGGCGGCGCATCTTCGACGAGGCCGAAATCCTGACCATCGCCGTGCTGCCCCCCTGGCGCCGCCAGGGCCTGGGCGCCCGGTTGCTGGAAGCCGCCATGGACTCGGCGGCCAGGGGCGGGGCACTGACCATGTTCCTCGAGGCCGCCGCCAACAACCACGCCGCCATCGCCCTCTACCAATCCAAAGGATTTTGTCCCGTTGGACTACGTAAGGGCTACTACGGAGGTGTAGATGGCGTCACCATGAGTTGCGGATTGGACCAGACTTCAGTCGAGCCCTGAGCGGCACCAATATCCACCACCCCTCCCGGGGCTTATTTCTTGCAAACGACAAGCCGGTGGATTCCGGTGGACCCTTCGCCGGGCTCTGGTGTCAGCGATAGGATTTCGTGACCCAGTTCGGCGAGAGAACGCGGCACATTTCCCAGTGGTTCCGCACCTTTCAACCGTACTTCCACCATCTCTCCAGGAGCCATGCGCTCTACCAGCAACTTGGTTTTCACGAAGGTCATCGGACAGACTTCGTTGGTGATGTCAAGGCTGTAGTTTGGCTTCTCAGTCATGCGAATTGTGTCACTTTCATTTGTCGTAATGGTTATTGCCAGCTTTGTATGAAGGATTTATATAAAGCCCCACTGAGTGAATTTGGAGGGCTGCTCTCTATGTCGGAGCGTTCGAACAGCGGTGACCTGCTGGGCCTGACCACGGAAATCGTGGCCGCGCATGTCGCCAATAACAGCGTGGCGGTTGCCGATCTTCCCCATCTGATTCAGGAAGTGTACCGCACCCTGGCCTCGGTCGGCAGCACTCCTGCGGCGCCCGAGCGGCCTCAGCCCGCCGTGAACGTGAAGAAGTCGGTCACCCCCGACTACATCATCTGTCTCGAGGACGGCAAGAAGCTGAAGATGCTGAAGCGCCACCTCAAGACCGCCTACAACATGAGCCCCGAGGAATACCGGGATCGCTGGGGCCTGCCCGCCGATTATCCCATGGTGGCTCCCAATTACGCCCAGCACCGCTCCAGCCTGGCCAAGAAGATCGGCCTGGGCACCAAGCCGCGCAAGCGCAAGCGGGCCGTCTGAGCCTGGGAATATCACGAGAAGGTAAGCCTTCTCGACAAGCAGGGGACTTCCGGGCATGATCCCGGAATCCCGGCCCGACGGGGTGCCTTTGGCGCCCCGTTCGTCGCTGGACCCGTCATAACCGGATCGCGGCAATGATTTCACGCATCGAGCAACGCTGCATCGACAAGGGCATGAAGATGACCGACCAGCGTCGGGTCATCGCGCGTGTCCTTTCGGAGTCTTCCGATCATCCGGATGTGGAGGAGGTCTACCGCCGCTCCACGGCGATCGATCCCCACATCTCCATCGCCACCGTCTACCGCACCGTGCGGCTGTTCGAAGAGGCCGATATCCTCGAACGCCACGATTTCGGCGATGGCCGCGCCCGTTATGAAGAGGCGGCGGGCGACCACCACGACCATCTGATCGACATGCAGTCGGGCAACGTGATCGAGTTCACCAGCACCGAGATCGAGGCCCTGCAGCGCGAGATCGCCCGGCGCTATGGCTATCGTCTGGTGGGGCATCGCCTTGAACTGTATGGAGTTCCGTTGACTTCCGGTGATAAACCGGAAGAGAAATAAGCCTTGCGGTCGAATCTGCGCCGCGAGGACGGAACCAGAGGGATCATGCAATCCGTGTCCGAGACACGCGAGGTCAGCGACGGGCTTGAGGTCCGGCTTGCCGAGAGCGCGGCCGAGGTGGCCGCCGCCCAGGCGTTGCGCTATCGCGTCTTCTATCAGGAAATGGGCGCCAAACCCTCCGACGCCATGCGCGAGCGTCTGGCCGATTTCGACGATTTCGATTCCGTCTGCGACCATCTGCTGGTCATCGACCGGGCCCGGGGGGCGGGCGCCGCCGGCGTGGTCGGCACCTACCGCCTGATGCGCCGGACGGCGGGCGAGGCGTTCGGCCGCTTTTACACGGCGGGCGAATACGACATCGCCAACATCTTGAACAATGGCGGCCGCTTCATGGAACTGGGCCGCTCGTGCGTCGATTCCGGCTATCGCAACGGCGCCACCATGAAGAAGCTGTGGGACGGCATCGCCGCCTATGTCTTCGAGAACGGGGTGGAACTGATGTTCGGCTGCGCCAGCCTGCCCGGCACCGATGTCCAGGCCCTGGCCGGGCACCTGTCCTACCTCTACCACCATCACCTGGCGCCCGAGGACCTGCGGCCGCGCGCCCTGCCTCACCTGCGCGTCGACATGGCGCTGCTGCCCAAGGACGCGCTGGTCCCCCGCCGCGCCATGGCCGAGCTGCCGCCGCTGATCAAGGGTTACCTGCGGCTGGGCGGCTTCGTCGGCGACGGCGCGGTGATCGACCACCAGTTCAACACCACCGATGTTTGCGTCATGGTCAAGACCGACCTGGTCACCGCCAAGTACCGGGCCCATTACGACCGCACCATTCCCGGCTGGTCCGAGGAATAGGCATCGATGATCTCCGTCCCCGTCGCCATCCTGCGTTTCCTCGGCTTCGTGCTGTGGACCCTGGCGCTGTTGCTGCCCTTCCTGGCGCTGCGGCTGATGTCGCGCCCGCGCATCCCGGCCTATACCCGCTTCTACTGGAAGGGGGTGATGGTGATCATCGGCTATCACGTGGTGCTGCGCGGCCGCCCGCTGGAGGACGGTTCGCCGGTCCTCTACATCCCCAACCACGCCAGCTATCTCGACATCATCGTGCTGGGCAGCCTGCTGCGCGGCTATTTTGTCGCCAAGAGCGAGGTGGCGGGCTGGGCCGGCTTCGGCTTCCTGGCGCGCATCTCGCGCACCGTGTTCATCGAGCGCAGCCGTGGCGCCACGGCGCGCGAGAGGAACGGCCTGCTGTCGCGCTTCGACCTGGGGGAATCGCTGATCCTGTTCGCCGAGGGCACCTCCAACGACGGCAACCAGGTGATGCCGTTCAAGAGCTCGTTCTTCTCGGTGGCCGAGGGCGAGGTGCGGGGCGCCGACGGCATGCCGCGCGCCGTGGCGGTGCAGCCGGTGTCGGTGGCCTATACCAAGCTGGACGGCCTGCCCATCACCCGGGCGCTGCGCCCCTATCTCGCCTGGTACGGCGACATGACCCTGGCCAGCCACCTGATCGGCGCCCTGGGCATGGGGCGCGTCACCGTCGAGGTGGAGTTCCATCCGCCGGTCACCGTCGCCGAATTCGGCTCGCGCAAGGGGCTCGCCGCCCATTGCCACAAGGTGGTCAGCCTCGGCCTGACCCGCCTGCTGGCCGGGCGGCCGGCGGCGAATTCTTGACTCGGGCGGCCCCGGTCCTTAACCATGAATTTTCCGGACGCGTAAGACATTGGCCAAGCGACTTTTCGTCAAAACCTACGGCTGCCAGATGAACGTCTACGATTCCGCCCGCATGGCGGACGTACTGGCGCCGCTGGGCTATTGCGCCGCCGATCAGGCCGAGGATGCCGACATGGTCATCCTCAATACCTGCCACATCCGCGAGAAGGCCGCCGAGAAGGTGTTCTCGGAACTGGGCCGCCTGCGCAAGCTGCAGGCCGCCAAGGCCGAGGGCGGCGGGCGGATGATCCTGGCGGTGGCCGGCTGCGTCGCCCAGGCCGAGGGCGAGGAGATCCTGCGCCGCGCCCCCTTCGTCGACATCGTGCTGGGGCCGCAGACCTATCACCGCCTGCCCGAGATGGTGGCCCAGGCGTCCCGCGCCGGCGGCGCCGTGCTGGACACCGAGTTCCCCACCCTGCCCAAGTTCGACTTCCTGCCCGAACCCCATGCCGAGGGCACCAGCGCCTTCCTGTCGGTACAGGAGGGCTGCGACAAGTTCTGCACCTTCTGCGTGGTGCCCTATACCCGTGGGGCGGAATACTCCCGCCCGGCGGCGGCGGTGCTGGCCGAGGCGGCCAAGCTGGCGGCCGGCGGCGTGCGCGAGATCACGCTCTTGGGCCAGAACGTCAACGGCTGGCACGGGGAAGAGGGCTGGGGCCTTGGCCGCCTGATCCGCGAGCTGGCCGGGATCGTAGGGATCGAGCGCATCCGCTACACCACCTCGCACCCCCGCGACATGGATGACGAGCTGATCCGCGTCCATGCCGAGCTGCCCCAGCTGATGCCCTTCCTGCATCTGCCGGTGCAGTCGGGTTCCGACCGCATCCTGGCCGCCATGAACCGCGGCCACGACCGCGCCACCTATCTGCGGCTGGTGGACAAGCTGAAGAAAGCCTGTCCCGACCTGGCCCTGTCGTCGGACTTCATCGTCGGCTTCCCCGGCGAGAGCGACGCCGATTTCGAGGACAGCATGGCGCTGGTCCGCGAGGTAGGCTTCGTCCAGACCTATTCCTTCAAGTACAGCTCGCGCCCCGGCACCCCGGCCGCCGCCATGGAGCGCCAGATTCCCGAGACCGTGAAGGACGAGCGGCTGGCCGCCCTGCAGGCCCTGCTGCTGGAGCAGACCACCCGCTTCAACCACGCCTGCGTCGGCCGCGAGATGCGCGTCCTGCTCGACCGGCCCGGCCGCCATGCCGGCCAGTTGCTGGGCCGCTCGCCCTACATGCAGCCGGTCCACGTCAAGGCCGCCGCCCATCTGATCGGCACCGTGGTGCCCTTGCGCATCACCAAGGTGCATCCCAACAGCCTGGAGGCCATACCCGCGTGAACCCCGGCGAAACCTCCCTCGTCCGCGAGTTTCCCGACAACGCCCTGGCCCAGGTGCTGTTCGGCCCCCACAACGCCAATCTCGACCGCATCGAAGGCCATCTGGGCGTGGCGCTGGACGTGCGCGGCAACACGGTGACCATCTCGGGCACCCCGGAATCCTCCGCCGAGGCGGCCCGCATCCTCGACAGCCTTTATGCCTCGGCCAAGCGCCAGGGCCACCTGGAGACCGCCGACGTGGATTCGGCGGTGCGCATGGCCAAGCTCCCGAAAGATCTCGAGGATTCGGCCGGCGATCTGGTCATCCGCACCAGGAAGCGCCACATCGCGGCGCGCACTCCCACCCAGGCCGACTACATCCGCGCCCTGGGCGAGGTGCCGCTGACCTTCGGCCTGGGCCCGGCCGGCACCGGCAAGACCTATCTGGCGGTGGCCAAGGCGGTGTCCATGATGGTGGCGGGCGAGGTGGACCGCATCATCCTGTCGCGGCCGGCGGTGGAGGCGGGCGAGCGCCTGGGCTTCCTGCCCGGCGACCTCAAGGACAAGGTCGATCCTTACCTGCGGCCACTCTACGACGCGCTGTACGACATGCTGCCCGGCGACCAGGTGGCCAAGAAGCTGCTGGCCGGCGAGATCGAGGTGGCGCCGCTGGCCTTCATGCGCGGCCGGACGCTCGCCAATTCCTTCATCATCCTGGACGAGGCCCAGAACACCACCGCCATGCAGATGCGCATGTTCCTGACCCGCATGGGCGAGCATTCCCGCATGGTGGTGACCGGCGACGTCAGCCAGACCGACCTGCCGCCCGGCGTGCGCTCGGGCCTGCTGGACGCCGTCCACATCCTGGACGGCATGGAAGGCGTGCGCTTCATCCGCTTCACCGACCGTGACGTGGTGCGCCACGATCTGGTGACCCGCATCGTGCGGGCCTACGACAAGGCCGATCGTGAAGCCAAAGGGGCCGACCGCGAGGCCAAGGGAAAGACCAGGGATAAATGACCGTCACCATCGAGATCGCCGTCGACATCCAATGCCCGGCCTGGACCGGGGCGCTGCCCGATGCCGAGGCCCGCTGCGGCCGCCTGGCCGCCACCGCGCTGGGCGCCGTCGATCTGCCCGAGGGAATCGTCGAGCTGTCCATCGTGCTGGCCGACGATGCCACGGTCCAGGGCCTCAACCGCGACTGGCGGGGCAAGGACCAGCCCACCAACGTGCTGTCCTTCGCCTCCCTGGACGACGAGGACGCCCCGCTGGTGCCGGGCGCGCCGCTGCTGCTGGGCGACGTGGTCCTGGCCTTCGAGACCTGCGCCGCCGAGGCCCGGGACCAGGGCAAGCCGCTGGCCGATCATTTCGGTCATCTTGTTGTCCATGGCGTCCTGCATCTGTTGGGCTATGATCATCTGGACGACGGGGAAGCCGCCGAGATGGAATCCCTGGAAACCACCCTGCTGGCGGCGCTGGGGATTCCCGACCCCTATGGAGAGCAATAAAGGTTCATGAACGACCCTGGCAGTAGCCCGCCCCGCGAAGGCGGGGCAAACACCAAGAGAACGGGCGAAAGCCCGCTCCGCGAAGGCGGGGCGACCCTCAAGAAGGCGGGCGACGACTCGCTGTTCGGCGCCATGCGCGGCTGGCTGAAGGGCCGCCGCCGCTCCAAGGGCGCCGAGACCGTCCGCGATGCGCTGGAAGAGCTGATCGAGGATCGCGACAGCGCCGAAATTCCCATCGACGAGCACGAGCGCCAGTTGCTCGGCAACATCTTGCACCTGCGCGACGTCACCGCCTACGACGTCATGGTGCCGCGCGCCGACATCGTGGCGGTGGAGGCCAAGACCACCCTGGAGGGGCTGATCTCGCTGTTCATCGGCTGCGGCCATTCCCGCCTGCCGGTCTACCGCCGCTCGCTGGATGACGTCATCGGCATGGTCCACATCAAGGACCTGCTGGAGGTGATGGGTCAGGGCAAGCCGTTCAACCTGCCCCGCCTGGCGCGGCGCGTCCAGTTCGTGGCGCCCTCCATGCGGGTCACCGACCTGCTGCTGGAGATGCGGCTCAAGCGCTCGCATCTGGCGCTGGTGGTGGATGAGTACGGCGGCATCGACGGCCTGGTGACCATCGAGGACCTGGTGGAACAGATCGTCGGCGAGATCGAGGACGAGCACGACCAGGACGAGGAACCGGAACTGACCATCCATGCCGACGGCGCCGTCGAGGCCGACGGCCGCACCCCCATCGCCGAGTTCGAGGACCATATGGGGGCGGTGCTCACCGAGGAGGAGCGCGAAGAGGTGGAGACCCTGGGCGGCCTGGTATCGTTCGTCGCCGGCCGGGTGCCGTCGCGGGGCGAGCTGATCACCCATTCCGCCGGACTGGAATTCGAAGTGATGGATGCCGACCCTCGCCGGGTGAAGCGGGTGCGGGTACGCCGGGTGGCGGCGCCGGAACCGGTGGCCACGGAATGATGCTGGAAAACCTGAAGCGGCGGTTTTGCGCCCTGACCGGCTGGCGCCGGCGCCTGACCCTCGTGCTGCTGGGCGCCGTGGCGGCGCTGGCGCTGCCGCCGACCCTGGTGCTGCCGGCCCTGTTCCTGGCCTTTCCCGCCGTGGCCTGGAGCCTGGATGCCGCCGCCACGCGCCGTGCCGCCTTCGGTGTCGGCTTTTGGTGGTTCACCGGCTGGTTCGCCGTGGGGCTGTACTGGATTTCCATCGCCCTGCTCACCGACGTGGCCAAGTTCGGCTGGATGATCCCCTTCGCGGTATTCGGGCTGTCCGCGGTGCTGGCCACCTTTTTCGGCCTCGCCACCCTGGGGGTCCATATGTGCCGCCTGGGGCGGGTGGCGCGGATTCCGGCCCTGGCCGCGGCGTTCACCCTGGCGGAATGGCTGCGTTCCTGGGTGATGACCGGCCTGCCGTGGAATCCCATGGGCTCGGTATGGGACATCAGCCTGGCCGTGCTGCAGTTCGGCGCCTTCGGCGGCATCTGGGGCCTTTCCCTGCTCACCTACCTGATGGTGCTGGCTCCCGCCCTGCTGGCCGCTCCCGGGCGCCGTCGCGCCGTCGCCGCCCTGGCCCTGGGCCTGCCCGCCCTGCTGTGGGCCGGCGGCGCCCTGCGCCTGTCCCAAGGCCCGGACGCCACCATGGTGCCCGATACCAGGCTGCGCATCGTCCAGGCCGCCGTGGCCCAGGCCAACAAGTGGAAGGACGACCAGCGCGAGGCCAATCTGCGCGACCATATCGCCCTGACGCGCGGCCCCGGCTTCGAGCAGGTGACCACGGTGATCTGGCCCGAGACCGCCGTATCCTATTTCCTCGATCTCGACCGCCTGCACCGCCAGATGGCGGCGGCGGCCGTACCGCCCGGCGGGCTGCTGTTGACCGGGGCGCCGCGCATCACCCCCAAGGGGGTCGAGCCCCTTCAGATCTGGAACTCCCTGATGGCGGTGACCGGCTCCGCCGAAATCGCCGCGATCTACGACAAGGTGCATCTGGTGCCCTTCGGCGAATACGTGCCCCTGCGCGGCATCCTGCCCATCGCCAAGATCACCCATGGCGGCACCGATTTCTCGGCGGGGCCGGGGCCGGTGGCCCTGGACTTGCCCGGCCTGCCGGCGGCGGCGGCGCTGATCTGCTACGAGGCCATCTTCCCCACCGCCATCGTCGCCCGCCACCAGCCGCGTCCCGGCTGGATTCTCAACGTCACCAACGACGGCTGGTTCGGCATTTCGTCGGGCCCGCACCAGCATCTGGCGGCATCGCGCATGCGGTCCATCGAGGAGGGCCTGCCCCAGGCCCGCGCCGCCAATACCGGCATCTCGGCGGTGATCGACCCGGTCGGGCGCATCATCGCCCGCCTGCCGCTCGGCGAGCGGGGCATCCTCGACGCCCCCCTTCCCCAGGCCCTGCCTCCCACCATCTACAGCCGATTCGGCAATATTGTTCCCGGCGTCATCCTGCTTCTGACGGGGTTGGCGGCTTTTTTTCTGCGCCGGTTGAACTCGTAGCATTGCCTACATACATAGGGCATATTGCTATAGCGCTAGTAATGCGCCTGTAGCGTGTTGACTGTATACAATCGCGCCCTTATGGTGTTTCTACAACCGCCAGTACTGAGGGCGCTACATCCAACGACCTATTAGGACGCCGCCATGGTCAAAAGCAATCGCAATTCCGCCCCCTCTCACCGCGGTTCGTCGCGGGGCCGCCTTCCCTCGGGCCTGCCCAACCCCGTCGACATCCACGTCGGTGCCCGCGTGCGCCTGCGCCGCACCCTGATGGGAATGAGCCAGGAGAAACTGGGAGAATCCATCGGGCTGACCTTCCAGCAGGTCCAGAAATACGAGCGCGGCGCCAACCGCATCGGCGCCTCGCGGCTGTTCGACCTGTCCCGTGTTCTGGACGTGCCGGTATCGTTCTTCTTCGACGACATGGCCGAATCCATCCAGGACCAGAGCCCGCTGGCGGTGGCCCGCGGCATATCGGGCCTGGCCGATGAACCGGCCAGTTTCGAGGCCGACCCCATGACCAAGCGCGAAACGCTGGAGCTGGTCCGCGCCTATTACAGCATCGTCGATCCCCAGGTGCGCCGCCGGGTCTACGACCTGGCCAAGGCTCTGGCGGCAGTGGGTGAGAGCAAGAAATAACCCTTTGAAATCCAGGATTTCGGCCCTGGGGCGATTCGTCTTGACGAGTCGCCCCTTGGCCTGTCAGAAGAACCCCCCGGAGGGGTGTGACCGCTCCCGTGGAGATTTTGACCGCTTGCCGCCACGCTGATTTCGGCTAAGTGGGTGCATCACGATGGCGCTGATCTGCGTGTTGATGCCCCAGGTCCCAATTTTGGTTGGATCTAGGAGGGCTTGCCCGTGTCCAAAAAGAATTTCCTCTTCACCAGTGAATCCGTGTCCGAGGGCCATCCCGACAAGGTCGCCGACCGGATTTCCGATGCCGTCGTCGATGCGTTCCTCGGTGCCGATCCCTACGCCCGCGTAGCGGTCGAGACCCTGGTCACCACCAACCTGATCGTCATGGCCGGCGAAGTGCGCGGCCCGGCTTCCGTCAACGCCGCCCTGATGGACGAACTGGCCCGCCACGCGGTCAAGGACATCGGCTACGAGCAGGACGGCTTCCACTGGAAGAACGCCGAGATCATCAACCGCGTCCACTCCCAGTCGGCCGATATCGCCCAGGGCGTCGATTCCGGCGCCGACAAGGACGAGGGCGCGGGCGACCAGGGCATCATGTTCGGCTATGCCTGCAACGAGACCCCGGTCCTGATGCCGGCGCCCATCTACTACTCGCACGAAATCCTCAAGAGCCTGGCCGAGGCCCGCCATTCCGGCGCCGCCCCGCAGCTGCTGCCCGATTCCAAGAGCCAGGTGACCCTGGAATACCGCGACGGCAAGCCGGTGCGCGCCACCTCGGTGGTGGTCTCGCACCAGCACGTGGACGGCCTGTCCCAGGCCGACATCAAGGAGATCGTCCGTCCCCACGTGAAGAACGTGCTGCCGGAAGGCTGGATGCCCGCCGACGACCAGTTCTATGTCAACCCGACCGGCCGCTTCGTCATCGGCGGCCCGGACGGCGACACCGGCCTCACCGGCCGCAAGATCATCGTCGACACCTACGGCGGCGCGGCGCCCCACGGCGGCGGCGCCTTCTCGGGCAAGGACCCGACCAAGGTCGACCGTTCGGCCGCCTATGCCTCGCGCTACCTGGCCAAGAACGTGGTCGCCGCCGGCCTGGCCGACAAGTGCGTGATCCAGCTCAGCTACGCCATCGGCGTCTCCAAGCCGCTGTCGGTCTATGTGGACACCTCGGGCACCTGCAAGGTGGACGAGGACAAGCTGGCCCTGGTGCTGCAGCAGCTGGTCGACCTCAGCCCGCGCGGCATCCGCACCCATCTGGGCCTCAACAAGCCCATCTATGCCCGCACCGCCGCCTACGGCCATTTCGGCCGCAGCCCGGACGCCGACGGCGGCTTCTCGTGGGAGAAGACCGACCTGGTGGAGCAGCTCAAGAAGGCTTTCTAAGCTTTTCATGAGCAAGCATGCCGAAAACGGAAACGCGGCCGCCGAGCGGCCGCGTTTTTTCGGCCGGCGCCAGGGCAAGGCCCTGCGCCGCAACGCCCTCGGCTTGATCGAGGATCTGCTGCCCCGCCTGACCGTAATGGTGCCCGAGCCCGATACCCGGGTCGAGCCCACCCTGCTGTTTCCCGGCGCCATGCGCTCGGTCTGGCTGGAAGTGGGCTTCGGCGGCGGCGAGCATCTGGCCCGGCTCGCCGAGGCCAATCCGGATGTGGGCCTGATCGGCTGCGAGGTGTTCAGGAACGGCATCGCCAGCCTGCTGGGCCATGTCCAGGCCCGCGCCCTGGGCAATGTCCGCATCTTCCCCGAAGACGTCCGCCTGCTGCTGCCCGCCCTGCCCGACGGCGCCTTGGGGCGGGTGTTCGTGCTGTTCCCCGATCCCTGGCCCAAGACCCGCCATGCCTACCGGCGCTTCATCAGCCCCGACACCCTGGACGTGCTGGCCCGGGTTCTCGAGGATGGCGGCGAGCTGCGCGTCGCCAGCGACGACCCCGTCTACGTGGCCTGGGCGGCCCGCCACCTGGATGCCCACCCGGCCTTTGAAAAGCTCCTGGCCACCGCCGACCGCGCCGCGGTCCCGGCCGATTGGCCCGCCACCCGCTACGAGCAGAAATGCATTACCGGGCGGGCGCCAATATTCTTCCTGTACCGCCGCCGGCCGCGATAGGTCCCCTGCTCGATACGACGTGTCATCTTCCGGTCACATGTGGTATTGAGGCGGCAATTATCCCAACTGCCCAGGGGTTCCCCCATGTTTTTCCGCCTGTTCCGCGCCTTGATGCCCAAGGAGGAGGAGTTCGTCGGGCTGTTTGCCCAACATGCGGAAAAGATTCACTGCGCCGCCAAGGCGCTGGAAGCCATGATGGGCGACAACGCCGACATCGGCCTGCATTTCAAGCAGATCTGCGCCTTCGAGGGGGAGGCCGATCTCCTCACCCGCGAAACGCTGCAGGCCCTGCACCGCTCGTTCATCACCCCCTTCGACCGCGACCAGATCCACCGGCTGATCACCACCATGGACGACGCGGTCGACACCATCGAGGAAGTGGCGCAGCGGGTCGACCTCTACGGCGTCAAGGAATTCACCCCCGACATGCGGGCCCTGGCCACCGGCATCACCGAGTGCGCCCACCTGCTGACCAAGGCCATTCCGCTGATGCGCGAAGTCACGCGCAACGCGGCGGCCATCAATGAATTGTGCGATGCCATCGGCCGCCAGGAAAGCGCCGCCGACAAGCGCCAGCACGAGGGCCTGCGCGCCCTGTTCGCCACCGAGAAGGACCCGGTCAAGCTGATCACCCGCAAGGAGATCTATCAGCGGCTGGAAAAGGTCTCCGACCGCTTCGACGACGTGGCCAACGTCATCGAGACGGTGGTGATCGAACAGGTCTAGGCCGCATCGATGGAATCCGTCGCCTTTCCCATCATCGTCGCCCTGGTCATCACGGCCCTGGTGTTCGACTTCCTGAACGGCCTGCACGACGCGGCCAATTCCATCGCCACGGTGGTGTCGACCCGGGTGCTGTCACCCAAATACGCGGTGGCCTGGGCGGCGTTCTTCAATACCATCGCCCTGCTGTTCTTCACCACCAGCGTGGCCAAGACCATCGGCACCGGCATCGTCCAGCCCGGCCTGATCGACACCCATGTGATCTTCGGCGCCCTGGTGGGCGCCATCACGTGGAACGTCGTCACCTGGGGCCTGGGCATCCCCTCGTCCAGCTCCCACGCCCTGATCGGCGGCATCGCCGGAGCCGGCATCGCCAAGGGCGGCCTGGCCGCCCTGGTCATGTCCGGCTTCATCAAGACCGGCTCGGCCATCATCCTGTCGCCGCTGATCGGCCTGCTGCTGGCCATGATCCTGGTGCTGGCCGTGTCGTGGCTGTGCCGCCGCACCACCCCCTTCGCCGTGGACCAGCGCTTCCGGGTGCTGCAGTTCTTCTCGGCGGCCATGTATTCCCTGGGCCACGGCGGCAACGACGCCCAGAAGACCATGGGCATCATCACCGTCCTGCTGTTCAGCCAGGGCATGCTGGGCGACACCTTCCACGTGCCGCTGTGGGTGGCCATCACCTGCCAGATCGCCATGGGCCTGGGCACCCTGTTCGGCGGCTGGCGCATCGTCAAGACCATGGGCTCCAAGATCACCGACCTGCGGCCGGTTCAGGGCTTCTGCGCCGAGACCGGCGGGGCCATCACCCTGTTCGGCGCCACCTGGCTGGGCATTCCGGTCTCGACCACCCATACCATCACCGGCGCCATCATCGGCGTCGGCGCGGCCCGCAAGGTGTCGGCGGTGCGCTGGCACATCGCCGGCAACATCGTGGTCGCCTGGGTGATCACCATTCCGGCGTCGGGATCGGTGGCCGCCCTGTTCTACTGGCTGTCCACCTACTTCTGGTAAGGCATCTTTTCCAGCCCCTCCGTCGCCGGGCGCGGGCCTCCGCTCCCGCCGCATAAGCGGCGCGGCCCCTTGGGCCTAGCCAAGCCCAAAAGAGCTTGGCCTTATTCCGGATCGGCGCCCACGAAGGACGAATCGTCCTTCTTGGGCCGCTGCTGCAGCGCCGCCCGGCCGAGAATGCGGAAATGGGCCAGCTCGGCGATGTTGGTGGCGTGGTCGCCGATACGCTCGAAATTCTTGGCGATGAACATCAGGTGCGAGCACGGCGTGATGTTCCTGGGGTCCTCCATCATATAGGTGAGGATCTCGCGGAACAGCGAGGCGTAGACGTCGTCGATCTCCTGGTCGCGGTCGCGCGCCGCCAGGGCCCGGACCGCGTCGTGGCCGAGATGGGCGTCCATCACCTCCTTGACCAGGCCGAGCGCCAGCCGGCCCAGCCGCAGCAGCGAGCGCATGGGCTCGACCGGCGGCAGGCGGTTGAGCACCAGCGACCGCTTGGCGGCGTTGGCCGCCAGGTCGGCGATGCGCTCGATCTCGCCGGCGATCTTCAGCGCCGCCACCACGGTGCGCAGGTCGTCGGCCACCGGCGCGCGCAGCGCCAGCACCCGTACCGTCTGCTCGTTGACGAAGGCCTCGACGGCGTCCACCTGGGCGTCGTTCTCCATCACCCGGGTGGCCAGATCGCTGTCGCGGGCCTCGAGCGCATCGAGCGCGGCGGCCATCTGGGCCTCGGCCAGCCCGCCCATGCGGGCCAGGGAATCGTCGAGGCGGGCCAGTTCGGAATCGTAGGATTTGACGATATGCGGTTCGCCGATGGTGGTCATGTGGGTCACTCCTCTTTCATACTGGGGCTCCTTGGTCAAAGAGCCCCTCAAGCGCCGGGCGCGCGCCTCCGCGCGCTTGGCTCCCGCGGCCTAAGCCGCGCGGCCCCTTGGGCCTGGCCGGACCTCGAGGAGGCCCGGTCTCAGCCGAAGCGGCCGGTGATGTAGCCCTGGGTCAGCGAACTGGCGGGCGCCGTGAAAATCTGTTCGGTGACGCCCACCTCGACGATATCGCCCAGGTGGAAGAAGGCGGTGGTTTGCGACACGCGGGCCGCCTGCTGCATGGAATGGGTGACGATGACGATGGTGAAGGAGTCCCGCAGCTCGTCGATCAGCTCCTCGATGCGCGCCGTGGCGATGGGGTCCAGCGCCGAACAGGGCTCGTCCATCAAGATCACCTCGGGCGCCACGGCGATGGCGCGGGCGATGCACAGGCGCTGCTGCTGGCCACCCGACAGGCCGGTGCCCTGGCTGCCCAGCACGTCCTTGACCTCTTTCCACAGCCCGGCCCGCTCGAGGCTGGTGCGGACCAGGGCTTCCATCTCCTCGCCCTCGGCCGCCAGGCCGTGCAGGCGCGGGCCGAAGGCCACGTTGTCGTAGATGGACTTGGGGAAGGGGTTGGGCCGCTGGAACACCATGCCGACCCGGGCGCGCAGCAACACCGGGTCCATGCCGGCGGAGCCATAGATCTCCTCGCCGTCCAGGGCGGCCCGCCCGCTCACCCGCGCGGCGGGGATGGTGTCGTTCATGCGGTTGAGACAGCGCAGGAAAGTCGACTTGCCGCAGCCCGACGGGCCGATCAGGGCGGTCACCTCGCCCGCCGCGATATCCAGGTCGACACCCTTCAGGGCTGGCTTTCCGCCATAATGGACAGCAAGCTCGCGGGCGGTCATTTTTGGCTGGGCCGATTGTTCTGCCATGCGTCTCAAATTCCACATCCATCCCTGGACCCGCAGGGCTTATACCGCTGGACGCAACGGGAAGAACGTGAAGGATTTGTTTCAGTCTTGAACCCCACCCCCCGCTCGCCATCTATGGCGAACCGCCCCTTCCCGCCGGAGAGACCATGACCGAGGACCAGGACCACGACCAGCGCCACCGCGAGAAAATGGCCAAGAAGAAGGCCTCGCGCGATAAACTGATGGCCAGGAAGACCGGAGCGCGCGGCGTGGTGATCGTCCACACCGGGGCGGGCAAGGGCAAGTCCACCGCCGCTTTCGGCATGGCGATCCGCTGTGTCGGCCACGGCATGAAGGTGGGCATCGTCCAGTTCATCAAGGGCGCCTGGGACACCGCCGAACGCCGGGTGATGGAAGGCCTGGGCGAGCTGGTCACCTTTCGCGCCATGGGCGAGGGCTTCACCTGGGAGACCCAGGACCGCGCCCGCGACATCGCCGCCGCCGAGCGGGCCTGGGACCTGGCCGCCGCCCTGCTGGCCGATCCCGAATACAAGATGGTGATCCTCGACGAGATCAACGTGGCGCTGCGCTACGAGTACCTGCCGCTGGAAACGGTGCTGGACGCCGTCCGGAGGCGGCCCGAGGGCCAGCATGTGGTGCTGACCGGACGCAACGCCCTGCCCCCGCTGATCGAGGCCGCCGACCTGGTCACCGAGATGACCATGGTGAAGCACCCGTTCAAGGACGGCATCAAGGCCCAGGCGGGGGTGGAATTTTAGCTGTCGCCGGGCCCTCGGTCGCCGGGCGCTTCGCTTGGCTCTCGCGGCATAAGCCGCGGCGCGCCTTGCGCTTGCCGGTGTAGTGCCCAAATGTCAGGCAATGGCCGCCGTATGCCCAATCCGCGTCCGAAGGGGCTGGCGGCTGGCGGCGTCCGACGCCTATAATCGGCCCCTCGAATTCCTGCGGTGACGGCACCCGACCATGAGCAAGATCAAAGGCCAGCGCGCCATCATCAACCGCCAGGCGGTCATCGCCCGGCTGGACGGACTGGTGGACGAGGACCTGCCCAAGAACAAGCGGCGGATGAAGGTCCTCGAGATCTTCAAGCAGGTGCTGGCCGCCGGCCGCGCCGAGGTGCGCGCCCGCTTCGATGCCCACGGCGACGGCACCGCCACGGTGCGCGAGAACTGCTTCCTGATCGACCAGTTGGTCCGTCTGGTCCACGACTACGCCTGCGACCGCGAGTTTCCCCAAGGGGTGCGCACGACGGGCGAGAGCATGAGCCTGGTGGCGGTGGGCGGCTATGGGCGCGGCGAGCTGTCGCCCCATTCCGACATCGACCTGCTGTTCCTGCTGCCCTACAAGCGCACGCCCTATCACGAGCAGGTGGTGGAGTTCATCCTCTACATGCTGTGGGACATGGGGCTGAAGGTCGGGCACTCCACCCGCTCGGCCGAGGATTGCGTGCGCAACGCCAAGGCCGACCTGACCATCCGCACCGCCCTGCTGGAAATGCGCTGGCTGTGGGGCGACCGGGCGCTGTTCGACGATTTGTGGGCCCGCTACTGCGCCGAGATCATGAACGGCACCGCCGAGGCCTTCGTGGAATCCAAGCTGGCCGAGCGGGATTCCCGGCATTCCAGCATGGGCGATTCCCGCTATGTGCTGGAGCCCAACGTCAAGGAGGGCAAGGGCGGCCTGCGCGACCTGCATACGCTGTACTGGATCGCCAAGTACGTCTATCGGGTCGAGGACGTCTCGGAACTGGCCGAGAAGGGCATCATCTCGCGCCCGGCGGCGCGGCGCTTCGCCAAGGCCCAGGCCTTCCTGTGGGCGGTGCGCTGCCACCTGCACTACCTGACCGACCGGCCCGAGGACCGCCTGACCTTCGACGTGCAGCCCGAGATCGCGGTGCGCATGCACTATGCCGACCGCGCCTGCTCGCGCGGGGTCGAGCGCTTCATGAAGCACTACTTCCTGATCGCCAAGGACGTGGGCGACCTGACCCGGCTGTTCTGCGCCCTGACCGAGGAGACCTTCAAGAGCAAGCCGCGCCGGCTGCAGTTGGGCCGCCTGTTCTCGCGCCGCACCATGGTGGCCGGCTTCCAACTGGAGGGCGGACGCCTGGACGTCACCGCCGCCAACCAGTTCGAGACCGATCCCGCGGCCATGATCCGCCTGTTCCACACCGCGCTGACCCAGGAGGTGGACATCCACCCCCACGCCCTGGATCTGGTCCACCGCAATCTCAAGCGCATCGACGCGGCGCTGCGGGTCGACGCCAACGCCAACCGGCTGTTCGTCGAGATGGTGACGTCGCGCAAGAACCCGGAAGTGGCCCTACGCCACATGAACGAGGCCGGGGTGCTGGGCCGCTTCATCCCGGATTTCGGCCGCGTCGTCGCGCAGATGCAGTACGACATGTACCATGTCTACACCGTGGACGAGCACACGGTGCAGGCGCTGGGCGTGCTGCACGCCCTCGAGCGCGGCGATCTCAAGGACGAGGCCCCCACCTGCACCGAGGTGATCCATCAGGTGGTGTCGCGCCGCGCCCTGTTCATCGCGGTGTTCTGCCACGACATCGCCAAGGGACGGGGTGGCGACCATTCCGCCCTGGGGGCCGAGGTGGTGATGAAGTTGGGGCCGCGCCTGGGGCTGACCGACGAGGAAACGGAATCCGCCGCCTGGCTGGTGCGCGAACACCTGTCCATGAGCCGTATCGCCTTCAAGCGCGATATCGACGATCCCAAGACCATTTCCGACTTCGTCGCCCTGGTCCAGTCGCCCGAGCGCCTGCGGCTGCTGCTCTGCCTGACCGTCGCCGATATCCGCGCCGTGGGCCCCACCGTGTGGAACGCCTGGAAGGCCGGCCTGCTGCGCGAACTGTACTCGCGGGCCATGGAGGTGATGACCGGCGGCCTGTCGGGCACGGCGCGCGCCGCCCGGGTCAAGGCCGCCCAGGATGCCCTGCGCGCCGAACTGTTCAAGCTGTCCTGGCCGCCCGAGGACATCGAGGCCCATATCGCGCGCGGCTATTCCACCTATTGGACCACCTTCGACACGCCGATCCACCTGCGCCACGCCCGCCTGGTGCGCGAGGCCGAGGCGGTGCGCGCCCCGCTCACCGTCGAGCCCCGGGTGGATTCCCACCGCGCCGTCACCGAGATCATCGTCTATACCGGCGACCATCCCGGCCTGTTCTCGCAGATCGCCGGCGCCATGGCGGTATCGGGCGCCAACATCGTCGACGCCAAGATCATCACCCTGGCCAACGGCATGGCGCTCGACACCTTCTGCATCCAGGATTCCGACGGCGGCGCCTTCGACAGCCCGGCCAAGCTGGCCAAGCTGGCCACCTGCGTCGAACAGGTGCTGTCCGGCCGCCTGCGCCTCGACCGCGAGCTGGCAGCGCGCAAGGGCAAGCTGCCGTCCCGCGCCCACGTCTTCAAGGTGCCGCCCCGCGCGCTGGTCGACAACAAGCCGTCCCGCTCCCACACCGTGGTCGAGGTCAACGGCCGCGACCGGCCCGGGCTGCTCTACGACATCACCAACGCCATGACCAATGTGGGGCTGCAGATTTCCTCGGCCCACATCTCCACCTATGGCGAGCGGGTGGTGGACGTGTTCTACGTCAAGGACGTGTTCGGCCATAAGATCGAGCACGACCGCAAGCTGGAGCAGATCAAGACCGCCCTGCTGGCCGCCCTCGAAGACCCCGCCGCCAAGACGGCCGACGGAACCAAGGCGGCGGAATAGCCGCCGCCTTGTATTTCCCGTCCTCAGGCGCCGGGCGCCCCACCTCCGTGGGGCTTGGCTCCCGCGGCATAAGCCGCGCGGCCCCTTGGGCCTAACCCGGTCTCATGACGAGACCGGGTCTCCGCCTCAATCGGGTTCCATCATCCCGGTCTCGGCGGCGAAGGCCAGGTCCTTTTCTTCCGCCGGGGTATGCTGGGCGCTGCGCACCACCAGGCTCATGGCCACGGCGGCGATCACGCCGGGCACCGCGAAGGCCATGAAGTTCTGCATCAGCGGCAGCTTCCAGGCCAGCAGCGTCCCGCCCAGCATCGGACCGAGGATGGCGCCGCTGCGCCCCACGCCCGAGGCCCAGCCGATGCCGGTGGAGCGGATGGCCATGGGGTAGAACTGCGCCACATAGGCGTAGAGCAGGATCTGGGTGCCGATGGTGGTGGCGCCGGCCACCGCCACCAGGACATAGAGCACCATGGTCGGGCTTTTCACGCCCAGCAGGCTGATGGAGATGGCGGCGACCACGAAGAACGTCACCAGGACGCGCTTCAGGTTCATGCGGTCGGCGATGTAGCCGCCGCCCACCGCGCCGAAGATGGCGCCGAAGTTCAGCACCAGCAGGAAGCTCAGGCTCGACCCCAGGCCATAGCCGGCATTGTTCATCAGCTTGGGCAGCCAGGAGCCCAGGGCGTAGACCATCAAGAGGCACATGAAGAAGGCGACCCAGAACATCACCGTGGAGAGGCCGCGGCCGCCGGCGAACAGGGCCGGCAGCGACGCCTGGCCGGTGGCGCCGGTGGGAAAGGCGATCTCGTCGCCGGGCTGCGGCGTGTAGGACGGCTCCAGCCGAGCCAGCTTGTCGATGGCTTCCCCGGTGCGGCCGGCCTTGATCAGGAAGCCGATGGATTCCGGCAGCAGATACAGGGTGATCGGCAGCAGCAGCAGGGGAACCGCCGCCACGAAGAAGACGGCCTGCCAGCCGAAGGCGGGAATCAGCGTCATGCCCAGGCCCGCCGACAGCATGCCACCCACCGAATAGCCGCTGAACATCACGGCCACCAGGGTGCTGCGCAGCCGCTTGGGCGCGTATTCGGTCATCAGCGCCACCGCGTTGGGCATCACGCCGCCGATGCCCAGGCCGGCGATGAAGCGGCAGACCGCGAATTCCGTGGTGTCGCGGACGAAGCCGTTCAGCACCGTGAACAGGCTGAACAGCACGACGCAGACGGCGATGATCGGCTTGCGCCCGAAGCGGTCGGACAGCGAGCCGAAGGTCAGCGCCCCGAACATCATGCCGAACAGGGCATAGCTGCCGAGCGCCCCGGCCTGGATGGGGTCCAGTTGCCATTCTTTCATCAGAACCGGCAGGACCACGCCGTAGATGACCAGATCGTAGCCGTCGAAAATGATGATCAACGCGGTCCAGAACAGGACGTTCCAGTGGAACTTCCCGAACTTGGCCTCGTCGATCAGTTTGTGTGCATTAACCAATGCCATAAGAAAACATCCCTCCACGCATAGCGAATCAAGACAGGCCCACCATCCCGGAGGCGAAAACGCCGGCGGGGGGTGTTCATGTCGAACCGATTGCTTTGTCTGATTATTGTTTGGGTCGCTGACCGTTTTCGGTCAGGCCTTGCCGCCACCATAGACGGGGCGGCGGATTTTGTGAAGCGAACTTGCCGCTCAGGAGGCCAGTTGGTCCCGCACGGCGGCCCATACCGCGTCCGGGGCGATCCCGGCGACGCAGGGGAAGGATTCCTGGTCGCTCCGGCGCTTGGGGCAACGCCACAGGCAGTGGTAGCACTCCATGGGCGCGTTGAGGAAACGGGCCCGGGGCGGGCGGATTTCCTCGGGATAGGGCACGAAGCAGCCGAAATGGCCGCCGCCGGCCAGCAGCACGGTGGGCGCCCCCACTCCGATGGCCAGATGGCCGGGACCGGAATCGTTGCCGACCACGCAGGCGGCATGCTTCATCACGTCCACCGTCTGCCCCAGCCTGAGCACGCCGATGGCGTCGATCAGGCCGGGATGGTTCAGTTCGGCCAGGGCCGGCTTGGCATAGGCCTCCTGCGGCCCGCCGACGAATACCACCCGCAACCCGGCGTCCAGGGCCTGTTTCGCAATGGCAATGAAATTTTCCAGCGGCCAGCGCCGCCCCGGCTCGTTGGAGCCGATGAACATCACCACATAGGGCGCCCCCTCGGGCAGGGCCGGCGCGCGGTCGGGCCAGGGGATGGAGGGCACTTCCGGGGGCATGCGGGTACCCGACAGGGCCTGCAGGAAGGTGAAGTGACGCAGGCCTTCGTGGGTGGGATAGGGGCCGGTATCGATCACCCGCGTGGCCTTGGCCAGATACCAGGCGTATTCCGCCCTGGTCCGCTCGGTGACGAAGGGGGCGCAGACGATGCGCTCCTCGGCCCGGCTGGCCCACACCAGGGTGTCGGCGGTCAGCGTCTTGCGCATGAACATGTCGCACAGCGCCGTCCTGAAGCCCTGGCGGCGCATCCACAGGGCGATCTTCAGGCGATAGAGCCATTTCTTCTCGAAGGCGTGCTCGTCGATGGTGACCACCCGGAAGCCGGCGAACACCTCGCCGGTCACCGCCTTCCACGAATGGCAGCCCAGCACGGTGATCTCGGACTTGGGGATGCCGAGGACCGAAGGGTAGTGCTCCAGCGCGGCCCGGAACATCACCATGTCGCCGATGCCGTCCATGCGCACCACCACGGCGCCACGGCGCACCCGGGGGGCCGGCCACAGGGCGACCATGGCGTCGATGGGACGGAACATCCACCAGCGCCGCCGCATGCCGCGCGGAAACAACGTCGAAAGCAGGCTCATAAACGATGGTTTTCCCACTCGGCGACCGGCATCGATCTGATCGACGATGGTCTTTCACCACGAAGGCACGAAGGCATGAAGAAAACAGGGAGATTCCTTCCTCCCTCCTCTTCGTGCCTTCGTGCCTTCGTGGTGAATCATTTGATGTTTAGAACACGCCCCGCGACACCGAATCGCGGACGAAGGCCAGCACCTGGTCGGTGTCGATGGCGTTGACGCATTTGTACATGCCGTCTTCCAGCGGGAACTTGCAGCGGCCGAGGCAGCCCTGGCATTCCATGGGCACGTAGACGAACTGCACGTTGCCGGGCACCACCCGCTCGTCATAGGGCACGCCGGCCCCCACATAGGCGGCGCTGGCCAGGCACAGGGTGGGAACCCCCAGCAGCACCGCCAGATGCAGGCCGGCGGTGTCGACGCCGATGGCCAGCTTGGACCCCAGCAGGATCGAAGCCAGCTTCTCGAAGCCCGAGGTCTCCATCCTGACGTTGGGCTGGGTCAGCATCGCCATGTATTCGGGATTCTTGTCGAAATCGTTCTTGTGCCCGGCCACCAGCACCTGCCAGTTGGGCGGAACCAGATCGGCCAGTTGCCGCCAGACCTCGGCGGGCAACTGACGCTGCTTCACCCCGGAAAAGGGCAGCAGCACGATGGTCGGGGCGGCCATGACCTCGGCATTGGGCAGCTGGCTGTCTTCCAGCAGGGCCAGGACCGGCGGCTGGCGGTCATCCAGCACCTCGTCGGCGAAGCGCGACCAGCGGACGATCTTGTCCTGGCGCACCGGCCCCGAATCGAACAGCAGGTCGAAGACCTTCTCGCTCTCCTCCAGGCGCTGGTGGAAGTTGCGCTTGAAGGGCGGCGGCACCATGCCCGCCGTTTCGGCCGGGTCGGCGGTGATGATCAGCGCCTCGTCCTGGTCGTGCTCGCGCACGTAATCCAGCGAGACGATCAGCCGGTAATGCTGGGCGAACAGGTCCTTGAAGCTGCTCCAGCGATAGTCCAGCTCGTCCAGGCGGCGAAAATCGATGCGGCGCAGCTTGAGCGTGCGGGGAAACAGGAAGGCCATGCCCGCCGCGTCGGAACGGCACAGCAGGGTGACGCTCTCGTCCAGTTTGGCCAGGCGCATGAAGCGGGGCAGCACGGCGGACAGGAACACCATCTCGGCCGGGCCGCGCGAACTGACCAGCAGCACGCCTTCGGCCCGCTTCCGGCGCTTTTTGTACCGGAGCAGGAGCCTCAGAACCGGATCAAGCAGGGCGGCAATCTTCATGAACCTCCCTCCACCATCCTGGCAATGTCCGTCAAAATCGCGTCGGAGTCGAGAGCCGCCACACAGGGAAACATGGAATTCACCGCCTTCAGGCGGCAATCGCCCAGGCAGCCGGCACAGTCCATGGGCTGGTACAACACCCTGAGATTGCCGGGCATCACCTCGTCGGCATAGGGCACGATCTCGCCGACAAAGCCGGCCGAGGCCAGGCACAGGGTGGGAACCCCCAGCGCGGCGGCCAGATGCATGCAGGCGGTGTCCACCGAAACCACCAGACGGGCGCCGCGCAGAATGCCGGCCAGTTCCGAGAACGGTGCCGGCTCGAACGAGACGTTGGGCAGGTCGAGCAAGGGCCGGTAATCGGGATTCTTGTCGAGATCGCCGGGGTGGCCGGCGATGCGCAGGCTCCAGCCCGGCGGCAGGGCGGCGGCGATGCGGGCGTAGAGTTCAGGCGGGCTCTGCTTCTCCCTGACCGCCGAGAACGGCTGGACGATGACCATGGGACCGGGCGGCTCGACCCGGGCCGGCATCCGCTCGGGCGGCAGCGCCACGAGGGGCGGCGGCTGGACATGCCCGGTCAGTTCGGAAGCGAAACGGGACCAGCGCACCACCTTGTCCTGCAGGGCGGGACCCGAATCCACCAGCCGCCCCCAGCGCCGCCGGTTGGCGTCGAGGCGGCTTTGGTACTTGGCCCACGGCCGGGCCCGCATGGCGGCGCTTTCCGGGGCCTCGCAGGCGAAGGCCAGGGCCTCGTCCAGGTCGGGATGGCGCTTGAAGTCGGAAGAGACCACCAGCCGGTAATGGGCGCGGTAAAGATCGTCGAAGGTGGCGCCGCGATAGGCCGGGTCCTTGGCCAGACGGCCGAAATCCACCTTGATCACCTGGACCTCGGGCGGGAAGAGGAAGGCCATCTTCGCCCCGTCGGCGCGCAGCAGCACGGTGACCGTCTCGCCCGGCCGCGCCAGTTCGAGGAAGCGCGGCAGCACCAGGGCGAACAGCACGGTATCGCCCAGGCCGCCCGCCGACAGCAGCAGCACGCCGGACGCCCCGGCCGGGCGCCCGGGCCGGGGCCGCAGGCGGCGCAAGGTATCGGAGATCAGGCGCTTCAGCTTCAAGGCGCCGTCACCTCAATAGGGAGCGTAGGACTTTTCCTCGATCAGCGCCGAGCCCAGCAGGTCGTTGACCTTGCGCTTGGACGCCGCCCGCTCGTCGTTGGTGAAATAGACGGCGCGGGCCAGCTCGACGAATTTCGGCCCGAAATCCTTGGCGCGCTCGCAGTCGCGGATGTCGTCCTCGATCACCCACAGCTTCTCGTTGATGGCCTTCAGCTCGGCCGACAGCACCGCCAGACCGGCGTGATTGGGGAACTCGCGCTCGCGCACCACTACCAGTTCATCCAGTTCCTTGGTGACGTTGGCGATCTTGGCGGCGTCGGACAGACGCTCGGCCTTGATCTCGAGGATGGTGATCTTGTCGATGATCTCGCCCCACGACACGGGCACCAGAACGGACATGACGGACCTATTCTTGCCGGAAACCGTGCCGGTCTTAGCAGATTTAAACCGTCAGCGCATCTCGATCCTGACCAGTCCGGGCAGCTCGGCGCAATCCACCAGGATGCGCCTGACCCTGTCCTGCCACAGCTCGGCGAAGCGGGCCTGGTCCTCGGGGTCGCGGCTGCCGCCCAGCACGCGCTGCAGGCGCTCGCGCATCTCGGGGTCGGCGGGGACCAGTTCCGGATGATAGCGCGCCACCGCCGTCTGGCCGTCGTCCAGGCGGCGCAGCGCCAGCTCCGCTCCGATATTGGCCTTGAAGCGCAGCAGGTCGTTGCGGCCGAACCGCCCGGCCAGACCCTTGAATCCCCCCGGCCCGGCGGCGCCGGTGACCAGTCCAGCCACCCCGGCCATCACGCCGGTGACACCGTCGTCCTGGGCATCGTCCATCAGCACCTCGACGGCGCCGCGCTCGGGCATGCCGTCGGACCACAGGGACCGCAGGGCCTTGATGGTCATCAGCCAGGCCCCGGCCACGGTGGGGCAGGAATGGCCGGCCAGACGCACCGCATCCTCGTAGCGATAGGTGATCAGGCCGTCGGCGGGGGCGCCCAGAAAGGCGGCCAGGGGATCGCGCAGGGTGATGGCGGGGGCGTCGGCGAAAAAGGCGGGAAACGGCATGGCGGTATCCTGGGTTCGGCGGAGGCTCCGTACTGTGCCCGCTGCCCCGGGGTAAGGTCCTTGAGCTTGGTCAGGCAAAAATATGTCCGTTCTGTAAACCCGTTCACAGTTTCCTCACGATTTGACCCCTATGGTTGACGCTAAGATAGTCCGTCCGCTGTCCGGAGCTTATCGGCCGATACCATGAGCATCATTCCGCGCTTTCCCGTCCTTGCCCTCGCCCTGCTGATGGCCGCTCCCGTCGCGGCCGAGGAGATCGGCAGCGTCTCCACGGTCTTCAAGGCCCTGGGCCCCAACGACAAGATCGTGGTCGAGGCGTTCGACGATCCCAGGGTGGCGGGCGTCACCTGCTATCTGTCGCGGGCCAAGACCGGCGGCATCAAGGGGGGCGTCGGACTGGCCGAGGACACCTCGGACGCCTCCATCGCCTGCCGCCAGGTGGGGCCGATCCGCATCGAGGGAACGCTGAAGGACGGCGAAACGGTGTTCAAGAAGGACACCTCGCTGCTGTTCAAGACCCTGCAGGTGGTGCGCTTCCACGATAAGAAGCGCGACGTGCTGGTCTATCTGGTCTACAGCGACAAGATCATCGACGGCTCGCCCAAGAATTCGGTGTCGGCGGTGGCCATTGAGAAGAACTGGAAACCGTGATGGCCAACGACCTGCCCGCCGACCAACGGCTGCTGCTCGACGACGTCCTGTCCCGGCTGGGCAAGGTGGAGGATTCCCCCGGCCTGCTGCGCTTCATGGCGGAAATCCTGAAGACCCTGCTGCGCCGCCAGGGTGACGCCCAGTTCCTGGCGGTGATCCAGGACGCCTTCGCCGCCGGGCTGACCGGGCTCACCTTCCCCGAACAGAAGGAACTGGCCTCCGAGGTCATCCAGGTGGTGATCACCAAACGGCCCGAGATCGCCCTGGCCTGGCAGAAGATCCACGGCCAGCCCCCCCGGCAGCCACCGGCGCCGGCCCAGGCGCCGGCCGCCGCCGCGGCAGCGCCGCCGCAGCGCCGCGCCGCCGACCTGCCCATGGAAATGCCGCCGCCGCTGCCGCCCGAGGCCGACGAATACGCCTTCAGCCCCGCCGAGGCCTTCGTCGCCGGCCAGCTGGGCGACGCCCTGGACAAGCGCCTGGCCCTGATGCGGGTGCCGCTGCCGGCCATCCCCTCGGTGGCCTGGTGCCTGGACCAGCCCTTCTTCCTGTTCGTGCCGACCTTCGCGGTCATCGCCAAGGCGTTCATCACCGGCCCCATCCTACGCCGCTGCCGCGACGGGCTGGAAAAGCGGGTGCTGTCGCGCATCGACCACGAAGTCCTCACCAAGCCGGACCGCCAGGCGGAATTCTGGAACGAGGCCCGCGAGCTGGTGTGGAAGGTGGTCGACGAGTCGCTGACCAAGCTGGCCACCCACCACAAGGCGGCCGAGACCAAGCAGGCTGCCATCGCGCGGACCGGCAACGAAGGCAAGGAAGGCTTCAAGGTGGTCGAGATGCCGGTCACCCGGCCGCGCACCTACAACATCCTCGGCGTCGAGTTCGCCCTGGGCCAGGTCACCACCACCAAGCGGGTCAAGGTCAAGGTGCCGCCGCCCTACAAGCTGGAGCCCGAAGAGGTCCAGGCCATGGACCTGATCCAGGAGTTCCGCAACGGCGCCGCCCAGGCCGGGCTGAAGCTGCCCGACGCCGCCGACTTCCAGTTCCTGCGCACCTTGCTCAACTTCAATCCCCGCCTGTTCGCCCAGAGCCGCGACGAGCTGATCGGCCTGGCCGCGCACGAGGACACCACCAGCGGCTTCCTGACCGAGCGTCTCAAGGCCGCCGACAAGTCCTTCACCAATCACCTGACCGACGTGCTGGTGATGATGATGTTCACCCGCTGCGGCGACACCAGCTTCCGGCTGGCCCAGTTCCACGCGGCCTGCGTCGGCTCGGCGCGCGACAAGAGCGCCATGGTCGCCAAGCGGCCCTTCATTCCCGCCGAACTGGCCCGGCGCCCCCATGAACTGGCGCTGCAACTGCGCGAGGCGCTGCGCCGCCGCCTGCATCTCGATGCCGTGCTGGGCTCGGTGGAGCGGCTGCTCGACTGCTACAAGGTGATGAGCCGCAACCTGTTCGGCCCCGAACTGGACGAGGCCCGCGGCGTGATCACCGCCTTTCCCATGATCTTCGCCGCCGATGCCGAGGTCGCCACCTACACCACCATCGCCAAGCTGGTGCTGGCCACCGTCACCGGCGAGCAGCCCGACCGCTCCATCTGCCTGATGCGGGTGGGACAGGCCTATGACCGCATCGGCCGCAAATCGGCGGCCACGGCGTAGGGCCGGCATCAAGACAAGATGGATAAAATTGTCGGGAATTTGAAAACTATACTATAGGCGCAGGGCTCGCCTTCGCGAATCCCGCTGCTTATACTTTGGTTGGCAGGCTATTCTGCGGTCGTGGGGAAAGAGGAGGCCGCCATGCTCGTCGTCGATCTGGGACTCAGCCGCCAGTCAAACTACGCTCCGCTGACCGTCAACGGTCCCGATTACCTGATGGAACTGGGGCGCTTCATCGCCCGGACCATCGCCGACGTGGAAGTGCGCGCCCATCTCGACCACGCCATGACCACCGAAATGGTCTTTCGCAGCGAGTGCCTGGACGACGACGTGGAAATGGTCGAACACGGCTGACAAGACGCAACCGCCGCCCCCGATGACGGGGGCGGCGGCGTCGCGATCGGACCCTGCGCGGCCGGCCTACTTCTTCTTCGGCTTGGCGGCGATGGCGCGGTCGATGGATTCCTGAATGATCTGGCCGGCCCGGTCCGGCCCGCCCCACCCCTTCAACTGGACCCACTTGCCCACTTCCAGGTCCTTGTAGTGGACGAAGAAGTGCTCGATCTGCTGCACCAGGATCTTGGGCAGGTCCTCGTAGCTGTTCACCCCGTCGTAGAACGGGTGCAGCTTGGAATGGGGCACGGCCAGGATCTTCTCGTCCATGCCGGCCTCGTCTTCCATCAGCAGCACGCCGATGGGCCGCGAGCGCATCACCGAGCCCACCGCCACCGGAATGCGGCCGACCACCATGACGTCCACCGGATCGCCGTCGGCCGACAGGGTATGGGGCACGAAGCCGTAATTGACGGGGTAGTACATGGCGGTGTTGAGGAAACGGTCCACGTACATGGCCCCCGATTCCTTGCAGATCTCATACTTCACCGGGTCGCCGCGCAGCGGAATCTCGATGACGACGTTGACGTCGCGGGGCGGGTTCTTGCCGATGGGGATCTTCTTGAGGTCCATTTTTGCTTTGTTTCCCTTATGGAGAAGAAAGGGCTTTCTCGGGCGCCACATGGGCATAACCGAGGTCCCGGGCCACGGCGGCGTGGGTGACGCCGCCATGGTGAACGTTGAGACCCGCACGGAAATGCGGATCATCCGAGAGTGCGCGGACCAGACCCTTGTCGGCCAGGGCCAGCACGAACGGCAGCGTGGCGTTGTTCAGCGCGAAGGCCGAGGTCCGCGCCACCGCTCCCGGCATATTGGTGACGCAGTAATGTACCACACCTTGCTCGACGAAAGTGGGAGCGGCGTGGGTGGTGGGGCGCGCCGTGGCGATGCACCCGCCCTGGTCGATGGCCACGTCCACCACCACCGAACCGGGGCGCATGGCGCCCACCAGCTCGCGGCCGACCAGCCGGGGCGCGGCGGCGCCCGGCACCAGCACGGCGCCGATCAGCAGATCGGCCTCCAGCACGTGGTGCTCGATATTGTCCATGGTGGCGTAGGCGGTCTCCACCGTATTGAGCAACAGCTCGTCGATCTGGGCCAGCCGGGCCAGCGAGCGGTCCAGCACCACCACCCGGGCGCCCAGGCCCACCGCCATGCGGGTGGCGTTGCCGCCGACCACGCCGCCGCCCAGCACCACCACCTTGGCCGGCGCCACGCCGGGCACGCCGCCCAGCAGCACGCCCGAGCCGCCCTGCTCCTTCTCCAGGCAATGGGCGCCCACCTGGATGGACATGCGCCCCGCCACCTCGGACATGGGAGCCAGCAGGGGCAGCCGGCCGTTGGCGTCGGTCACCGTCTCGTAGGCGATGGCCGACACCCCGGATTCGACCAGCGCCCTGGTCTGGGCGGGATCGGGCGCCAGGTGGAGATAGGTGAAGAGGACCTGGCCGGGACGCAGCAGGGGGAATTCCACCGGCTGCGGCTCCTTGACCTTGACCACCAGCTCGGCGAAGGCGAACACCTCGGCGGCGTTGGCGGCGATCTCGGCCCCGGCGGCGCGGTAGGCGGCGTCGGCGCAGCCGATGCCGGCACCGGCGCCGCTTTCCACCAGCACCTGATGGCCGTGGTGGACAAGCTCGCGCACCGAGCCCGGCGTCAGCCCCACGCGGTATTCGTGGCTCTTGATTTCCCTGGGAACGCCGATGCGCATTCCGTCATTACCTTTGGAAGCATTCCTAAACCCTGAGAATGAGCCCTCGGAGCGCAGGATTCAACCGGGCTTGGATGCAACCCGGCCCTGCTGGCGCATCAGCCAGGGCAGAATCAGCAGGGCCGGCAGGGTCACCACCGTGGTCAGCAGGAAGAAATCCACCCAGCCGAACATATCGGCCAGCTTGCCGCTGGCCGAGGCGAACAGGGTACGGCCCACCGCGGTCAGCGACGACAGCAGGGCGTATTGGGTGGCGGTATAGGCCAGGTTGCACAGGCCCGAGATATAGGCGACCAGCGCCGAACCGGCCATACCGGCGGTCAGGTTCTCGGCCGCCACGCAGAACGCCAGGGCCCAGAGGTTGTGGCCGGCCAGGGCCTGGACCACGTAGAACAGGTTGCCCAGGGATTGCAGCACCCCGAACACCAGCAGCGCCCGCATGATGCCGAGGCGCACCACCAGGGCGCCGCCGATCACCGTGCCGGCCACCGTGGCGCCGAAGCCGAAGATCTTGCTGACCCAGGCGATCTCGTCCAGCGCGAAGCCCATCTCGATGTACAGCGTGTTGGCCATGGCGCCGGCCATGGCCTCGCCCATCTTGTAGCCGATGACGAACAGCAGCACCGCCCACCAGGCCGGCCGCGCCATGAAATCGGCGAAGGGGCAGACCACCGCGCCGTACAGCCACGCCGCCACCTTGGCCGGCGCGCCCCCGAGATGCGGGCGCGCCTCCAGGTATTCCGCCGCCCGGCGCTCGCGCTCGGCGGTGGCGGCCGAGACCTTGATCTGCGGCTCGGGGCCGAACAGGAACACGGTCATGCCCACCGCCAGCAGGCCGGCCATGACGGCGTAGGCGGCGAACCAGCCCCATTGCGAGGCCACCAGCAGGGCTCCCGCCCCAGCGGCCAGCATGGCGAGGCGATAGCCGGCCTGCACCGCCCCCGCCCCCGGCCCCTGCTGCGGATCGTCGAG
>JAVBXM010000047.1 GCA_030824585.1 Phaeospirillum sp. | reverse complement strand
GGCCGGGAGGGGGCCCAAAACGCAAAAGGCCCCCGGAGATCTCCGGGGGCCTTGGCATTTCCACCCGTAGGCGAAGGACTTAGCCGTTGACGGCGTCCTTCAGGCCCTTGCCGGCGGTGAACTTCGGGGCCTTCGAGGCCGCGATCTTGATGGTGGCGCCGGTGCGGGGATTGCGACCCTCCTTGGCGGCGCGCTGAGTCACCGAGAAGGAACCGAAACCGACCAGGCGGACATCGTCGCCGGCCTTGAGCGCCGAGGTGATGGCGGTGAAGGTGGCGTCGATCACGTTGTCGGCGGCAGCCTTGGACAGACCGCTGAGCTCGGCAACCTTGTTCACCAGATCCTGCTTGTTCATGAGACCCCCAATGGAATTGTCGTGACCGGTTGAAAATGACATGACCGTTGCGGACGTCAACAACTCTGTTGCAAGGACGCCGTCCGGCCTGAACCCGAACCCCAGACTGGAAACCCTAGTCACAGGTGGGCTTCCGGCCAGCGGGGAGTTAAGCAATGTGTCGCGTTTTCCGCAACAATACAACGGTCCTGTCCCGAATCGCTGGGGTTTTTCCCCAAGAATCATCAGGCGACGAACACTTCATCGGGTAAAGACCCTAGTTCTGACGAATTTTCGCATAGATCCGCCAAATGCCGGGTCTCGGGCAGCATCCAGTCGCGTACGAATGCGGCGACGGTCCGGATGCGGGCCGGGTTGACGGCCTGGTCGGCCTTGGCCTCCAGCCGCGCCCAGGCCGCTCCGAAGGCCAGCAAGCCGGTCAGCCGCAGGTAGGATGTGGCGGTCAGCCCGATATCCCGGCGTGCCAGCATGGCGGTGCCGGCCTTGTCCCAGGCGGCCAGCGCCCGGCCCAAGGCGCCGGAGAAGGCGGGAGACGCGATGGACATGGCGGATTCCACCTCCGCCCTGAACTCGGACAGCGCGCGGCCATTGTCCAGGCGGATCACCCGCCCGGCCACGGTGGCGGCCTGGATACCGTTGGTGCCCTCGTAGATGCGGGTGATGCGGCCGTCGCGCAGAATCTGCTCGACGCGATACTCGCGCAGGAAGCCGTAGCCGCCATGCACCTGGATGGCGTGGTCGGCGGCCTCCATGGCGGCCTCGGTGGCGAAGGCCTTGCACACCGGGGTCATCAGCTCCATCAGGGCCGGCCGGTCGCCCAGTTCCAGGTCGACCAGGGTGCGCATCACCATGGCGCGGCAGCCCATGGCCAGGGCCATCTGGGCCAGCAGCATGCGCCGCACGTCGCCGTGCTTGGCGATGAAGTCCGGCCCGTCGCCCCCCTTGCCGGCCTTGCCTTGCTTGCGCTCGTTGGCGTAGGCCAGCGAGCGCTGCAGCGCCACCTCGGCCAGGCCAACGCCCTGGACCGCCACGTCCAGCCGTTCGGCGTTCATCATGGTGAACATGCGGGCCAGTCCCTCGCCGGGCGCCCCGATGATCTCGGCCTTGGCCCCGTCGAACGCCACCTGGCAGGTGGGAGACGAATGCATGCCCATCTTCTCTTCCAGGCGCACCACCGAGATGGCGTTGCGCGAGCCGTCGGGCAGCAGGGAGGAGGCGAGGAACAGGGACAGCCCCTTGACGCCGGGCGGGGCGTCGGGGGTGCGGGCCAGCACCAGATGCATGATCCGGCCTTCGGTGAGGTTCTGGTCGCCGCCCGAGATGAAGATCTTGCCGCCCGAGATGCTCCACGAGCCGTCGGGCTGGGGCGTCGCCATGGTGCGGACAAGGCCCAGATCCGATCCGGCCTGGGCCTCGGTCAGGCACATGGTGGCGAGGTATTCACCGGCGGCGAGGCGGGGAATCCAGGTGGCGCGCTGTTCCGCCGAGCCGCTGGCCGCCAGGGTGCGCATGGCGCCGTGGGCCAGGGACAGCACCATCTGGTAGGTGATGCAGGCCCCCGACAGCATCTCGGACAGGGCCGAGGCGAGAATATGGGGCAGGCCCTGGCCGCCGTCCTCCTCCGGCACGGCCAGCCCCTGCCAGCCGTCCCCGGCGAACTGCCGGTAGGCATCCACGAAGGGCTGGGGCATCACCACGCGGCCATCGACCAGCCTGGTCCCCTCGATGTCGCCCACCGGGTCCAGGGGGGCGATCACCCCGTCCACCATGGCGCCGGCGTGGGTCAGTACGGTTTCGGCGGTCTCGTCGTCCCAATGGGGCAGGCGAGCAGCCTCGGCCCCATGGCGCAGCACGAACAGCATGTCCGCGAGCGGGGTGCGGTAATCGATCATGGTCTTGTCCTCAGAACTGGCGGCTCAACCCATCCGGATCACGTCGGGATCGTTACCGGGGGCGTAAAGCTTCTCCACCAGATGGGCGCGGTTGGTCAGCACGGCCCGCTGGTTGATATAGCCCTTGTCGGTGATCTCGTTGGCGTCGATGGAAGGCGGAACGTCCATCAGCACGACCCGGCCGATGCGGTGCGAACTGCCCTTGGCCTCGGCGGCCAGGGTGGCCATGGCCGCCTGCATCTTGGCCCGTACCTCGGGGCGCTTGATCAGTTCGCCGAGCGGCGTGTCGGGCGCCGCGTCGGGGCACAGGCGCAGGCAGCCCGGCAGGCTGGCGAAGCCCAGCAGCCCCACCTCCTCGCGGTCGTGGCCGGTGATCACGGCGTCCTGCAGGATCGGCGCGGCGGCGTCGATCACCGACATGCGCAGCGCTCCCACATGCACCCAGGTGCCCGAGGTCAGCTTGAAGTCCTCGGCCACCCGGCCGTCGAACACGATGCCCTTGGACGGGTCATCGGGATCGGCCAGCTTGCCGGCGTCGCCGATGATGTACCAGCCGTCCTCGTCGAAAGCCTTGGCGGTCAGGTCGGCGCGCTTGAAATAGCCGGGGGTGACATTGGGACCCCGGATGCGCATCTCCAGCTTGCCGCCGTTGGGGATCATCTTGACCTCGCAGCCGGGGGCGGGCAGGCCGATGATGCCGGCGCGGGGAATGTCGAAATGCACGGTGGTGATCATGGGCGAGGTCTCGGTGGAACCCCACGACGACACCATGCGCACCTTGTGGCCGAGCGTGCGGATGGACAGTTGCTCCATCTTGTCCCACAGGTTCTGGGGCAGGGCGGCGCCCGCGTAGAAGATGATCTTCAGGTCCTTGAAGAAGTTCTCGCGCAGGGCGTCGTCCTTCTCCAGCAGCGGGATCAGCATGTCGAAGCCGCGCGGGACGTTGAAATAGAGGGTGGGCGAGACCTCCTTGAGGTTGGCCGCCGTCTTGTCCACCAGGCCCGGCATGGGCTTGCCTTCGTCGATATACAGCGTGCCGCCGTGGCGCAGGATCATGTTGAAGTTGTGGTTGCCGCCGAAGGTGTGGTTCCACGGCAGCCAGTCCACCAGCACCGGATGGCTCTCCAGCAGGAAGGGCCAGGCCTGGCGGACTGCCTGCTGGTTGGAGCACAGCATCTTCTGGGTGTTGATCACGCCCTTGGGCATGTCGGTGGAACCCGAGGTGAACAGGATCTTGGCCACCGTGCTGGGCCGCACCGCGGCGAAGGCGTTCTCCACCTCGGGGCCGGGGGTGGCGGCCAGCAGCGCGTCGAAGGTCACGCCGCAGGCGATGGGATTGGTGCTGGTGACCACCTCGACGCGGGCCAGTTCGGGGATGACCAGGGCGTCGGCGAAGCGGGCGCCGTCGGCGGCATAGACCAGGCCGGGCTTCAGGAGATCGGCGATGTACTTCAGCTTGGAATGGTCCTGGGAGACCAGCGAATAGGCCGGCGAGATGGGCGCCACCGGGATGCCCACATACATGGCGGCCAGGGCGAGCAAGGCGTGTTCGATGCTGTTGTCCGACAGGATCATCACCGGCCGGTTCTTGTTCAATCCGCGATCCAGCAGGGACTGGGCGATGGATTCGACCTTGTCCAGGGTCTCGGCCCAGGTCACCCGGCGCCAGCCGTCGCCGTCCCGCTGGGCCAGGAAGGTCCGGTTGGGGATGCGCTCGGCCCAATGCACCAGCAGGTCGCCGAGGCAGCGCGAATAGGGTTTGAGGCTGTCGGGCGAGCGGATGATGAAGGCGCCGTCTTCCAGCTTTTCCACTTCCACCCGCGCGGGCGCGAAATTGATGGGTGCCCAAGCAACCGAATTCATAATGTTCTCCTCGCCGCCTTCTTGGACCGTTTCTTTTTTGTCGTCCCCGCGGGGGCCCTGGTTTTCACAGGCCGAGATAGGCCTGTCGGACCCCGTCGTCGTTCAATAGGCCGCTGCCGGTGCCTGAAAGCACCACGCGGCCGTTTTCCAGCACATAGCCCCGGTCGGCCAGCTTCAGCGAGGCCGACACGTTCTGCTCCACCAAGATGACCGTCATGCCCTCGGCATGCAGGTCGCGGATGATCTTGAACATCTCGCCGACCACGGCGGGCGCCAGGCCGAGCGACGGTTCGTCGAACATCATCAGGCGCGGCTGGCCCATCAGGCAGCGGCCGATGGCCAGCATCTGCTGCTCGCCGCCCGACAGGGTTCCCGCCGCCTGGTCCGAGCGGACCTTGAGCTTGGGGAACATGGCGTAGCAGCGCTCCAGCGTTTCCTTGCGCTTGGAGCGTGCCCGGGGCAGCACCGCGCCCATTTCCAGATTCTCGCGCACGCTCATGGAGGGGAAGATCTGGCGGCCCTCCGCCACCTGGGCCACGCCCAGGTCGCAGATCACCGAGCTCAGGCGTCCGGTGATGTCGTGGCCGTCGAAGCGGATCGAGCCCCGGCCCGGCTTCTTCATGCCGGCGATGGCGCGGATCAGCGAGGTCTTGCCGGCGCCGTTGGCGCCGATGATGGCCACCACCTCGCCCTCGGCCACGTCGAGGGAAACTCCGTCCAGGGCCTGGGCGTCGCCGTAATAGAGGTCGAGATCGCGAACTTCCAGCATCATCCGTGATCCTCTCCCAGATAGCATTCCAGCACCTTGGGATGGCTGGTGACCTCGGCGGGGGTACCCTCGGCGATCTTCTCGCCGTGGTGCAGCACCACCACGTGGTGGGACAGCGCCATGACAGCGCGCATGACGTGCTCGATCAGCAAGATGGTCAGCCCGGTCTCCTTGTTGAGGCCGGTGAGGATCGCCACCATGCGGTCGCATTCCACCGGGCGCAGGCCGGCCATCACCTCGTCGAGCAGCAGCAGCTTGGGCCGCGTCGCCAGGGCCTTGGCCACTTCCAGCCGCTTGCGGTCGGGCAGGGTCAGGGTCTGGGCCGGGTCCTTGGCGCGGTCACCCAGTTCCAGCAGGTCGAGGATGGCGCGGGACGCGGCACGGGCCTTTTCCACGTCGCCGTTGTCATGGCGGAGCGCTCCGACCATGACGTTCTCTTCCACGGTCAGCCCGGCGAAGGGCTTGACGATCTGGAAGGTGCGGCCGACGCCGGCGCGGCAGATGGCCGCCTGGCCCAGGCCGGTGACGTCCTCGCCGTCCAGCACCACACGGCCGTCGCTGGGCGGCAGCGCCCCGGCGATCAGGTTGAAGGTGGTGGTCTTGCCCGCCCCGTTGGGGCCGATCAGCGCGACGATGTCGCCCCGGGGCACCGTGAAGGCCACCTGGTTGACGGCGCGCAGGCCGCGGAAGCTCTTGCCCAGATTCTCGACGGTCAACATGGGAGTGGTGGCGGTCATCGCGCGTCTCCCTCCAGGCGCAGGAGCTTGCGCAGCCACGGCCACAGCCCGCCCGGCTTGAGCACCAGGATCAGCATCAGACAGATGCCGTAGGCGATCTGCTTGACGCCGTCGATGCCGATATGGGCGCCCAGGATGGTCAGGCCCTCGCCCAGCGCGGTCAGCACCACGGCGCCGAGGATCGGCCCGAACAGGGTGCCGATGCCGCCGATGATGGTGCCCAGCATCAGCTCGATGGAGCGATGCATGGAGAAGATGCTCTCGGGGTAGAGGTTGTTGTTGAAGAAGGCCAGGAACACGCCGCCCAGGCTGGTCATGGCCGCCGAGATCAGCACGGCGATCATCTTGTTCCTGAACACGTCGATGCCCAGGGCGTCGGCGGCGTCCTGATCCTCGCGGATGGCCTGCCAGTAATAGCCGATGCGGCGCATCAGCAGGGCGCGGCAGAACCAGAAGGCGGCGGCGGTCATGGCCAGGGCCACGTAGTAGAACATGGTGGTCGAACCGCGCAGCAGCCACAGATTGTCCGGGCTGTTGTTGGCGGCAGGGGGCAGGAACAGCCCCGACGAGGCGCCCACCCAGCCCCAATGGTCGAACAGCACGCGGGTGAATTCGGCGAAGGCGATGGTCAAAAGGGCGAAGTAGACGCCCATCACCTTGAAGCGGAAGCCCAGCGTGCCGATCACCGCGCCCACGGCGGCCGAGACCGCCATGCCGGCGAAGGCGCCGATCCACGGCGGCGTGCCGTAATGAACGAACAGGGCGCCGCCGGCATAGGCCCCGAGGCCCACATAGAGGGCGTGGCCCAGCGAGAACTGGCCGGCGAAGCCCATCATCACGTTCCAGCTCATGCCGAGATAGGCCTGGAGCAGGACGGTGATCAGGATGGACAGCATGTAGTCCCCCGCCGCCAGGGGGGCCAGGGCGAGGATCGCCAGCAGGCCGAGAAGCAGGACCGCGCGGCGGTCTTGAAGCAGCGCGGTCATGGCTTCTTCCCCAGGATGCCTTGCGGGCGCAGCAGCAGGACCAGGATCAGCAGGCCGAAGCTGAACATGCTTTTCAGGCTGGGGGCGATCAGCACGCCCGACAGCGCCTCGGACAGGCCGACCAGGATACCGCCCAGCAGCGCCCCGCCCAGGCTGCCCAGGCCGCCCAGGATGACGATGATGAAGCCCAGCAGGGTGTAGTCCGACGACAGGTGCGGATGCACGTCCACCAGCAGCAGCAGCAGGCAGCCGGCGGCGCCGACGCAGGCGGTGCCGATGCCGAAGGTGATGGCGTAGAGCTTTTCCACGTTGAGGCCCACCACCCGCGCGCCCACCGGATTGTCGGCGCAGGCGCGGATGGCGGTTCCCGTGGTGGTGTAGCGGAAGAAGGCCCACAGCAGGGCGGCGACGCCGCCGGCGGTGAAGGCGGCGATGACGCGGACCTTGTCCAGCACCAGGAATCCGAGGCTGTAGCTCTCGAAGCTGGCATCGAGCTGGATGTTGCGGGCATCGGGGCCGAACACCATGAGGACCACGTTGGTGATGATCATGGCCACCGAGAGCAGCAGCAGGAACTGGATGTGCTCGGTGACGCCCAGGAAGTGGTTGATCAGGAAGCGCTGCAGCAGGTAGCCGACGACGAACAGGCCGCCGGCCACCAGCGGCAGGGCGGGGACCGGTTCGATCCCCAGCTTGGTGTAGAGCAGGAAGGCGGCATACATCGCCACCACCATCATGTCGCCATGGGCAAAATTGACCACGCGCATGACGCCGAAGATGACCGACAGCCCAAGGGCCATCAGGCCGTAGACCAGGCCGGTCAGAAGACCGGCGCTGATCACGTTCATGAAGAAGGTGGCGTCCATCCCGGCTCCCCGCCAAGCATTGCCGATATTGCTGCTTTAGGTGCGGCCCTTGAACGGCGGCATCGGGAAGACCGGCTTGGCCTCGGCCGAGGCCGAAGGCAGGGTCACCGTCGGCTTGCCCCCCAGGTTCTGCACCGCCGCGGAGATCAGGTTCATGTTCTGGCCGTTGGCCTCGAACTTGATCGCGCCCCCCAGCATGGCGCGCTTGGTCAGGTTGGTGGCGCGCAGCGCCTCGGTCAGCGCCTGCGGATCATTGGCTCCGGCCCGCTTGTGGGCGTCGGCGGCGATCAGCACGGCCTCGAAGGTGAAGCCGACGTTGAGGTCGCAGCTTTCGTCGGGGAAAGCCTTCTCGAAGGTCTTTTCGAGGGTCTTGGCCATCTCCTGCTTGGGATCGAACCACGGCACGTTGGTGGTGCAGAATTCGGCGTACTTGCCCAAGGCCTTGAAGAACTGCTTGTCGTACATGCCCGGGGCGCCGGGGCTGATGATGCCCATGGTCTCCACCTGCTGCTTGACCATTTCGCGGACCAGCAGGATGGCGTCGTTCAGGCGGGTGACGGTCATGACGAAATCGGCCTTGGCCGCCTTGGCCTTGGCCACCTCGATGGAGAGGTCGCGGGCCTTGGGGTCGTAGGCGATGGTCTCGACGATGGTGAACGGCATGTCCAGCTTGGGCATCAGGGCGTTGATGCCGCCCAGCATGGCCATGCCGAAGCTGTCGTTGATATGCAGCAGCACGGCGGTCTTGGGCGTCACGCCGGTGGCGGCGAAGATGTCCTTGTAGAGCAGCAGCCCGCCCTTGCCCAGCATGCCGGCTGAAGGGAAGTTGCGGAACACGTATTTGAACCCCTGCTCGGTGAGCTTGGGCTCGGACGCGATGTTGACGACGAAGGGCACGCCCTTCTGCTCGGCGACGCCGGCCACCGCGAGCGTGGTGGCGGAATCGAAGCAGCCCATCAGCATGTTGGCGCCTTCGCGGATCAGCTTTTCCGCCTGGGTGCGCCCCACGTCCGGATTGGACTCGGTATCGGCGTTCATCAGTTCGACGGAATAGCCCATATCGCGCAGCATGGGCAGGCCGATTTCGGCACCGCGCTGGCAGGCCTGGCCGATCAGGGCCAGGTGTCCGGAACGGGGCAGCAGCACGCCCAGCTTGAGCGGGGTGGCCGCCCGGGCGGATCGCAGCGGCAATCCGGTGGTGGTGACCAAGGCGCCGGCCGCCGCGGCCGTGGTGAACTGGCGGCGGGTAATGGTCCGTGACGCGGACAGACTCGTGGTGTTGTCAGACATTGGGACGTCCCTTTCGCGTTCGAAAGCCTCCTGGGTCGCTCTGCGGCGACTTTGATGTTTAAGACTGTGAGGCAGTCGTCTTCGTTCGTCAAGAGCATTGTTGGGCATAAAAACTGTTGTGCTGCACAACAATATAATCGGCGCCGGTTTGAGCTTGGGCGGTTCCCTTGCCCGCCGCCCTCGGGAATGCGATAAAGGCGATCCCCTTTTCTTGGATGTCTGGACATGCTCTCCGCCGCCGCGATCCGCGCCGCCATCCCCGGCGTTCTTACCGAAGCCGAGTTCCCCGAACTGCCCAACTATTACCGGGGCAAGGTGCGCGAGAACTACGACCTGCCCGACGGGCGGCGCATCCTGGTCTCCACCGACCGCCAGAGCGCCTTCGACCAGGTACTGGCGGCGGTGCCGTTCAAGGGCCAGGTGCTGACCCAGACGGCGCGCTTCTGGTTCGAGGCCACCAAGGATATCTGTCCCAACCACGTGATCGAATATCCCGATCCCAACGTGGTGGTGGGGCGTCGGCTGGACATGCTGCCCATCGAGATGGTGGTGCGCGACTATCTCACCGGCTCCACCGACACCTCCATCTGGTCCATGTACAAGGCGGGGCGCCGCACCATGTACGGTCTCGACTTCGCCGACGGCATGGTGAAGAACGACAAGCTGCCCGCCACCATCCTCACCCCCACCACCAAGGCCGATGTGGGCGGTCACGATGCCCCGGTCTCGCCCCGGGAGGTGGTCGAACGCGGCCTGTTGTCCCAGGCCCAGTGGGATGAGCTGGCGCGCCTGTCGCTGGCCCTGTTCGCCCGCGGGCGTGAGATCGCGGCCAGGAACGGCCTGGTCCTGGTGGATACCAAGTTCGAGTTCGGGGTGGACGGCGAGGGGCGGATCACCCTGGCCGATGAAATCCTTACCCCCGATTCCAGCCGCTACTGGAAGGCTGACAGCTATGCCGGGCGCCATGCCAGGGGCGAGGAACCGGAAAGCCTGGACAAGGAATTCCTGCGCATCTGGATCGCGGCGCGCTGCGATCCCTATACCCAGCCGATTCCGGTGATTCCCGACGATACCCTGGTGGAGTTCTCGGCCAAGTACATCTCGCTGTTCGAGACGGTGACCGGCCAGGCCTTCGAGGTCCCGTCCGCCGCCGAGCCGGTCAAGGAGCGCATCCGCCGCAATCTGTCGCGGTATTTCGCCTAGGTCCGGCCATGCCGACGGCTCAGCCGGCGGTGACGTAGGCCCGCAGGGCCTCGGCCTCGAACTCGGCCCGTTCCAGGCTGTTGGACACCAGATCGCGGATGGAGACGATACCCTTCAACTGACCGCCATCCACCACCGGCATGTGGCGGAAATGGTGGGTGGACATGGTGCTCATCACCGAGGCGACCGTATCGCCGGCCTGGCAGGTCAGCGGATCGCGGGTCATGTGGTTGCCTACCGGCTCCTCCAGAACGGCGGCGCCATGGGCCGCCAGACAGCGGGTGACGTCGCGTTCGGTGAAGATACCCAGGGTCTTGTCCTTTTCGTCCACCACCAGCACGGCCCCCACCTTGAAGGCGGCCATGCCCTGGACGGCCTCGATCATGACCTTGGACGGCAGGATCTTGAATATCTTGCCACCCTTCTTGTTCAGGATTTCGGAAACGAGCATCGACGTTCCTCCCCTTCAGCATCAGGCGTTGGCCAGGATAACCTGAATGAGGCACTCCACAAATCGGGATAATGGATAAGCCCCTGCCGATTCTCAGAAATGCACCTGGACCTCGAGGAAAGGCGCGCTTTCGATGGAGCCCTGGTTGGCGGTGTGGTCCGAGCCGAACTTGGAATGCCAGTATTGCCAGCCGAAGCCGGCCTTCAGCCGTCCGGGGTCGTTGAACAGGGCTCCCAGGTCGTAGAGCAGCTTGGCGTGCAGCAGCGTTTCCGTGCGGGTCGGCTGGTTGAAGCCGTCGCGCCCCTTGGGGCCGTTGACGATGCCGAAGCCGGTGAAGGTGAAGCCCGCCTCGCCGACCCGGAAGGGGATGCCCCACGAGGTCTCGAAACGTGCCGTGCTGTTGAAGGTCACCGGGCGCCCCACCACGCCGTTGTGGTTCCATTCCTTGTCCCACAGCGCCGCCAGGGTCCAGTAGCCGGGCACGTCCAGCGCCACCGCCAGCCCCGCCACCGGCATGCGCTTGCGTGAGCCGAAGGTGGTGTCCTTGGTGTTGAGGTCGCCGCCCAGCTCGATCATCACGTCCTTGACGGGCCCAAGCCTGAAGCTCTTGTCGCCCAGGATGCGCGGGATGGAGAAATCCGAGCGCAGCACGCCGTAAAGCTCGACGGCGCCGTCGGAACTGTTTTTGGCCGGATCGGCGCTGGACGATTTCAAGATATCCAGGATGACGAGATTGCCGCCGTACTCCCAGCCGTCGGAATGGCTGAGCGAGATGACGTGCTTTGGGATGTCCCGGGCCTTGCCGTTCTTCGAAATTCCCGGTTCGCGGAAATAGGGGGAATAGCGATAGGCGACCGAGTTGTCGGTCCAGTCGAAGGGCGAGGACAGGGCGGGAAACGACAACAAAACAACCGCGATCCCGGCGGCTAGCCTGACGGCCTGCACCATCGCCAATCCTCCCCATCCTGAGCCGAGGCCAGGATATAGCGCCAGACGGCGGGGTGAGAAGTGAAAAACCCCACGAAGGTTACTGCCTTCCATGATGTATCGCCCTCCGGTATTTACCCGGTAGCCGGGATGGAAAATCTGAATTACTCTAGTCAGTTCCAGTACCTCTGGAGGGGCGTTCATACGGACGACTGTAGCGTTAAGAATCCCCATTCACTAGCTCTAGAAATCTCGCTTTTTCGAAACTTCTTCTGCTTCTCCGGCTTACATGCCGGGGCAGTGGTCGGGCATGACGATAACCAATGCCATTCACCGGATGAGGAGTGAGAAATGATGAAGATCACACGCTGGGTGGGTTTGGCTGCCGCCGCAGCCTTGGCTGCTTGCGCAACACCGTCTGATGTTTCTGATGTACACAAGATTCTCGGCACCCGGGCGACGACGGGCACGCCCTTTGCCCAGGCTCTCTTCCAGGAATATCAGGCTTACACCAGGCAGCAGATCCAGTCGGAAGTCGAATGGGTCGACGCCTCCGAGACGGCCCGCAAGGGCCTGAGGGCCGGCAACGGCGAGGCGGTTCTGCCCGACGAGCTGAGCCGGCGCAACGTTCCCGCTTCGGCCGTTCCCGAGCTGACCGCCGCCCGGGCGCGCCTGATGGGCTATTTCGAGGGGGGAGCCACCCAGCGGGTTCCGGCCGCCGCGGCCAAGGCCCAGGTGGCCTTCGACTGCTGGCTCGAGCAGGAAGCCCAATCCAACGTGAACAAGACCTGTCGTACGGTCTTCCTGGCCCACGAACCCATGCTGAAGAAGTCGGTCGGGGTGACCGAGGTTGCCGCCGACACGCGCCGCAATTTCGTCGTCACTTTCGGCCTCGGTTCGTCCCAGCTTTCGGCCCAGGCGGTGCAGACCCTGAAGGAAGTGGCGGTCGCCCAGGCACAGATGCGGGCTCCCGTGGTGTCGGTGTCCGGCTTCACCGATACCGTCGGCTCGGCCGACGCCAACCTGCGGCTGGCCCGCCACCGCGCCGACGTGGTGACGGCGGAACTGGTCAAGCAGGGCGTCAATCCCGCCATCATCGCCGAGAATGCCCTTGGCGAGACCAATCTGGCGGTCAAGACCGGCGACAACACCGCCGAAGCCAAGAACCGCCGCGTCGAGGTCACTCTGGCGGGGGCTGCCTGGACTCACGGCGGCTATGGCGGCTACGCCTATGGCAGCCACGGCAGGGGCGGCTATTACGGGGCCAACGGCCATGCCGTGTTCTTCGCTCCCGGCTCCAGCAAGCTGAGCGCGGAAGCCATCGAGCGGCTGAAGCTGGTGGTCGCCGCCGAGAAGAACATGAAGCCCAAGGCCGTCAGGGTCATCGGCTTCACCGACCGCACCGGTTCGGCCGCGACCAATGCCCGCCTCTCGCGCGAACGCGCCCAGGCGGTGGCCGCCGAGATCGCCAAGCTGGGTGGCACCACCACTTCGGTCGAGGCCCGTCCCGGCGAGACCTGGGGGATGTCCCATGATGGGCGTGCCCGCCGCGTCGAGATTCTTTTCGACTACTGATCAGCCAGGTGGTGACCGGCGGACATACGATCCGGACGGTCGCCCCATCGCACAATGAGATGTGGGAGCAAACACGATGAACAAGTCCCGTATCACCATGATGATTGCCTGTGTCCTGCCCGCCTTGGCCGGGTGCTCGGGCATCCACTACGCCAGCGAGGCCAAGCCGACCAATCTCGTTCCGCCGGCGGAAATGCGCTACGTGGTGCCCGCCGGCAGCTATCAGAACGACCTGACCGCCCTGGTCGGCACCTTCGCCGTCTACAACAAGGCCGATCAGTCGCTGCAGGTGCTCGAGCCGGTGGCCAATCCCTACGACCCCCGGACCCGCCCCGTGGTCGAGAGCGTCAAGCAGACGCTCTACAAGTCGGTGGTCGACCAGTCCATGCAGACCGACATTCCGCTGATCAATGCGGCTTTGAAGGATGCCGGCGGGGAGAACCTCGAGGTCACCATCGTCGACGAGGCGCACGCCATGGTGCCCGGCTACTCGGTGGATATCCTGAGCTATATCGGCAGCCGCTACCGTCCGACCAATCAGCAAGAAGAGATCGTCTATGTGGCCGAGGCCTGGCAGCGTCACTTCAACGCCGCCCTGCTGACCGCCAAGGAGCATAGCGGCTGGAGCGCGAACAAGGGCGTGGTGGTCTACAACGCCAAGACCTATGCCCGGACCGAGAGCTTCAGGGACGGCCGCTACCTGACGGTCAGCGTCGTGCCCTTCTCCAAGATCCAGGCGGGCAAGCCCGGCCAGGCGATGGAAGCCCTTCCCGTGTCCTCGGTGACCTCCATCAAGCCGCAGATGCTCAACCCCTATGCCTATACCTGGCACCGGGATGGCTGGGGCCATCACGACCATTGGGGCTGGGGCGGCTCCGGCTACAAGACCGCCAAGTAATCCGGCTTTCAACCGAAACACCGGGGCGGGTAGGCAACTACCCGCCCTATTTTTTTGCTCCTCCGGTCCGGGCCCTGTTCAAGGCGTCCCACGTCGTCCTGGCGGTGGAGTCGATATCTATATCTGCATGGATATTAATAAGCGCTTCGCCATAGGGGGTAGCCCAGAGCCCGCGGATTCTCAGGCGGAAGCGCTCTCTCCACTCCTCATGGCCGGGCCTGACCCGGCCATCCATGGTCGGCGTATACGCCGGTGGGTCAAGCCCGAGGGTGACGAAGGGAACAAGGTGATTCCACCAAACCCAGGTGGATTCTAGCTGGGTTCGAATATCACCGGCACGACAATCAACAGGCTTTCGCCGCCCGGCGGCGGCGGGAACGGCGCGGCGCGTCGGACGGTGGCAATTCCGGCCTCGTCGAGAATCGCGGCGCCACTGCGGCGCGTCACGGAAATGGTTCGGCCGTCCACCGTGCCGTGATTATCGATATGCAGGCGAATATGAACGGTGCCGGCAAGGTTCGTCCCGCGGGCTGTGGATGGATATTCCAGGTTGGCCAGCAGCTTCTGTCCAACCTTGTCCAGGTAGCGGTCAAGAACATCGCCGGAGACCCCGTTTCGCATCAAGGCGAAGGGCGATGGGGCAGGGCGTCGTATGCTCGTCATGATGGTTTCTCTGTTTTGGGGCCATCCAAACTCGCGGCGCGGTAGCGCATATCTATACTCAATTTAGTATAGCGTATCATCGGCCGGGGCGTCCGGCCAGAAAATTACGTCCCGGGTCTGGTCCAGTGCCGGGCATGGGTGGGGCGCGGCCAGGGGCGTGACCGCAACAAGGTTCTTTCGTTTTCACGGCGGACACCCGACACTGCCACGGTGTCTTTGGTTGGACCCGGCGGCCCATGTTCCGTAAATTCCAATATCTGCTGGCCCTGGCGCGCGAACGCCATTTCGGCCGCGCGGCGGCGGCCTGCAACGTCGCCCAGCCCACCTTGTCCAACGCCATCCGGCAGTTGGAACAGGATATGGGCGTGCCCATCGTCGAACGCGGCCATCGCTTCTTGAAGTTCACCCCCGAGGGCGAGAAGGTGCTGGACTGCGCCCGGCGGGTCCATGGCGACTTCGAGAGCCTGAAGCAGGATATCGGCGCCCCCGGCCAGGACTTATCCGGCCGCCTGCGTCTGGGCGTCATCCCCACCGCCCTGCCCATGGTGGCCCATCTGGCCGCACCCTTCGCCCGGCGTCATCCGGGCATCCGCATCTCCATCTCCTCGCTCAGTTCCCGCCAGATTCAAAGCGGGCTGGACAATTTCGAGCTGGATGCCGGCATTACCTATCTGGACAACGAGCCGCTGTCCGGGGTGCGCATGCAGCCGTTGTATTCCGAGCGTTATTTCCTGCTGACCCAACGCTCCGGTGCCGATCCCGGGCGCACCGAGTTCACCTGGGCCGAGGCGGCCTCGCTGCCGCTCTGCCTGCTGACTCCGGACATGCAGAACCGTCGCATCGCCGACGCCGCCTTCACCATGGCCGGTCATACGGTGCTGCCGGCGGTGGAGACCAATTCCATCATCAACATCTTCACCTTCGTCAAGAATGGCCCCTGGTCCAGCATCGTCCCCGGCCAGCTTCTGGCGCTGATGCCGCTGCCCGATGACTTGATAGCTTTTCCGTTGTCATTGCCCGATGTGACCTATGTGGTGGGTATCGTCTATGCCGATCGTTTGCCGCCGGTTCCGGTGGCCCAGGCCTTGGCGCGAGCCGCCGCCGCCGAGAAGCTGGCCTCGCGCATCCCCCAAATGGTGAGGGAGACCCTGGCCGAACGGGGCATCGCCTGGGCAGCCTCCGTTCCTCCCCGAATGGGCGGGCGTTGATAGTTTTTTGCTATCGCAGCATGGGCATTTTGTATTTGAACCGGGACGGCCGCTCATCCCAGTTTAGGGTGAGGAATCGACGTCGCGGGAGCCCCTTGTTTCATGACCATCGCCTGGAATGCCGAGCGTGCCGGCGCCATCATCGACGAGCACCGCGCCCTGCGCGGCGCGCTGCTGCCGGTGTTGCACGCGTTGCAGGAGGAGTTCGGCTATATCGACGCGGCGGCCACGCCGTTGCTGGCCTCGGCCCTGACCCTGTCCCAGGCGGAAATTCACGGGGTGGTCACCTTCTACCATGAATTCCGCCGCAGCCGGCCCGGCCGCCATGTGGTCAAGGTCTGCGTCGCCGAGGCCTGCCAGGCGCGGGGTTCGGAAAGCCTGGTCGAGGGGTTGAAGGCGAGGCTCGGCATCGATCTTGGCGAGACCGCCGCCGACGGCTCCTTCACCCTGGAAGCGGTCTATTGCCTGGGCAATTGCGCCCTGGGCCCCTCGGTGATGGTGGACGACCGGCTGCATGGCCTGTTCCACGCCTCGCGCCTGGACGGAGTCTTGGAATGAGCCGGCCCATCACCGTCTACGTTCCCCGCGATGCCGCCGCCCTGTCGGTGGGCGCCGACGCGGTGGCCCGCGCCATCCTGGCCGAGGCCGAGGCCCGCCACCTGCCGGTGCGGCTGATCCGCAACGGCTCGCGCGGGATGCTGTGGCTGGAGCCCCTGGTGGAGGTGGTTACCGCGAACAGCCGCATGGCCTATGGCCCGGTCACCCCCGACAAGGTGGCCGAACTGTTCGATGCCGGCTTCCTGGAAGGCGCGTCCCATCCCCTCTGTCACGGCCCGACCGAGGATATCCTCTATCTGAAGCATCAGAACCGGCTGACCTTCGCCCGCTGCGGCGTCACCGATCCCCTGTCGGTGGAGGATTACCGCGCCCATGGCGGCTTCGCCGGGCTGGAGCGGGCGTTGGCCCTGTCGTCGGACGAGATCGTGGCCGAGGTTACCCAGTCGGGCCTGCGCGGACGCGGCGGCGCCGGCTTTCCCACGGGCATCAAGTGGAAGACCGTGCTCGACGCCCGGGCCGACGAGAAGTTCATCTGCTGCAACGCCGACGAGGGCGACAGCGGCACCTTCGCCGACCGCATGATCATCGAGGGCGATCCCTTCCTGCTGATCGAGGGCATGACCATCGCCGCCCTGGCGGTGGGGGCCCGGCAGGGCTTTGTCTATCTGCGCTCGGAATATCCCCATGCGGCGGCGACCCTGCGCGACGCCATCCGTATCGCTTACCGGCAGGACTGGCTGGGGGAGGATATCCACGGATCGGGTCGCGCCTTCCATCTGGAGGTCCGGCTCGGCGCCGGTTCCTATGTCTGCGGCGAAGAGACCGCCATGCTGGAAAGCCTGGAGGGCAAGCGCGGCATGGTCCGTGCCAAGCCGCCGCTGCCGGCCATGGAGGGGCTGTTCGGCAAGCCCACCGCCATCAACAACGTGCTGACTCTGACCTCGGTGCCGGTGGTGCTGGCCCGGGGCGCCGCCTTCTACCGCGATTTCGGCGCCGGCCGCTCCCACGGCACCCAGCCGTTCCAACTGGCCGGCAATATCCGCTATGGCGGGCTGGTCGAACTGGCCTTCGGCGTCTCGCTGCACGATCTGATCTACCGCTACGGCGGCGGCACCGCCTCGGGCCGGCCGGTCAGGGCGGTGCAGGTGGGCGGGCCGCTGGGAGCCTATATTCCGGCCGGCCGCCTGGAGGTCTCGGCCGACTACGAATCCATGGCCGAGGCCGGAGCCATGCTCGGCCACGGCGGCATGGTGGTGTTCGACGACAGCGTGCGCATGGAGCGCATGGCCCGCTTCGCCATGGAGTTCTGCGCCAAGGAATCGTGCGGCAAGTGCACGCCATGCCGTATCGGCTCCATCCGGGGGGTGGAGATCCTGGACCGGCTCGCCGGGGGAGGGCATTCCGAGGCCGATCTGGCCCTGCTGGAGGATCTGTGCGCGGTGATGGCCGAGGCCTCGCTGTGCGCCATGGGGGGATTGACGCCGCTGCCGGTGCGCAGCGCCCTCGAACATTTCCCCGAGGATTTCGTGTCCGGGAGGACCGCATGATCACCAAGCCCAAGGATTTCGGAACCCCCGCCGTCGCCGGGACCAAGCTGGTCGGCCTGACCATCGACGGCCATGCCGTCCAGGTGGCGGAGGGCACCTCCATCATGCGCGCCGCCGCCGAGATCGGCATCGCCATCCCGCGCCTGTGCGCCACCGACTGCCTGCCCGCCTTCGGGTCCTGCCGGCTGTGCCTGGTGGAGATCAGCGGCCGCAAGGGAACCCCCGCCTCCTGCACCACGCCGGTGGCCGAGGGCATGGCGGTTTCAACCGCCACCGCCCGGCTCGCCGCCCTGCGCAAGGGGGTGATGGAACTCTATATTTCCGATCATCCCCTGGACTGCCTGATGTGCGCCGCCAACGGCGATTGCGAGTTGCAGACCATGGCCGGCACGGTGGGGCTGCGGCAGGTGCGCTATGGCTTCGACGGCGCCAGCCATACCGCCGAGGCCAAGGATACCAGCAACCCCTATTTCACCTACGACCCTTCCAAATGCATCGTCTGCTCGCGTTGCGTTCGCGCCTGCGCCGAGGTCCAGGGCAGCTTCGCCATCACGGTGGAGGGGCGCGGCTTCGACTCGCGCATCAAGCCCGGTGCGTCCGCCGACTTCCTGGGCTCGGAATGCGTCTCCTGCGGCGCCTGTGTCCAGGCCTGCCCGACGGCGACCCTGATCGAGTCGTCGGTGGTGCGCCTGGGCCAGCCCGAGCACGCGGTGGAGACCACCTGCGCCTATTGCGGCGTGGGATGCAGCTTCCGCGCCGAGATGCAGGGCGACACCGTGGTGCGCATGGTGCCCTCCAAGAACGGCGGCGCCAATGAGGGCCATTCCTGCGTCAAGGGCCGCTTCGCCTGGGGCTATGCCACCCATAAGGACCGCGTCACCACTCCCATGATCCGCGAGCGTCTGACCGATCCCTGGCGGGTGGTGGAGTGGGACGAGGCCATCGCCTTCACGGCGCGGCGCTTCAAGGAGATCCAGGCCCGGCACGGCACCCGCTCCATCGGCGGCATCACCTCGTCGCGCTGCACCAACGAGGAGATCTTCGCCGTCCAGAAGATGATCCGCGCCGCCTTCGGCAACAACAACGTCGATACCTGCGCCCGCGTCTGCCATTCGCCCACCGGCTACGGGCTGAAGCAGACCTTCGGCACCTCGGCCGGGACCCAGGACTTCAAGAGCGTGGACAAGGCCGACGTCATCATCGTCATGGGGGCCAATCCCACCGACGGCCATCCGGTCTTCGCCTCGCGCCTCAAGCGCCGGGTGCGCCAGGGCGCCAAGCTGGTGGTCATCGATCCCCGCCGCATCGATCTGGTGGACTCGCCCCATGTGAAGGCGGTGCATCACCTGCAACTGATGCCGGGCAGCAACGTGGCCATGGTCAACGCCCTGGCCCATGTGGTGGTCACCGAGGGACTGGTGGACGAGGCCTACGTGGCCGCGCGCTGCGAGACCGAGGCCTTCAATGAATGGCGGGCCTTTGTCGCCGATGCGCGCCACTCGCCCGAGGCGCTGGAAGCCATCACCGGCGTTGCCGCCGCCGAGGTGCGGGCCGCCGCCCGGCTCTATGCCACCGGGGGCAATGCCGCCATCTATTACGGCCTGGGCGTCACCGAGCATTCCCAGGGCTCGACCACCGTCATGGGCATCGCCAACCTGGCCATGGCCACCGGCAATGTGGGCCGCGACGGTGTCGGCGTGAACCCGCTGCGCGGCCAGAACAACGTCCAGGGCTCGTGCGACATGGGGTCCTTTCCCCACGAATTCTCGGGCTATCGCGACGTGGGCGACGATTCCGTGCGCGCCCTGTTCGAGGTGGTCTGGGGCCGCGAGCTGGATTCCGAGCCCGGCCTGCGCATTCCCAACATGTTCACCGCCGCCCTGTCGGGACAGTTCAAGGGCCTGTTCGTCCATGGCGAGGACATCGCCCAGAGCGATCCCAACACCACCCATGTGGTCTCGGCCCTGGAATCCCTGGAACTGCTGGTGGTGCAGGATCTGTTCGTCAACGAGACGGCGGCCTATGCCCATGTGTTCCTGCCCGGCACCTCCTTCTTGGAGAAGGACGGCACCTTCACCAATGCCGAGCGGCGCATCAACCGGGTCCGGCCGGCCATGGCGCCCAAGCCGGGCAAGCACGAATGGCAGATCGTGGCGGAGCTGGCGAGTGCGCTGGGCTATCCCATGCACTGGAACAACGCCGCCGAGATCATGGACGAGATCGCCCACGTCACGCCCACCTTCCGGGGCGTCGGCTTCGAGCGCCTGGACCGCGAGGGCAGCCTGCAATGGCCCTGCAACGACGAGGCTCCCGGCGGCACGCCCATCATGCATGTGAACGGCTTCGTGCGGGGCAAGGGGCATTTCGTGCTGACCGAGTTCGTCCCCACCACCGAGCGGGCCTCGCGCTACTATCCGCTGATCCTGACCACCGGGCGCATCCTCAGCCAGTACAACGTGGGCGCCCAGACCCGGCGCACCGACAACGTGGCCTGGCACCCCGAGGACATCTTGGAGATTCATCCCCACGATGCCGAGGACCGGGGCGTGCGCGACGGCGACATGATTTCCCTGGCCAGCCGCATGGGCGCCACCAGCCTGCGCGCCCGCATCAGCGAGCGGGTGCCGGTGGGGGTGGTCTACACCACCTTCCACCATCCGGTGACCGGCGCCAACGTGGTGACCACCGACCAGTCGGATTGGGCCACCAATTGCCCGGAATACAAGGTGACGGCGGTGCAGGTCAGCCGCACCAACTACCAACTCGACGTGGCGGAATAGGGAGGGGAGGGGGACACCATGAGCGCGCCGGCCGAAATCGCCGATTCCGACGATCCCCTGCCTCCCGAGGCGGGGCCGCGTTCCTCGTCGGTGACCATGGCCTGTGAAAGTTTTGCCGTCGATGGTCGGCAAAGTCCGCGCCAATGGCATATCCCGGAGGAGGAGCCGGTGGCCCTGGTCTACAACCGGCGCAGTTTCGCCGTGATGCTGGCCAGTCCGGCGGACCTGCTGGATTTCGGCCTGGGCTTCACCCTGGCCGAGGGCATCGTGGAGAACCTGGCCGAGATCGGCGAGGTGACGGTGGAACGCCTGGAAGCCGGCCTTGCGGTCAGCATGACCATTCCCTCGGTGCGGGCGGCTGCGCTGGTGGGGCGCCGCCGCGCCATGGAGGGCCGGTCGGGCTGCGGCATCTGTGGATTGGAGAACCTGGAGGCGGTGCTGGCGCCCGTCGGCCGGGTGGCGGCGCCGACCGTGGCGCCCGAGGCCATTGGCGCGGCCCTGGCGGAGCTGAGCCGGCATCAGCCGGGCCGTACGCTCAATCGCTCCGTCCATGCCGCCGCCTGGGCCGGGCGCGACGGGCGCATCCGCATGGCCCGCGAGGATGTGGGGCGCCATTGCGCCCTGGACAAGCTGATCGGCGCCATGGCGCGCGACGGGATCGCTTCCGAAGGCGGCTTCGCCGTTCTGTCCAGCCGGTGCAGCCTGGAGCTGGTGCAAAAGGCGGCGCGGGCGGGAATCGGCCTGCTGGTTTCGGTTTCGGCGCCGACGACCCTGGCCATCGCCACCGCGCGGCGGGCGGGGATGGTCCTGGGCGCCCAGGGGGAAGAGGGAGAGGTCGTCATTTTCTGAGCAGCGCGGACCACCATTCAAACCAGGGGAAACAATCGCCCCAGTCCAGGGAGGACATCCACAATGACCGAGTTGGCCATACCCTTCAGTCCCGGCTTTCTGTCCCGGGAGCGCACCATCGCCCGTCCCGATTTCAATCGCTGGCTGGTGCCTCCTGCGGCATTGGCCATCCATCTGTGCATCGGCATGGCCTATGGCTTCTCGGTCTTCTGGCTGCCCCTGTCGCGGGCGGTGGGCATCACCGAAACCGTGGCCTGCTCCAAGGACCTCAGCTTCTTCCAGGAGGTGTTCGCCACCCATTGCGACTGGAAGATCTCCATGCTGGGTTGGATGTACACCCTGTTCTTCGTCTTCCTGGGGTCCTCGGCGGCCATCTGGGGCGGCTGGCTGGAGCGCGCCGGCCCGCGCAAGGCCGGCATCGTCTCCGCCCTGTGCTGGTGCGGCGGCCTGCTGATCTCCGCCCTGGGGGTGTATCTGCATCAGATTTGGCTGATGTGGCTGGGCTCGGGCGTCATCGGCGGCATCGGCCTGGGGCTGGGCTATATCTCGCCGGTCTCCACCCTGATCAAATGGTTTCCCGACCGGCGCGGCATGGCCACCGGCATGGCCATCATGGGCTTCGGCGGCGGCGCCATGATCGGCGCGCCCCTGGCCGACAGCCTGATGAGGTTCTTCGCCACCCCCCAGTCGGTGGGTGTCTGGCAGACCTTCGTCACCCTGGCCGCCATCTATTTCGTCTTCATGATGGCCGGGGCCATGGGCTACCGGGTGCCGATCGAGGGCTGGAAGCCCGCCGGCTGGACCCCGCCCAATCCTGCCACCCAGAATTCCATGATCACCACCAAGCACGTCCATCTGGACAAGGCGTGGCGGACCCGGCAATTCTGGCTGGTCTGGGCGGTGCTGTGCCTGAACGTCACCGCCGGCATCGGCATCCTGGGCATGGCCTCGCCCCTGTTGCAGGAAGTGTTCGCCGGCAAGCTGATCGGCATCGACGTCGCCTTCAACGAGCTGACCGCCGCGCAAAAAGGGCAGATCGCCGCCGTGGCCGCCGGCTTTACCGGCCTGTTGTCCCTGTTCAACATCGGCGGCCGCTTCTTTTGGGCCTCGCTGTCGGACAAGCTGGGGCGCAAGGCCACCTATTACACCTTCTTCGCCCTGGGGCTGATCCTCTACGCCTCGGTGCCGTGGACGGCCAGGTCGGGCAGCCTGGCCCTGTTCGTGGCAAGCTTCTGCATCATCCTGTCCATGTATGGCGGCGGCTTCGCCACCGTGCCCGCCTATCTCGCCGACATGTTCGGCACCAAGATGGTGGGCGCCATCCACGGCCGCCTGCTGACCGCCTGGTCCACGGCGGGCGTGCTGGGGCCGGTGCTGGTGAACTATATCCGCGAATACCAGTTGGAGCACGGCGTGGCGCGCGCCGACGCCTATTCCATCACCATGTACATCCTGGCGGGCCTGCTGGCCGTCGGCTTCGTCTGCAACTGGCTGGTGACCTCGGTGGCCGAGGAGCATCACATGAGCGACGAGGAACTGGCCGAGGAGAAAAAGGCCGCCGACGACACCCACCAGCATTTCGTCGCCGACGTGGAGGCCCTGGCGGTGGAGGCCAGCCATTCCTGGAAGGTGACCATGGCCTGGTCGGCGGTGTGGATTCCGCTGGCCTGGGGTATCTGGATCACCTTGCAGAAGACGCTGCTGTTGTTCCGCTGAGGATGGAAAATATGGAGGAGGAGTGCGGGCCGGCACTCCTCCTTCACGCGACGGCAATGGCCGAACTGAAACCGACAGCCGCACGCAGGCGGATATGGCCGGTGCCGGCAAGCTTCATCCGGCGCATCTCGCCCAGATAGCGCCCGACTTCACCGACAAACGCTTTCGCGTTGGCAGGCATCACCCTGATGCGCTGCGATCGCCCGTCCGGGGGTGATCCGCCGATCGCCACCGAGTGCCGCCGTGCGGCCCCCGGGCTGCGCGGATCGGGCGATTTTTATGATTCCTTTATGGACTCCCGCTTGGACCCTTAACGCCCCCCGGGCATAGGGTCATCACCATCCGCAATTTCAACCGGAGAACACCGATGTTCGACATCGTGTTCATCGCCGCCGCGCTTGCCTTCTTCGCCCTGAGCGGCCTGTTCGTCCGCGCCTGCGAGCGCATCTGAGGGGGGTATCCATGACTCTCGATCTGATCCTGGGGGGCATCACCGCAATGGGTCTGGCGGCCTATCTGGTCTACGCCCTCGTCCGTCCCGAACGCTTCTAGTGGCCCGATCCCGCCCCCGGATCCGCCGGGGGCGGGTGAATCGGCCCACCAACGTATTGAATTGTGCAAACGGCGCAACACCGTTTGCACGGGGAGAACGGCCGTGAACGCCGCCGGCATTCTGCAAATCGTCATCTTTTTCGCCGTGGTCACGGCGGGAGCGATCCCCTTGGGGGCCTACATGGCCCGGGTCTATACGGGCGAGAAGACCTGGCTCGATCCGGTGCTGGGTCCCATCGAGCGCCTCGTCTACAAGATCTGCCTGATCAAGCCCGACCAGGAGCAGCATTGGACGGTCTACGCCTTCTCGGCCCTGGTGTTCAGCGTGATCGGGCTGCTGCTGATGTATGCGGTGATGCGCCTGCAGGCGCTGCTGCCGCTCAACCCGGCGGAGATGGCAGCCGTCGCCCCCGATCTGGCCTTCAACACCGCCGTCAGCTTCACCACCAACACCAACTGGCAGAATTATGGCGGCGAAAGCACCATGGCCTACCTCACCCAGATGCTGGGCATGACGGTGAAGAATTTCACCTCGGCGGCGACGGGCATGGCGGTGCTGGTGGCGCTGGTGCGCGGCTTCGCGCGCAAGCAGGCCAAGACGGTGGGCAATTTCTACGTGGATTCCATCCGCTCCATCCTCTACGTCCTGCTGCCGCTGGCGGTGGTGGTCACCCTGGCCCTGGTCTGGCAGGGCATGCCGCAGAACCTCGACGCCTATGCCGAGGCGACGACGCTGGAGGGCGCCAGGCAGGTGATCGCCCAAGGGCCGGTGGCGAGCCAGGTGGCGATCAAGCATCTGGGCACCAATGGCGGCGGCTTCTTCAACGCCAATTCCGCCCATCCCTTCGAGAACCCCACCGCGCTCACCAATCTGATCGAAATGGCCGGGCAATTGCTGATCTCGGCCGGGCTGGTGTTCGCCTTCGGCCGCATGATCGGCGACCGCAAGCAGGCCCGCGCGCTGTACATCGCCATGGCCCTGATGCTGGCGACCGGCATCGGATTCGCCTATTGGGCCGAGGCCGGCGGCAATCCGCGGGTCCAGGCCATGGGCGTTGATATCGCCTCCACCGACACGGCGCCGGGCGGCAACATGGAAGGCAAGGAGGTGCGGTTCGGCATCGCCAATTCCGCCATGTTCGCCGCCGTCACCACCGGCACCTCCACCGGCGCGGTCAATTCCATGCATGACAGCTTCATGCCGCTGGGCGGCATGGTGCCGATGGTCAACATGATGCTGGGCGAGGTGATCTTCGGCGGCGTCGGCGCAGGTTTGCACGGCATGATCGTCTTCGTCATCGTCGCGGTGTTCATCGCCGGGTTGATGGTGGGCCGCACCCCGGAATACCTGGGCAAGAAGATGGAGGCCCGCGAGGTCAAGCTGGCGGTGCTGTGCATCCTGATCTTCCCGCTGTCCATCCTGGGCTTCGGGGCATTGGCCATGGTGCTGCCGGTGGGGCTGGCCTCCATCGCCGCTCCCGGGCCGCATGGCCTGTCCGAGGTGCTGTATGCCTATACCTCGGCCACCGGCAACAACGGTTCGGCCTTCGGTGGGCTGTCGGGCAACACCTTGTTCTACAACACCACCCTGGCGGCGGCCATGCTGATCGGCCGCTTCCTGATCATCGTGCCGACGCTCGCCATCGCCGGGTCGCTGGCGGCCAAGAGGATCGTGCCGCCGTCGGCGGGCACCTTCCCCACCCACGGCTCGCTGTTCATCGGCCTGTTGATCGCGGTGATCGTGGTGATCGGCGGCCTGACCTTCTTCCCCGTTCTCGCCCTGGGTCCCATCGTCGAGCACTTTGCGCTCACCGCCGGCACCCTGTTCTAACTCCGGTGAAGAGATTTCTTCACCGGCAAGCGCAACGCGCGTCGCGCCCCGTGGCGCGGGAGCCAAGCACGCGGAGGCGTGCGCCCGGCGCCTGAGGGACAACAAAGGAAATCTTTCATGAGTATCCATCGTCCGCAGGAAATGTCCCTGTTCGACGGCTCGATCATCCGGCCGGCGGTGATTTCCGCCTTCGCCAAGCTCGATCCCAGGGACCTTGTCCGCAATCCCGTCATGTTCACCACCGGCGTGGTGGCGGTCCTCTCCACCGTGCTGTTCCTCCGCGACGTGGCGGCGGGCGGCGAGTACACCGCCGTGGTCGGCCAGATCGCCGCCTGGCTGTGGTTCACCGTGCTGTTCGCCAACTTCGCCGAAGCCGTGGCCGAAGGGCGCGGCAAGGCCCAGGCCGAGTCCCTGCGCAAGACCAAGACCGAGACCGAGGCCAAGAAGGTCGCCTCGATCGATGGCACCAGCTTCAAGCTGGTGCCCGCCACCGCGCTGCGGGCCGGTGATCTGGTGGTCTGCGAACTGGGCGACACCATTCCCGGCGACGGCGAGGTGGTGGCGGGCATCGCCACCATCGACGAAAGCGCCATCACCGGCGAATCCGCTCCGGTGATCCGCGAATCCGGCGGCGACCGCTCGGCGGTGACGGGGGGCACCCGCGTCGTCTCCGACCGTATCGTGGTGCGCGTCACCGCCAATCCCGGCGAATCCTTCCTCGACCGCATGATCGCCCTGGTGGAGGGCGCCAAGCGCCAGAAGACCCCCAACGAGATCGCGCTGACCATCCTGCTGGTCGGCCTGACCCTGGTGTTCCTGATCGTCTGCGCCAGTCTGCCGGCCTTCGCCTCCTATTCCGGCACGGTCATCCCGGTGGTGTTCCTGATCGCGCTGCTGGTCACCCTGATCCCGACCACCATCGGCGGGCTGCTGTCGGCCATCGGCATCGCCGGGATGGACCGGCTGGTGCGCTTCAACGTCATCTCCAAATCGGGCCGCGCCGTCGAGGCGGCGGGCGATATCGACGTGCTGCTGCTGGACAAGACCGGCACCATCACCCTGGGCGCCCGTCAGGCGGCCGAGTTCATCGCCCTGCCGGGCATCAACGAGCGCGACCTGGCCGAGGCCGCCTTGCTGTCGTCGCTGCCCGACGAGACCCCGGAGGGCAAGTCCATCGTCGCCCTGGCCCGCTCGCGCTTCGGCTTTGCCGACTCCACCCTGGGGGCGGCTGCGACCTTCATTCCGTTCTCGGCCCATACCCGCATGAGCGGCGTCAACATCGAAACCGCGTCGGATCTGGTGGAAATCCGCAAGGGTGCTACCGATTCCGTCACCGGCTATGTCGCCGCCAAGGAGGGCAAGACTCCCGGCGGCGTGCCCAAGGAGCTGGTGCAGGCGGTGGAAAAGGTCGCCAAGGCCGGCGGAACGCCGCTGGTGGTGGCCCGCGACAACCGGTTGCTCGGCGTCATCTATCTCAAGGACATCGTCAAGCCCGGCATCCGCGAGCGTTTCGCCATCCTGCGGGCCATGGGCATCCGCACGGTGATGATCACCGGCGACAACCCGCTGACCGCCGCCGCCATCGCCGCCGAGGCCGGTGTGGACGACTTTCTGGCCGAGGCGACGCCGGAGAACAAGCTGGAGTTGATCCGCAAGGAGCAGCAGGGCGGCCGGCTGGTTGCCATGTGCGGCGACGGCTCCAACGACGCCCCCGCCCTGGCGCAAGCGGACGTGGGCGTCGCCATGAACACCGGAACGCAAGCGGCGCGCGAGGCCGGCAACATGGTGGACCTGGAAAGCGACCCCACCAAGCTGATCGAGATCGTGATGATCGGCAAGCAACTGCTGATGAGCCGGGGCTCGCTCACCACCTTTTCCATCGCCAACGACATCGCCAAGTATTTCGCCATCATCCCGGCCATGTTCATGGTGTCGTACCCGCAGTTGCAGGCGCTCAACGTCATGGGGCTGGCCAGTCCGCAAAGCGCCATCCTCTCGGCGATCATCTTCAACGCCCTGATCATCATCGCGCTGATTCCGCTGGCGCTGAGAGGCGTCAAGTACAAGCCCGCGAGCGCCGAGGTGCTGTTGCGCCGCAACATCCTGATCTACGGCCTGGGCGGCATCATCGTTCCCTTCATCGGCATCAAGGCGATCGACCTTCTGGTCGCGGCGCTGCACCTCGCCTGATCTGAGGAGAGACTCACATGATCAAGCAAATCCTTCCCGCCATCCTGTTGACCCTGCTGCTGACCGTGCTGCTGGGTCTGGGCTATCCCCTGGCCATGACCGGCATCGCCGGAACCCTGTTTCCGACCCAGGCCCACGGCAGTCTGATCGAGAGGAACGGCCGGGTAGTGGGCTCGGCCCTGATCGGCCAGGGCTTCGACAGGCCGGACTACTTCCATCCGCGTCCCTCGGCCACTACCGGTGCCGATCCGGCGGATGCGACCAAGACGGTGCCGGCGCCTTACAACGCCTCCAACTCCATGGGTTCCAACGCCTCGCCCAGTTCCAAGGCCTATATCGAGGCGACCCAGGCCCTGGTGGATCAGCTCAAGGCCGAGAATCCCGATGCCCGCATCCCGGTACCGGTGGATCTGGTCACCGCCTCGGGCTCGGGCCTCGATCCGCACATTTCCCCGGCTGCCGTCGAATACCAGCTTCCCCGCGTCGCCAAGGCCCGCCATGTGGCCGAGGCCGAGTTGCGGGCCCTGGTGGCAGGCCATACCGAGGGTCGGGTGCTCGGCATTCTCGGCGAGGCCCGGATCAATGTGCTGAAGCTTAACGTCGTCCTGGACGAGCGCTGGCCGCGGGCGAAATAGGGCCGGCAGCATGGCCGAGGGCTTTCGCCTCGGTCGGGGACGCAAAGTCGACTGTGCCCATCATCGTGCTTTCGACAGGGAGTGAAGGCCAATGACCGATCCCTATCGGGATGAGCAACTGCGGTCCGTCTGGCGGCTTGTCGTCCTGGTGATTCTCGCCTCCGGCACCACGTTTCTGCTCCATGAGATGTCCGCACGGCAGGCCGAAGCCCCGCCCAGGCTACCCGAATCCGCCGATACCAATTGGGCGGCCGGTGATTCCCGCTATTTCCAGGCCCGGTCGGGCGGAGCATCCGCGACGGTTCTCCCCGAGGAGGTTGCCGGCCAGATCAAGCGTGTCGCCGCCGCTCGCGGGATCCCCGCCGATTCGGTGCGGCAAATGGTGAACGCCTTGATTGTGAATGGCCCGGGCCTCGATATTCGAGCCCTCAATCAGGCATTGGACTCCCGGTGGCCGAACAAGTGATCATGACCACATGACCGATGACCGCGAGGAACGCCCGTCCCCCGATGCCCTGCTGGCCGCCGCCCAGCGCGAATCGCGCGGGCGGCTGAAGATTTTTCTCGGCGCCGCCCCGGGCGTGGGTAAGACCTATGCCATGCTGCAAGCGGCGCGCGAACGGCGGCGGGACGGCGTCGATCTGGTCGCCGGGGTGGTCGAAACCCATGGACGGCGCGAGACCGAGGCGCAGTTGGTCGATATCGACGTGCTGCCGCCCCGCCTGATGGAGTATCGCGGCAAGGATTTCCGCGAGATGGACCTGGACGTCATTCTCGCCCGCCGCCCCCAGACGGTGCTGGTGGATGAACTGGCCCACACCAACGTGCCGGGGTCGCGCCATCTCAAGCGCTGGCAGGACGTTGAAGAAATCCTCGCCGCCGGCATCGACGTCTACAGCACGCTGAACATCCAGCACCTGGAAAGCCTCAACGATATCGTCGAGCAGATTTCCGGGGTCAAGGTGAGGGAGACCTTGCCCGACAGCGTGCTGTCCTCGGCCGACGAGATCGAGTTGATCGACCTGCCGCCCCAGGAACTGATCAAGCGCCTGCACGAAGGCAAGGTCTATGTCCCGGAGCAGGCCAAGCGGGCGGTCGGCAATTTCTTCTCGCCCGGCAACCTCACCGCGCTGCGTGAGATGGCGCTGCGCCACGCCGCCGAGCGGGTCGACGCCCAGATGGTCGATTACATGCGTGAGCACGCCATTCCGGGGCCGTGGCCGACGCGGGAGCGGATCATGGTCTGCATCGACGAGCGGGTGGACGCCGCCAAGCTGGTGCGGGTGGCCAAGCGGGCCGCCGACCGGCGCGGGGCGGCCTGGGTGGTGGTCACGGTGGAGACGTCGAGTTCGCATGGGCTGAGCGAAGCCGACAAGGACCGTCTCGCCGAGGCCCTGCGCCTGGCCCAGCAATTGGGGGGCGAAACCGCTCTGCTGCAGGGCGACGACGTGGTCGCCACCATTCTGAACCATGCCCGCGAGCGCAACGCCACCCAGATCGTGGTCGGTCGCGCCCGGCCCCGCCGCTGGCGGCTGGGCAAGTCGGTGACCGAGCGGCTGTTCGCCGAAAGCGGCGACTTCAACGTGTTCGTGGTGGGAGGCGAGGAGGAGGACAAGCCGGTTCCGGCGATCCGGCGGCCAAAGGCCGAGGTTCCACCCGACTGGCTCAACCTTGCCTTCGCCCTGCTGTGCACGGGTATCGCCACCGGAATCGGCTTTCTGATCGACAGGTGGCTTCCCACCGCTTCCATCTCGGTGGCCTTTTTGCTGGCGGTGATGGTGGTGGCCATGCGGTCGGGCCTGCGTCCCGCCATCCTGGCCTCGGTGGGCTGCTTCTTCGCCTTCAACTTCTTCTTCACTGAACCGCGATGGACCTTCGCCGTCACCGACACCCAGAACGTGCTGACCCTGGTGTTTTTCCTGATCGCCGCCGTGATCGTCTCCAACATGGCGTCGCGGCTGCGCGCCCAGATCCTGGCGACGCGGGAAAGCGCCAGGCGCACCACCAATCTCTATGATTTCGGCCGCAAGGTCACGGCGGCGGCGACCCAGGACGACGTGCTGTGGGCGGTGGTCCATCACGTCGCCACCACCATGACGGCCAAGTCGCTGGTCCTGCTGCCGGGAGAGACCGGTCTGGCCATCGTCGCCGGCTACCCGCCCGAGGATCAGTTGGATGAACGCTCCGCCGCCGCCGCCGACTGGGCCTGGGCCCATGGCAAGCTGGCGGGGCGGGGATCGGCGACCCTGCCGGCCTCGCTGTGGCTGTTCCTGCCGCTGAAGACCGGACGCGGGCCGGTGGGAGTGCTGGGGGTCCAGATGACGGAGGATGCCGACATTCCGTCTCCGGCCCAGATGCGTCTGCTGGAGACCTTGGCCGATCAGGCTGCCGTCGCCATCGAGCGCACCACCCTGGTCGCCGATATCGAGACCGCCCGCGTCGCCACCGAGCGCGAGCGCCTGCGGTCCGCCCTGCTGTCGTCCCTGTCCCACGATCTCAGGACGCCGCTGGTCTCCATCATGGGAGCGGCGTCGTCCTTGCAGAACTACGACGAGATGATGGACCATGCCGCCCGCCGCGACCTGACCCAGACCATCCAGGACGAGGCCGACCGCCTCAACCGCTTCGTCCAGAACCTGCTGGACATGACCAAGCTGGGGGCCGGCGCCCTGAAGCCCCGCGCCGACTGGGCCGACCTCAACGACATCGTCGGTGCCGCCGTCACCCGGATGCGGCGTCTGGCCCGCGCCCACAGCATCAGGATCGAGATCGATCCGGGAGTTCCCCTGCTTTGCGTCGATCCGGTGCTGATGGAGCAGGTGTTCTTCAACCTGCTCGACAATGCCTGCAAGTATTCGCCACCGGGCAGTGCGGTCAAGGTCTGGGCCCGGCGAGCCCCGGATTACGTCACCATCGAGGTGGTCGACCAGGGCCCCGGCATCCCGCCCGAGGCCAGCGAGAAGGTCTTCGACATGTTCTATCGGGTCGATCAGGGTGACTCGAAGAGTGCGGGAACCGGCCTGGGGCTGGCCATCTGCCGGGGCATCGTCGAGGCTCATGGCGGCACCATCAAGGCTGAACCCGGCCTGCACGGCGCCGGAACCGCCATCATCATCCATTTGCCGCAACAGGGTGATATCGATGTCCTGGCGGCGCGGATCAGCGCCGATGGCGAACCGGAGGGGAGCCCATGAGTACCCGTATCCTGGTGATCGACGACGAGCGGCAGATCCGCAAGTTCATGCGGATTTCGCTTGCCGCCAACGGCTACGAGGTGATCGAGGCCGAGAATGCCGCCCAGGGCATCGAAGCGGCCAACAGCCAGCAACCCGATCTGCTGATCCTTGACCTCGGCCTGCCCGATCTCGATGGCCAGGAGGTGATCAGCGCGGTGCGCGAGCGTTCCGACGTTCCCATTATCGTGCTGTCGGTGCGGGCGGGAGAGCTGGATAAGGTCGAGGCTCTCGACCGGGGCGCCAACGACTACATCGTCAAGCCGTTCGGGGTGGCCGAGCTGATGGCCCGGGTCCGCGCCGTGCTGCGCCAGCGCGCCGCCAAGGGCAATGACGACGTGGTCGAGGTCGGTGGGGTGCTGATCGATCTGAGCCGGCGAATCGTCACCCGCGACGGTGCCGAGGTGCATCTATCCAAGCGGGAATGGGGCCTGCTGGCCTTCCTGGCCAGCCGGCCCGACCATGTGCTGACCCACAAGCAGATCCTCAAGGAAGTCTGGGGGCCGGCCCATGGCGAGGACACCGCTTACTTAAGGGTCTACGTCAACCAGTTGCGCCAGAAGCTGGAGACCGATCCGGCGGCGCCGACCCTGATCGTCACCGATGCCGGGGTGGGCTACCGCCTGAAGCGGGGGGAATAGTCCGGACGGCCTTTCCGCCTCGCCCATAAAGAAGCCTTTATAGCCTCTCGTCTCGATCCTTAACGTCCATCGGCGGGACAATGACTCCATCGCCTTAAGGGCCGCGCCCGCGCGGCTCGGCGGGACGGAGGATGTCATGGATAAGGATCTGCTGGGTCTGCTGATCGGCATCGGCCTGTTGATCGCCTTCGTGGCCTACAACGCCTATATCTACTTCCATCCGGACCGCTTCGACTGGCTGGTGTTGTCTCCGACCGATCCGAAATTGCCATCGACACCTGCCGAGTCGGAGCGGTTGCAGGATGATCCGGCCTGAACTCCCTTAGCCGGATCATCGTTCACCTCCTCAGGCCATGTCCGTGGCACGGCGACGGACCGTGTCATGGCGCAGGATTTCCCGGCGGATCGAGCCGAAGCGCAGGTAGAGCGCCGGCACCACCACCATGTTGAGGATGGTGGACGACACCAGCCCGCACAGGATCACCACCGCCATGGGGGCCTGGATCTCGCTGCCCGGCTGTCCACCGGACAGGGCCAGCGGGATCAGGGCCAGACCGGCGGCCAGCGCGGTCATCAGGATGGGCGCCAGACGCTCGCGGGCGCCACGGCGCACCGCCTCGGCCGGATCGGCTACTCCTTCCCGCTCGGCCAGATGGTGGATATGGGCGATCATCATCACGCCGTTGCGGGTCGCGATGCCGAACAGGGTGATCAAGCCGATCAGCCCGGCGATGGTCATCACTCCGCCGGTCAGGTAGACACCCGCCACGCCGCCGATCAGGGCGAGCGGCAGGTTGAGCATGACCAGCAGGGCGTCCTTGACCGAATGGAAGGCCAGGAACAGCAGCAGGAAGATGCCCGCCACCACCACCAGGCTCAGCAGGCCGAGGGTGCGGGTGGCCTCGGCGGCACTTTCGAACTGGCCGCCGAATTCGACGTGATAGCCCTGGGGCAGCTTGACCTCGGCCTCCACCTTGGCCCGCATCTCCTCGACCACGCCGCCGAGATCGCGTCCCGCCACGTTGGCGGTCACCACGATCTTGCGCTGGACGTTCTCGCGGCTGACGCTGTTCGGCCCCCGGTCCTTGGTGATTTCGGCCAGGGCGATCAGCGGCAGGCGGGCGCCGGACGCGGTGGTGATCAGGGTCTCGCGGATCGCCTCCAGGCTGCCCCGCACGGAAGGGTCGTAACGCACCACCAGATCGTAGGTGGCCTGGCCCTCCATGATCTTGGAGACGGTGATTCCGGCAAAGGCCGTCTCGATGGCATCGGCCACCTGACGCAACGTCAGGCCGTGCCGGGCGATGGCGGTGCGGTTGAACTTCACCGTCAGGAAGGGGATGTCGGTCTGCTGTTCCGCCGAGACGTCCACGGCGCCGGGAACCCTCTCCACCGCCGCCTTGATCTCGGCCGCCACCCGGCGCAGGTCGTAGAGGTCGGTGCCGAAGATCTTGATGGCGATGTTGGCGCGGCTGCCCGACAGCATATGGTCGATGCGGTGCGAGATGGGCTGGCCGACGATGATGGTCATGCCGGGGATCTGGGCGAAGTCGCGGCGCAGCGCGCCGAGGAACTCCTCCTTGCTCCGCTCCTGCATGGCCAGGCTGACCTCGATCTCGGATTCGTGGATGCCGAGCGCGTGGGGGTCGAGCGGCGAGCGGCCGGTGCGCCGCGCCGTCGCCGTCACCTCGGGCTGGCGCAGCAGGGCGTCTT
>JAVBXM010000256.1 GCA_030824585.1 Phaeospirillum sp. | reverse complement strand
GGCCAATGCCCCCTTGGCCAAGGCCCACGCCGGGGCCGTCAAGACCCTCGAGGAGGCGGTCACCGTCGGCAAGGAGACCATCGAGACCGTGGTCAAGGCCTCGACCGACGCCGCCGTGAAGGGCTATGACAAGGCCGCCAAGGGCTACGACAAGGCCGTCGCCATCGGCAAGGAGCAGGTCGAGGCCGCCGTCGCCGTCTCCAAGGAGACCATCGAGCAGGTGGTGAAGGCCTCCACCGACGTGGCCGCCAAGGGCTATGACAAGGCCGTCGCCCTGGGCAAGGAGCAGGTGGACGTCGCCACCGCCGTCTCCAAGGAGACCATCGAGAGCGTGGTGAAGGCTTCGTCCGAAGCCGCCGCCAAGGGCTACGACAAGGCCGTCGCCATCAGCAAGGAACAGGTCGAGGCCGCCGTGAAGGCCCAGACCGCCGCCTACAAGGGCTACGAGGACGTGCTGTCCCAGGCCAAGGACAACGTCGAGGCCTTCGTCAAGGCCGGCACCATCCTGACCAGGGGCCTGCAGGACATCTCCAAGGCGTTCGTGGGCCTGACCCAGGCCCGCATCGAGGAGCAGGTCGCCGCCTCCAAGGCCCTGCTGTCGACCAAGACCCTGAAGGAATTCATCGACCTGCAGACCGATCTGACCAAGGCCGGCGTGGACAAGCTGGTGGCCGAGTCCACCCGCCTGACCGAGCAGTCGGTCAAGCTGGTCGAGGACACCCTGGCCCCCATCAGCGACCGGGTCAGCGCCACCGTCGACAAGCTGATCAAGAAAGTCGCCTGACGCGCTTTATCAGCATGACCATCGGGGCCCGGCGGGCGACCGCCGGGCCTTTTTCATGCCCGCAATCCCCCCATGCCGAAAAAGGGGCCTTTTCGCCGGGCGTCCGCACCCAATATGATAGGGGTGTAAAGAGCAACCAAGGCCCAAGCACACAGGCATGAGCGAAAACGGTAACGACAAGCGCGACGGCGACGACGGTCAGACGGGAGTGGTCATCAAGACCCGCCCCAAGACCAAGAAGCCGTCCATGTACAAGGTCCTGATGCTGAACGACGATTACACTCCCATGGAGTTCGTCGTGCATGTCCTTGAGCGGTTTTTCAACAAATCGCGCGAGGACGCGACCCGCGTGATGTTGCATGTCCATACCAGAGGTGTCGGGATTTGCGGTGTTTACACATATGAGGTGGCGGAGACCAAGGTAACCCAGGTCATGGACCTGGCGCGCCAGAACCAGCATCCGCTGCAGTGTACGATAGAAAAGGAATAGCCCGCCCGTCGCGGCGCGTTCCCCTTGGATAAGGATCGGCCCCTATGCTGTCGCGCAACCTGGAGCAGAGCCTGCACCGTGCCTTGTCTCACGCCTCGGAGCGTCGCCACGAATACGCGACGCTCGAGCATCTTCTGCTGTCCCTTACCGACGATCAGGACGCCGTGGCGGTGCTGCGGGCCTGCAACGTCGACATCGACAAGCTGAAGCGGGACCTGGGCGAATTCATCGACACCAACCTGTCGGAGCTGGTATCGCCTCGCGGTACCGACCCCAAGCCCACCGCCGGGTTCCAGCGCGTGGTGCAGCGCGCCGCCATTCATGTCCAGTCCTCGGGCAGAGAAGAGGTGACCGGGGCCAACGTCATCGTCGCCCTGTTCTCGGAACGGGAAAGCCATGCCGTCTATTTCCTGCAGAACCAGGACATGACGCGGCTCGACGCCGTCAACTACATCAGCCACGGGGTCGCCAAGGCGCCGGGCCGCGGCCAGAACCGCACCGTCCACGGCGCCGACGAGGAAGCCAACCCCGACAAGGTGGTGAAGAAGGGGCAGGAGGCGCTCAACGCCTATTGCATCAACCTCAACAAGAAGGCCGCCCAGGGCAAGATCGACCCGCTGATCGGCCGCGACGAGGAAATCGACCGCACCATCCAGATTCTCTGCCGGCGGTCCAAGAACAACCCGCTCTACGTGGGCGATCCCGGGGTGGGCAAGACCGCCATCGCCGAAGGGCTGGCCCGGCGCATCGTCAACGGCGAGGTGCCCGACGTCTTGAAGAACGCCACCATCTTCGCGCTGGACATGGGTTCGCTGCTGGCCGGCACCCGCTATCGCGGCGATTTCGAGGAACGCCTGAAGGCGGTGGTCAACGAGCTGGAGAACTATGACGGCGCGGTGATGTTCATCGACGAGATTCACACGGTGATCGGCGCCGGCGCCACCTCGGGCGGTTCCATGGACGCGTCCAACCTGCTGAAGCCGGCCCTGGCCTCGGGCTCGCTGCGCTGCATCGGCTCGACCACCTACAAGGAATTCCGCAATCACTTCGAGAAGGACCGCGCCCTGGTGCGGCGCTTCCAGAAGATCGACGTCAACGAGCCGTCCATCAGCGATACCATCAAGATCCTGAACGGCATCAAGACCTATTACGAAAGCCACCACAAGGTCCGCTACACCGCCGAGGCCATCAAGGCGGCGGTGGAACTGTCGGCCAAGTACATCACCGACCGCAAGCTGCCCGACAAGGCCATCGACGTCATCGACGAGGTGGGCGCGTCCCGCATGCTGCTGCCCGAATCCAAGCGGCGCAAGACGGTCACCGTCAAGGACGTGGAGGAGATCGTCGCCAAGATCGCCCGCATCCCTCCCAAGAGCGTGTCCACCAACGACATGGAGGCGCTCCGGAATCTCGAGCGCGACCTCAAGACCCTGGTGTTCGGCCAGGACAAGGCCATCGAGGCCCTGTCGTCCGCCATCAAGCTGGCCCGCGCCGGCCTGCGCGAGCCGGAGAAGCCCATCGGCTGCTACCTGTTCTCCGGCCCCACCGGCGTCGGCAAGACCGAGGTGGCCCGCCAGCTCGCCAAGATCATGGGCATCGAGCTGACCCGCTTCGACATGAGCGAATACATGGAGCGCCACTCGGTGTCGCGGCTGATCGGCGCGCCGCCCGGCTATGTGGGCTTCGACCAGGGCGGCCTCTTGACCGACGCCATCGACCAGCATCCCCACTCGGTGCTGCTGCTCGACGAGATCGAGAAGGCCCATCCCGACCTGTTCAACATCCTGCTCCAGGTCATGGACCACGGGCGGCTGACCGACCACAACGGCAAGACCGTGGACTTCCGCAACGTGATCCTGATCATGACCACCAATGCCGGCGCCGCCGACCTGGCCAAGGCGGCCATCGGCTTCGGCCGGGAATCACGGGAGGGCGACGATTCCGATGCCATCAACCGCATGTTCAGCCCGGAATTCCGCAACCGCCTGGACTCCACCATCGCCTTCGCCAACCTGACCCCCGAGGTGGTCGCCCAGGTGGTGGACAAGTTCGTCATGCAGCTGGAAACCCAGTTGGGCGACCGCGACGTGGCCATCGAACTGACCGACGCGGCCCGTGCCTGGCTGGCCAAGAAGGGCTACGACCGCTCGTTCGGCGCGCGGCCCCTGGCCCGCGTCATCCAGGAGCACATCAAGAAGCCCCTGGCCGAGGAGCTGCTGTTCGGCCGCCTGTCCAAGGGCGGAATCGTCCGCATCCGAGTGGACGACGACAACAAGCTGGCCTTCGAGTTCCTGGCCGCCGCTCCCAAGGCGGACAAGGTCCCCGAACTGGTGGAATAGAGCGGCATGCGGATTTTCCGCATACCGCTCCGCGACAACCATCGCAGTTACAACCAGGGCGCTCCCGCGGGAGCGCCCTTTTGCTTGCCATGGCTGAGGGGCAATTCCTTGACAATTAGCCCCAGGTTGGCGATAATTAACCTGTAACAAAGAGGGAGGCGTACCGGGATTGGAAGGTTGTCACCGCAATATCCGATGCACTCGCCGCCTCACCCGAGGCAGAGACAACACCGGACAGGAGGATGTTGACAGCATGACGCCACCGGGTCGAGTTTGAGGTGCCGATATAGTGGCATCAGGTACTTGCACAATACAAACCGAACTCTTATCGGCCACTATGCCGAATATATAGGACCTGTGGGTCCCCAAACCATAAGCCCCGCGCGGAACACGATGTCTCCGGCGGGGCTTCGGTTTGTCTGGACGGATATTCGTCCGCCTTCTGAGATAGCATCCCAAGCGGCATCGAGGGGCCTCGGCCCGGAACGACAGCCGGAGCCGGGGGCCTACAGCATCCGCACCGCCATCATCTTGGCTTCGGCGGCGGCCTGGGCGTCGCCGGCGATGGTGGCGTCGGCGATGGCGCCTTCCTTGAGCAGGACCAGGCGCCGGGCCAGACGCTCCGGCTCGGGCAGTTCGGCCCTGTGGCACATCTCGCCCAGGGTCTCGACGATGCGGCGCTTGTGGTCGCCGGCCACCCGGTGAATGGGATCGCCCTGCTCGGCATATTCCGCCGCGGCCTTGACGAAGGGACAGCCGCGAAAGACTTCCGGACCGTCGCCGCCGATCACCGCCTCGCCCCGGAACCACTCGCCCAGGACGTCGAACATGTTCAGCACCTGGGAGCGGGGGGTGCCGCCCATGGCCTGCATGCGTCCGAACAGCCAGTCGCGGAACCGCTGGTCGCGCAGTTCCAGCGCGGCGACGATCAAATCCTCCTTGGACTTGAAGTGGTGATAAAGGGTCATCTTGGTCAATCCGGCCACGTCGAGGATGGCCGCGATGCCGGTGGCATGGAAGCCGTCCTGCAGGAACAGGCGAAGCGCCGCCTCGACCAGATCATCGCGGCGAGAGGGAGGAGCCATGGAAGTCCCCTTGTTAGACCAACCGGTTGGGTAAGCATGATGACAGCCCGGCCACCCGCTCCACAACACTCCTGTGCGCACGCCGCCATTGCGTAACGGCTCCGTCATCCTTATGTGTTGCCTCCATGAACGACACCACCACCAAAACCAACCTGATCGGCCTGTCGCGCGACCAGTTGATCGCCGAGATGGCCACCGTCGGCGAGAAGCCGTTCCGCGCCAAGCAGCTGTGGCACTGGATGTACAATCGCGGCGAAACCGATTTCGCCAAGATGACCTCCATCTCCAAGACCATGCAGGGTGCCCTGGCCGAGCGCTACGTGGTGCGCCGCCCCGTGGTGACCAAGGAACTGACCTCCACCGACACCACCCGCAAGTGGCTGCTGAAATTCGACGACGGCAACGAGGCGGAAACCGTCTACATCCCCGATGCCGACGAGGAGCGCGGCGCGGTGTGCATCTCCACCCAGGTGGGCTGCACGCTGACCTGCCGCTTCTGCCACACCGGCACCCAGTTGCTGGTGCGCAACCTGGGGGCCGCCGAGATCGTCGGCCAGTTCATGGTGGCGCGCGATTCCTATGGCGAGTGGCCCACTCCCGACGATGGCGGGCGCCGGCTGTCCAACATCGTGGTCATGGGCATGGGCGAGCCGCTCTATAATTTCGAGAACGTCGCCACCGCCCTGGAAATCGCCATGGATGGCGAGGGCATCGGCATCTCGCGGCGCCGCATCACGCTGTCGACCTCGGGCGTGGTGCCCATGATGAAGGAATGCGGCGAGCGGCTGGGGGTCAACCTCGCCATCTCGCTGCACGCGGTGACCGACGAGGTCCGCGACCGCATCATGCCCATCAACAAGAAATATCCCCTGGCCGAGCTGATGCGGGCCTGCCGCGAGTATCCCGGCGCCTCCAACGCCAGGCGCATCACCTTCGAATACATCATGCTGAAGGGGGTCAACGATTCCCCCGCCGACGCCCGCGCCCTGCTGAAGCTGGTCAAGGGGCTGCCGGCCAAGTTCAACCTGATCCCGTTCAATCCCTGGCCGGGCTCGGAGTTCGAGACGCCGGACATCCGGACCACCAAGGCGTTCTCGGACATCTTGCAAGATGCCGGCTATTCCGCCCCCATCCGCATGCCGCGCGGCCGCGACATCCTGGCCGCCTGCGGCCAGTTGCGCTCGGAAAGCCAGCGGGAGCGGGCCGGCCTGGCCAAGGCCCGGGCTGCCCAGGGCATCGAGGACGGGCATCACAAGGTCGGGGCCTAGGCATCCCCGCCCCGCCGCGAAGCGGGGCGGAAACGCCCGTGGGTCGCTAGGCCTGCTCGCCCTTCACCGCCTTGACGTCGGTGGTGAAGTGGATGACCCCCCGCTCGGTATCGGTGAACAGGGTGACATTGGCGGTGCCGGTCTGCCAGTCGTCGGTGGTCACCAGCCGCACCTCGATGTGACGGCCCATCAGCTTGTCCGAGCTCTGCAGCACGACCAGATGGTGGGTGTTCTTCGGCATCACCGTCATGTCGGTGACCGAGCCGTTCACCGGCAGCTTGACGTCCAGCGGCGGATTGGTGGCCTGGAAGACGCCGGCCAGGCCGGCGGCCTTGGCATGGGCCACGTCGACGACCAGGTTGAGATTCAAGGCGTAACCACCGGCCGGAGCGCTGGTGCCTTCATAGGTGACGATAAAAGTTCCAACGGACATCTCTTCCCCCTGTTCCATGGGTTGGTAGCGATCGGCAATCTGACTCTCATTGATTGCAGACAACACCGTACATTATGCCCTTATAGTTTGTAATGCGCATTTTGTTACGAACTATAGGATGCCTATATCGCATTTTACGATCGCCATTCCGTGCTGCGGGGGATTTCCCAAACCATTGGCGGAGCAATGTTCCCACTCCCATATCCCCGCCGCCATATCCCGTATTAAGATTTTATTTTCTACGTGCCGCTTCATTTACGGTTTTCATATAAATGAATCGCAATTACAGGTTGCCTGATGCCGCATCCCCGCCGGCCACGACTCTCCTTGCCTCGGGCGCCCCAATGCCTATACTGCGCCGCCAAATCCCTCCCCATCACGGAAAGGCGTTTGCCATGAAGGGCGAAGTCAAGAAGGTCGTTCTGGCCTATTCCGGCGGTCTCGACACCTCCATCATCCTGCGCTGGCTGCAGGACCAGTATCAGTGCGAAGTGGTGACCTTCACCGCCGATCTCGGCCAGGGCGAGGAGCTGGAGCCGGCCCGCGCCAAGGCCCGCCTGATGGGCATCAAGGAAGAGAACATCTTCATCGACGACCTGCGCGAGGAATTCGTCCGCGACTTCGTCTTCCCGATGTTCCGCGCCAACGCGCTGTACGAGGGCGTCTACCTGCTGGGCACCTCCATCGCCCGACCGCTGATCTCCAAGCGCCAGATCGAGATCGCCAACATGGTCGGCGCCGATGCCGTGTCCCACGGGGCCACCGGCAAGGGCAACGACCAGGTGCGCTTCGAGATGGGCTATTACGCGCTCAAGCCCGATATCAAGGTCATCGCGCCGTGGCGCCTGTGGGACCTGACCAGCCGCACCAAGCTGCTGGACTTCGCCGAGAAGCACCAGATTCCCATCGCCAAGGACAAGCGCGGCGAGGCCCCCTATTCCACCGACGCCAACCTGCTGCACATCTCCTATGAGGGCAAGGCGCTGGAAGACCCGTGGGTCGAGCCCTTCGAGGACATGTACACCCGCTCGGTCGCCCCCGAAAACGCGCCGGACAAGCCCACCTATATCGAGGTCGAGTTCGAGAAGGGTGACGCGGTGGCCATCGACGGCGTGCGCATGAGCCCGGCTACCCTGCTGACCAAGCTCAACGAGCTGGGCGGCGCCAACGGCATCGGCCGCCTGGACCTGGTGGAGAACCGCTTCGTCGGCATGAAGTCCCGCGGCGTCTACGAGACCCCCGGCGGCTCGGTGCTGATCGTGGCCCACCGCGCCATGGAGAGCCTGACGCTGGATCGCGGCGAGTCCCATCTCAAGGACGAGCTGATGCCCCGCTATGCCGAGCTGATCTACAACGGCTTCTGGTTCGCCCCCGAGCGCATCGCCATCCAGACCATGATCGACAAGGTCAGCGAGAACGTCAGCGGCACCGTGCGACTCAAGCTGTTCAAGGGCGTGGCCTCGGTGGTCGGCCGCAAGTCGCCCAAGTCGCTCTATCGCATGGACTACGTCACCTTCGAGGAAGACTCGGTCTATGACCAGCGCGACGCCCAGGGTTTCATCAAGCTGAACGCCCTGCGCATGCGCCTCGCAAAGATGGCTCGCGGATAAGTATTTGTCCGCACATCAGTTGAACTGGAAGGGACTCCACCCCGGTGGGGTCCTTTTCTTTTGAATTGTGACCCAATCTAATTGCATTCCGCCCCAAGAGATTTCATCTATCCGCTTTACGCGCTTCGACGCCTTTTATACCATCGTTTAGGATAGACATCCCGATGGTCATGACATTGCCCTCCACCAGCAGCAGCCGCGCCGCCGCCGCCACAACCCTTAAATGGTGGCCGCTGCTTCTATGGGGCGTGGCCATGGTCGTGGTCATCACCTGGACGGCCAGCATCGTCCTGCACGACCGCGACACCTTCATGACGCAGGCGGAATTCCGCACCCAGTCCATGGCCGACCTCGCCGCCGAGCAGGTGCTGCGCACCATCGAAGGCGCCGACACCGCGCTGCAGGCGGCCCGCACCCAGTACCGCAATATCGGCGACTGGGATGCCTTGTCCGGCGACCGCAAGGTCTGGCAGACCCTCTACGACTACGCCGAGGCGCTGTCGGCGGTCCCGACCCTGTACATGGTCGATCAGGCGGGCGTCATCCGCCTGCATGGCCAGAGCTTCCCGTTCCGGCCGATCTCCATCGCCGAGCGCGGCTATTTCAAGTTCCACCGGGACGACCCCACCAACGACCCCCAGGTCAGCTCGCCCGTCATCGGCGCGGTCACCGGCAACCAGGTGATCATCATCAGCCGCCGCCTGGCCAATCCGGACGGCAGCTTCGCCGGAGTGGTGGGCGCCACCCTCAAGGCCGACGCCTTCCAGGCCTTCTTCCTGACCCTGGGCCTGGGCGACGGGGCCATCGTCAACCTGCAGCGCAGCGACGGCGTCATCCTGGCCCGCCAGCCTCACCGGGACGGCGCGGTGGGCTCGAAGGTGGACAATGCCAAGGCCTTTCCCGCCATCGCCGAGGGCCAGCCCAAGGCCACCGCCATCACCACCTCGCCCCTGGACGGCGTGAGCCGCGTCACCGCCTTCCGGCGGCTGGACCGCTATGGCCTCGTGCTCATCGCCGCCATTCCGGTGGAGACCATCCTGGGCGACTGGCGCCACCAGACCGTCCGCATGGCCGCCATGGTGGGCGTGGGCATCCTGTCCCTGTCCGGCCTGTTCGTCATGCTGCTGCGCCGCTACCACACCGAGGTGGCCGCCCGCGCCGAGCTCAAGACCAGCGAGGCCACCCTCAGCCGCGCCCAGAGCGTCGCCCATATCGGCTCGTGGCAGGTGGAGGTTCCCACCGACAAGGTCCGCTGGTCGGAGGAGACCTACCGCATTTTCGGGCTCGCCCCCACCATCCCCATCACCTTTTCCGTGGTGATGGACATGATCCACCCCGACGACCGCGCCCGGGTCCGCGACGCGCTGTCCGCCCTCATGAAGGACAAGGGGGCCTTCGAGGTCGAGCATCGCATCGTCGCCGGCAGCGGCGAGGTCAAGTGGGTGACCGCCCGGGCCCAACTCACCAGTTCGGCCTTGGGCGAGGCGCAGGAGATTCTGGGAACCGTCCAGGACATCACCGAAAAGAAGCTGGCCGAGACCGCCATCCGCGAGCATCAGGCCCTGCTGCTCGAGGTCCAGAGCGTCGCCAATCTCGGCTATTACGACTACGACATGCGGGCCGATCGCTGGCGCTCGTCGCCCATCCTCGACGAAATCTTCGGCATCGGTCCCGACTATCCGCGCAGCGGCCAGGGCTGGCTCGATCTGGTGGTCCCGGCCATGAGGGCGGAAATGGCCGCCTATCTGGGTGAAATCCAGGCCGGAGCCCACGATTTCGACAGGTCCTACGCCATCGTCCGCCGCAGCGACGGCGCCCAGCGCTGGGTCGCCGGCCTGGGCAAGATCGAGCATGGCGGCGACGGCCGCCCCATCCGCATGGTCGGCACCATCAAGGACATCACCGACCAGCGCCGCGCCGAGCAGGAACTGCGCGACAAGGCCGAGGAACTGGAGCGCTCCAACACCGAGCTGGAGCAGTTCGCCTATGTGGCCAGCCACGACCTGCGCGAACCGCTGCGCATGGTCTCGTCCTATGTGGACCTGCTGGCCCGGCGCTACAACGACAAGCTGGACGACGACGCCCGCGAGTTCATCGCCTTCGCCAAGGACGGCGCGTCGCGCATGGACCGCCTGATCCTCGACCTGCTGGAGTATTCCCGCATCGGCCGCATCACCCGGCCCATGCTGCCGGTGGCGCTGGGCCCGGTGGTGGAGCGGGCGTTGCGCGCCCTGTCGCTGAAGATCGAGGAAAGCGGCACCGAGATCGCCACGCCGCCCGAGGTCCTGCCCACCGTGCTGGGCGACGGCGAGGAGCTGATGCGGCTGTTCCAGAACCTGATCGGCAACGCCATCAAGTACCGCGATCCCGAGCGCAAGCCGGTGATCGCCATCGAGGCCGAGAATACCGGCAAGGAATGGATCATCACCGTCGCCGACAACGGCATCGGCATCGACCCCAAGTACTACGAGCGCGTCTTCCTGATCTTCCAGCGCCTGCACCGGCGCGGCGAGTTCGAGGGCACCGGCATCGGCCTCGCCGTCTGCAAGAAGATCGTCGAGCATCACGGCGGCCGCATCTGGGTGGACTCCACCCCCGGCGAAGGCTCGCGCTTCTCCGTCACCCTGCCGCCCATCGGGCAGGTGTGAACGGCGCCATCTTCCCGCCACAAGCTGCCTTTAGACCCGAGCGGCCGAACATGATAAGACCGCGCCCATGGACCTGCATCATCCCGAACTGACCTACGCCGCCATCGTCGCCCTGGCCGCCGTGCTGTGCGGCGGGCTGATGACGCGCCTGAAGCAGCCGGCCATCGTCGGCTACATCCTGGCCGGCGTGGTGCTGGGGCCCAGCGGCTTCGGACTGGTCAGCAACCGCGACGCCGTCGCCACCCTGGCCGAGTTCGGCGTGCTGATGCTGCTGTTCGTCATCGGCATGAAGCTGGACATCTCGCGCTTCCTCGGAGTGTGGAAGATGGCGGTGTTCACCACCGCCCTGCAGATCGCCGGCAGCGTGGGCACCGCGCTGCTGCTGCGCCACCTGCTGGGCTGGAGCCTGGGCCTGTCGGTGGTGCTGGGCTGCGCCGTGGCCATCTCGTCCACCGCCGTGGTGATCAAGGTGCTGGAGGGTTCGGGCGAACTGGACACCCCGGTGGGACGCACCACGCTCGGCATCCTGATCGCCCAGGACATGGCGGTGGTGCCCATGATGCTGGTGCTGGAATCCTTTCAGACCAAGGCGCTGCTGCCCGCCGACATGGCCCGCGTGGTCCTGTCGGTGATGTTCCTGGCGCTGCTGTTCTGGTGGATGTCCAAGCGCCGCGTCGACCTGCCGCTGACCGCGCGGCTCGCCAAGGATTCCGACCTCGCCACCCTGTCGACCCTGGCCTGGTGCTTCGGTACGGCCGCCGTCTCCGGCGTGCTGGACCTGTCGCCGGCCTATGGCGCCTTCCTGGGCGGCGTGGTTCTAGGGAATTCCGCCCAGCGCGACGTCCTGCTCAAGCGCGCCCAGCCCATCGGCAGCGTGCTGCTGATGGTGTTCTTCCTGTCCATCGGACTGCTGCTCGATTTCAAGTTCATCTGGAAGAACCTGTGGACCGTGCTGACCCTGCTGGCCATGGTCACCCTGTTCAAGACGGCGCTCAACGTCGCGGCGTTGCGGCTGGCGCGCCAGGACTGGCCCAGCGCCTTCCTGGCCGGCGTCGCCCTGGCCCAGATCGGCGAGTTCTCGTTCCTGCTGGCCGAGACCGGCAAGGCGGTCAAGCTGATCAGCGCCCAGGAGACCAAGCTGGTGGTGGCCGTCACCGTGCTGTCGCTGGTGCTGTCGCCGTTCTGGCTGTTCACCATGCGCCGCATGCACCGGGTGGCGGCGGTGCACGTTCATTCGTTCCGCGACCTGGTGTCGCGGCTCTACGGCGACGAGGCCCGCGCCGTGGCCCGCACCGCGCGGCGGGCGAGAATGCTGGCCCATCGCGGCTCCTGGAGGGATGACACCAATGCCGGACCTGGCTCTGGAATCTGAGATCGGCGGCACGGTCTGCGGCATCGACGAGGTGGGGCGCGGTCCGCTGGCCGGGCCGGTGGTGGCCGCCGCGGTGATCTTGGACTCCGCCCGCCTGCCCAAAGCCCTGCTGGACAGGCTGGACGATTCCAAGAAGCTGTCCAAGCGCAACCGCGAGGAACTGGCCGAACTGGTGCCCGCCACCGCCACCATCGGCTTCGGCGAGGCCTCGGTGGAGGAAATCGACCGCCTCAACATCCTGCAGGCCACCTTCCTGGCCATGCGCCGCGCCTACGACGCCCTGGGGCGGAAGTGCTCCCACGCCCTGGTGGACGGCAACCGCCCGCCGAAACTGCCCTGCCCCATCCGCTGCGTGGTGGGGGGCGACGGCATCTCATTGTCTATCGCCGCCGCCTCGGTGGTCGCCAAGGTCAGGCGCGACGCCCTGATGGCCGAACTGGCCCGCGCCCACCCGGAATTCGGCTGGGAGAGGAACGCCGGATACGGCACGGCGGAGCATCTGGAGGCCCTGAAACGCCTCGGCCCCACCCCCCATCACCGCCGCTCCTTCGCCCCGGTGGCCCAACATGTGCTGTTCTAACCTGTGGATAACCTACTACCTGTGGCAATGAATCATTAGATTCCAACAGGTTCTTGACGGACTCTCATGTTTGACTCAAATTGAGTCTTCCAACTCATTTGAATCGGTCCGCCATGACCCTGCCCCTCAACACCATTCTCGCCGGCGATTGCATCGCCATGATGAACTCCCTGCCCGCCGGTTCGGTGGATCTGGTCTTCGCCGATCCGCCCTACAACCTGCAACTGGGCGGCGAACTGCTGCGCCCCAATAATTCCAAGGTGGAGGGCGTGGACGAGGATTGGGACCGCTTCTCCGACTTCGCCGCCTACGACGCGTTCACGCGCGAATGGCTGAAGGCGGCGCGCCGCGTGCTGAAGGACGACGGCGGCCTGTGGGTGATCGGCAGCTACCACAACATCTTCCGCGTCGGCGCCATCCTGCAGGACCTGGGCTTTTGGATGCTGAACGACATCGTCTGGCGCAAGACCAACCCCATGCCCAACTTCAAGGGCACCCGCTTCACCAACGCCCACGAGACCATGATCTGGTGCGCCAAGTCGTCGGATTCGCGCTACACCTTCAACTACGACAGCATGAAGGCGCTGAACGACGACCTGCAGATGCGCAGCGACTGGACCCTGCCGCTGTGCACCGGGGCCGAGCGCCTGCGCAAGGCCGGGCGCAAGACCCATCCCACCCAGAAGCCGGAATCCCTGCTGTACCGCGTCATCATGGCGTCGACCAAGCCGGGCGACGTGGTGCTGGATCCCTTCTTCGGCACCGGCACCACCGGCGCGGTGGCCAAGAAGCTGGGCCGCCAGTTCATCGGCTGCGAGCGCGATTCCGACTACATCGCCGCCGCCAAGGAGCGCATCGCCAAGGTGATCCCGGTGGCCGATCCCTCCCTGCTGATGACGCCGTCCAAGCGGGCCGAGCCGCGCGTGCCCTTCGGCACGGTGCTGGAGCGCGGCCTGCTCACCCCCGGCGACCTGCTGTTCGGCGGCACACGGCGCGACAAGGTGGCCAAGGTGCGCGCCGACGGCACCCTGATCACCGACGACCACCGGGGCTCGATCCACAAGGTGGGCGCCCTGGTCCAGGGCGCGCCGGCCTGCAACGGCTGGACCTACTGGCATTTCCAGGCGGCGGGCGAGGATTACCTGCCCATCGACGTGCTGCGCCAGAAGATCCGGGCGGAGCTGCATTGATGCCGAGAGGCGCCGCCCTGCTGGTGGCGCTTATGCTGCCCTGGGCCGCCCAGGCGGGCGTCTGCATCACCCAGGGCGAGACCCTGTCGTGCACCGATGCCGGCGAGACGGTGATCCTCAAGGGCGGCGAGGGCTTGACCTATTCCAGGCTGGCCGGGCGGCCCATGGCCATCACCCGGGACGCCCAGGGCAACATGCTGGGCCTGATCGGCGAGCAGAAACTGATCATCCAGAAGATGGACGGCCTGTCGGTGGCCCGGTTCGGCAACCGCAAGCTCATCTGCGCCGAGGCCGGGCCGGGCATCACCGTCTGTAAATAAGGCCCCTCCCCAGTCCTCCCCCGGCAAGCCGGGGAGGGCGTTTCTTTCCCGTCTCCTCCCCCCGGCTTGCCGGGGGGAGGAGACGGGAGGGGGGCTTTCCATCACTTCGGACAGGGATGCTTCTGCGGATCGGCCTCGTCGCAGACGGCCACGCCGCGCAGGAATTCGGACCATTCCTTCAGCATCTCGGGCGAGACCGGCGCGGCGGAATTGCGCTCGAAGGGCTGGCCGCGCCAGATGCGCTGGACCACGTAAAGGGCCTGGGCGCCCCGGATGGCCTTGACCGCCACCAATCCGCCCAGGCCGCTCTGGCGGCCCTTGGTGCAGGTCACCGTCAGGGTGGAGACGGGATAGCCGTTGGCCATGCCCTCGGTCACCGGGCTGGGACCCGAGGCCTCGCAACTGGTGCGGCTGGCCTCGACGATCCGCTGGATGTGCTCGCGCGCGTCGGCGCGGGCATCGCCCATCACCTGGATGGACAGCATCTCGTTCCACTTCTCGGCATTCTGGCCGGCCGGAAACAGATGGGTGGTCAGCGCATTCTGCCCGCGGGAGGTGCCGGCCTCCTGCCAGCCGGCCGGCGGAACCAGCAGCAGCCGCTCGGTCAGTTCGCCGCTCCGGGAGGCCTGGGGCTCCTGGGCCGGGCGGCCCTGCTGGCGCATCTGGGCCGATGCGGGAAGGGTGGCCACGGCCAGCGACAGGGCGGCAAGCAGGGCGAACGGGCGCATCATCTCTCCATCCGATTCAATAGGCCTTGGCCAGGGCATGCCGCGCCACCTTGCGCATCAGGGTGGGCAGCGCCTGTTCCTCCAGCCGGTCCAGCGGGCACCATACACCACGGACCGCCGGCTGGGCAGGGGTGCGTCCGGCCGCCACCACCAGTTCCAGATGGAAATGGGTAAAGGTATGGCTCACCAGGCCGGGCAGCAGCTTCCAGGATCGGGGGGCCAGCGGCGACGCCGCGACGGCCTCGTCCAGGCTCCACGCCGTCTCGCGCCACTCGGTGGAGGGAAACTCCATCATGCCGCCCAGCAGACCCTTGGGCGGGCGGCGGCGCAGCAGCACCGAGCCGTCGGGAGCGATCAGCCAGAACGCCATTCCCCGCCGGGTCGGGCGCTCGGCCTTCGCCACCTTGGCCGGCAGGGTCTCGGCGATCCCCTGGGCCTGGGCACGGCAGGCGGGCCGCCACGGGCACAGGCCGCAGGCCGGCCCCTTGGGCGTGCAGATGGTGGCGCCCAGATCCATCACCGCCTGGGCGTAATCGCCGGACCGGCTGTCGGGAGTGAGGCTGGCCGCCAGTTCCTTGAGACACGGCTTGGCGGCGGGCAGCGGTTCGGTCACCGCGAACAGCCGGGCCATCACCCGCTCCACGTTGCCGTCCACCACCACCGCCCGGCGGCCGAAGGCGATGGCGGCGATGGCGGCGGCGGTGTACTCGCCGACCCCCGGCAATTGCCGCAGGCCGGCTTCGTCGTCGGGAAAGCGCCCGCCGCGCCACTCGGCCACCAGCTTGGCGCAGGCGTGCAGGTTGCGCGCCCGGGCGTAATAACCCAGCCCGGCCCAGGCGGCCATCACGTCGTCCACCGGCGCGGCGGCCAGGTCCCCGACCCGGGGCCAGCGGTTGGTGAAGGCCAGGAAATACGGAATCACCGCCGCCACGGTGGTCTGCTGCAGCATCACCTCGGACAGCCAGACATGGTAGGGGTCGGCGGCCGCGCCCGGGGCGAAGCGCCACGGCAGGATGCGGCGGTCGCGGTCGTACCAGGCGAGCAGGGTGGGGGCGAGGTCGGCGGAACGCATGCCCCGACCATAGTGCAAATCCCGCCCCTGGGGTATGCTTGGCGAATGGCCGACCGCAAGACCAAGCCAGAAACCAAACCCAGCGACGAGCGCCGCACCTACGGGCTGGTGTCCATCGCCGTGCCCAGCGACCGGGTGACCCGCCCCGTTTTCGGCCGCCACGGCTTTGCCGGCGGCGCCCTGGTGGTGGACTGGCCGGCCATCGTCGGCTCGGCGGTGTCCAGCCACACCCTGCCGCTCAGCATCAAGTTCCCGCCCAAGGAACGCACCGAGGGCACCTTGGTGGTCAAGGTGGATTCCGGGGCCTTCGCCCTGGAAATGCAGCACCTGGAACCCCTGATCCTCGAGCGCATCAACGGCTATTTCGGCTGGAAGGCGGTGGCGCGCCTGAAACTGCGCCAGGGCCCGCTGCCCGAAGTCTCCGCCAGGGCCGCCAAGCCCGCGCTCCCCGCCGCGCCGCCGCCGGGCACGCCGCTGCCGGCTGGCGACCGGCTGGCCCAGGTCGAGGACCCGGAACTGCGCGAGGTGCTGGAGCGCCTGGGCCGCCGCCTGGCCGGACGATAGGACTAACCAAATCCTAAGGGCTTCCCATATACTGTGGCGGAACACCGAGCGCCGCGAAGGGTGCCCCGATGAATGCGTTTCAGGATCTCGCCGAGATGACCCGCGATTACGGGCTGATCCGCTATTTCGTGGCGACCGTCTCGGTCGTCGCGGTGCTGATGGTCATCCTGTTCCTGTGGGGCCACGTTCCCGACCAGCCGGAAGCGCCGGCCGTGACGCCGCCTCTCCAGGCCGCCCCGCCCTCCCCGACGTCCTACTGAATCCCTACGCCTTGTGCGCGGGCGGTTCACCTCCTAATATCCCGCCCGGATTTTCGTTTCCCGGAGGGACCTCAAGGTGAAGCCGCTCATTCGTCTGCTCGGTGCCGTCGCCGCACTGTTCCTGGTGACCCAGACCGCCGTCGCCGCCGATCTCAGCTATCCCATCGACCAGGTCCTGGGTAAGCCCGACGCCCCCATCACGGTGATCGAATACGCCTCGACCACCTGCCCGCATTGCGCCACCTTCCACAAGAGCACGCTCCCCAAGTTCAAGAGCGAGTGGATCGAGAGCGGCAAGGCCAAGCTGATCTTCCGCGATTTCCCGACGGGGCCGCGCGGCCTGTCGGTGGGCGCCTCGATGATCGCCCATTGCGCCGGACCCGAGCGCTATTTCGGCCTGCTGGCCCTGATCATGGAGCAGCAGGAGAAGTGGATGAACTCGCAAAACCCGCTGGTCGAGCTGAAGAAGCTGGCCAAGCTGGCGGGCATGGGCGAGGACAAGGTGGACGACTGCCTGAAGCGCCAGGACCTGGCCAACGCCATCAACGAGCGCGCCAAGGAAGGCAACGAGAAGCTGGGCGTGGAAAGCACCCCCACCCTGATCGTCGCCGGCAAGCTGATCCCCGGCGCCATTCCCTACGACGAGCTGGACAAGGCGCTGAAGGCCGCGTCCAAGTAGCCCATGTCATGGTGAGTGTCACTCATCATGATATGGACTAGGCGCAAGGCGCCGCGCGGCTTGCGCCGCGGAAGCCAAGGGGCGCCCCGGGCGCCCCGCCCGGCGCCTGAGGGGCGGCGACAAGCCACGTCGCCACATCGTTCCGCCATTCACCCAGAGAGGGGTCACGGGTGATCCAGTTCACCAAGCTGCGTCTGTCGGGCTTCAAGTCCTTCGTCGATCCGGCGGAGCTCCTGATCGAGCCCGGCATGACCGGCGTGGTCGGCCCCAACGGCTGCGGCAAGTCCAATCTCATCGAGGCGCTGCGCTGGGTGATGGGCGAGACCTCGGCGCGCCAGATGCGCGGCGGCGAGATGGACGACGTCATCTTCGGCGGCACCTCGGGCCGCCCGGCCCGCAACGTGGCCGAGGTGCTGCTGGGCCTGGACAATGCGGCACGCACCGCGCCGCCCCAGTTCGACCGCGACGAGATCGAGGTCACGCGCCGCATCGAGCGGGGCAACGGTTCCAATTACCGCATCAACGGCGCCGATACCCGGGCCCGCGACGTTCAGTTGCTGTTCGCCGACGCGGCGACGGGGGCGCGCTCGTCGGGGCTGGTCAGCCAGGGCAAGGTCGGCCAACTGATCAACGCCAAGCCCGCCGACCGCCGCTCCCTGCTGGAAGAGGCGGCGGGCATCTCGGGCCTCTATTCCCGTCGGCACGAGGCCGAGCTGCGCCTGAAGAACGCCGAACTCAATCTGTCGCGCCTGGACGACGTGCTCGCCACCCTGGACGAGCAGTTGAAATCGTTGCAAAAGCAGGCCAAGCAGGCCAACCGCTACCGCACCCTGTCGGAGCAGATCCGCCGTGTCGAGGCCCAGGTGCTGTATCTCGGCTGGCTGGAAGCCCTGATCACCGTGGATTCCGCCCGCGCCGCCTTCCGCGAGGCCGAGATGAAGGTGGAGGAGGCCACCGGCCACGCCGCCGCCGCCTCGGCGTTCCAGGCGGAGACCGCCGCCGGCCTGCCCGACCTGCGCCGCGCCGATGCCGAGGCCGCCGCCGCCCTGCAAAAGGCCATGGCCGAACGCGAACAGTTGGAGGCCGAGGAAGGCCGCCTCGCCGAGCTGCGCCGCGATCTGGAGCGGCGGCTGGATCAGGCCGGCGCCGACCTGCAGCGCGAGCAGGCCCGCGCCGCCGATGCGGCGGGCGCCCTGACCCGGCTGGAGGAGGAGCGCGCCCTGCTGGCCGAGGCCGGCGAAGGCGAGGCCGAGGCCAAGCTGCTGGCCGAACAGGCGGTGGATCTGGCCGCCGAGGCGGTGGTCACCGTCGAACAGGAACTGTCCGCCCTGATGGAGGAGGTGGCCGCCGCCGACGCCGAGCGCGCCGCCGCGCTGCGCCGCCTGTCGGAGAACGAGACCCGCCTCGCCCGTCTGGCCGAGCGCCTCGCCCTGGCCGAACGCCAGAAGGCCGAGATCGAGGGCGAGAGCATCGACCGCTCCGACCTGACGGCGCTCGAGATGGAGTTGGAGGAGACGCTGGAATTCCTGGAGGAATCCCGCGAACAGGCCGAAACCGCCGATCGCCGCCGGGTGGAAGCCCTGGCGGCGCGCGAATCCGCCCGCGACGCCTTCCAGGCGGCCAATGCCGCCAGATCCCGCCTGCAGGCCGAGGCCGACGGATTGCGGCAGGTGCTGGCCCAGGGCAAGGCCGGCGACCACCGTCCGGTGCTCGACGACGTTTCCGCCCGCACCGGCTTCGAGCCCGCCTTGGCCGCCGCCCTGGGCGAAGACCTCTCCGCCCCCCTCGACGCGTCCGCGCCGCTGCATTGGGAGGATTTGGGGCCGCTCGACCATCCCCCGTCCCTGCCCGAGGGCGCCGAGCCGCTGGCCCGCGTCGTGGCGGCGCCTGCCCAACTGGCGCGGCGCCTCGCCCAGGTGGGAGTGGTCAAGGATGCGGCCAGCGGCGAAAGGCTGCGCCCGCAGTTGGCCGTCGGCCAGCGTCTGGTGACGCCGGAGGGCGATCTGTGGCGCTGGGACGGCTATGTGGCCCGCTCGGGCGCCCCCTCGCCCATGGCGCTGCGCCTCGCCCAGCGCAACCGGCTGCGCGAGCTCGAGGCCTCGCTGGACGACGCCGCCATCGGGGTGGAGGAGGCCGAGGAAAAGGTCGAGACCGCCACCCGCGAGGTGGACGGGGCCGCCGAAGCCGAGCGCCGCGCCAAGGACGCGGTGAAGCAGGCCGAGGCCGAGGCGGCCAAGGCCCGCGACTCCCATGCCAAGCTGTCGCAGCGCTTCGCCGCTTTCGAGACCCGCATGGCCGCCGCCACCCAGGCCTGGAACGACGCCAGCGCCGACCACGCCCAGGCCGAAGCCGAATTGGCCGAGGCACGGGACGCCGTGGCCGCCTTCCCCGAATCCAGCGACGGCCGCGACAAGGTCAACATGCTGCGCGCCACCCTGGCCGAGCGCCGCTCCACCCTGGTGGAGGCCCGCTCGCACCTGGATGGCGTGGCCCGCGAGGGCGCCGAGCGCCGCCGCCGCCTCGACGCCCTGGACGGCGACGCCCGGTCATGGCGCTCGCGCGCCGAGGCCGCCAAGGCCCATGTGGAGGAACTGGCCGAGCGCCGCGAGGAGATCGCGCTCGAGATCGAGCGGCTGGCCAGCCTGCCCGACACCATCGCCAGACGCCGGGCCGAACTGTTCGAACGCCTGGAAAGCGCCGAGGCGGCCCGCAAGGCCGCCGCCGATACCCTGATCGCCGCCGAGCAGCGTCTGGGCGAGGCCGACCGCCGCATGCGCGAGGCCGAGGCCCTGCTCGCCAGCACCCGCGAGGAGCGCATCCGCCGCGAGGCCGCCGTCTCCGCCGCCGACCAGGCCTGCCGCGCCGTGGCGGTACGCATCGGCGAGCGCCTGGACATGACGCCGGAACAACTGCGCGAGGTGGCGGGACTGGTGGAGGAGGAACGCCCCGATCCCGAGGAGCTGTCGCGCAAGCTGGACCGCCTGAGCCGCGAACGCGACAACATGGGACCGGTCAACCTGCGCGCCGAGCAGGAGGTCGAGGAACTGACCGCCCGCATGGACGGCATGGTGGCGGAAAAGAACGATCTGCTGGCCGCCATCGCCAAGCTGCGCCACGCCATCGGCGACCTCAACCGCGAGGGGCGCGAGCGCCTGCTGGCCAGTTTCCAGGCGGTGGACCAGCATTTCCGCGACCTGTTCGTCAAGCTGTTCGGCGGCGGCCGCGCCCATCTGGCGCTGACCGAATCCGCCGATCCCCTGGAAGCCGGCCTGGAAATCATGGCCAGCCCGCCGGGCAAGCGGCTGCAGCAGCTTTCCTTGCTGTCGGGCGGCGAGCAGGCGCTGACCGCGCTGGCCCTGCTGTTCGCGGTGTTCATGACCAACCCGGCGCCCATCTGCGTGCTGGACGAGGTGGACGCGCCGCTCGACGACGCCAATGTCGACCGCTTCTGCTCGCTGGTGGAAGGCATCGCCGGGGTCACCAGGACCCGCTTCCTGATCGTCACCCACCACCGCATGACCATGGCCCGCATGGATCGCCTTTACGGCGTCACCATGGCCGAACGCGGCGTCTCGCAACTGGTTTCCGTCGACCTCGCCCAGGCCGAGGCGCTGCGGGACAAGCTGGCTCCCACCTGACGCCACCCCCTCGGGTGGGAAGAATCTTGCCGCATCGCAGCATCCAGGGTGGCGCGATGGGCCAAACTCCCTGATTTCACAATGCAAATCAGCCGATTGCCCCCGCCGGTTTGAGTCCTTGACACGGGTGGGTCCAGACCTTATGGTGCCCGCGCTTTTGGCACCAAAGGGCCAGAAGGGGGAAATCGAGGACCGACCCTATGGCTGACCGCGAGACTCCCCCGTCTTTCGATGACCTCGACGCCCGTCTGCGCGCTGCGCGCGCTCGGGAGGAAGAGGACTCAGGTCGCGGACCGGAGCGCCGTGGGCGCCCCTCCGGAATGGGCTTGGGGATGCGCATCGGCGCCGAGTTGGTGGTAAGCGTGCTGGTGGGGACCGGCATCGGTTGGGCGTTGGACGCCTGGCTGAGCACCGCCCCCTGGCTGATGGTGGTTTTCCTGCTCCTTGGCGGAGCGGCCGGCGTCTTGAACGTGTACCGCCTTATGCGCGGCATGGACGAGACGGTGGGCCTGGGCCAGGCGCAGCGGAGAGCCGAAGGTGCCGGAGAGAATCCGGCGAAGGACCATTGAGAGAGGCAAAGCGGTGGCTAATCCGATCGAGCAGTTCAAGATCCAGCCGTTGGTTCCGCTCAAGGTAGGGAGCGTGGACATTTCGTTCACCAATTCCTCTGCCATGATGGTGCTGTCCATCTGCCTGATCACCCTGTTCCTGACTCTGTCGGTCCGGTCCCGCGCCCTGGTGCCCGGCCGCTGGCAGTCCATGGCCGAGGTGTTCTACGAATTCATCGCCGGAATGCTGCGCGACAACGTGGGTCAGGAAGGCCGGAAGTATTTCCCCTTCATCTTCTCGCTGTTCATGTTCGTGCTGTTCGGCAACCTGCTGGGCATGCTGCCGATTCCGGTGATCGGCTTCACCTACACCAGCCACGTGATCGTCACCTTCGCCATGGCGCTGGTGGTGTTCGTCGGCGTCACGGCGATCGGCTTCGCCCGCCACGGCACCCACTACCTGCGCATGTTCTTCCCGCACGGCGCGCCCATCGCGACGGCAATCATCCTGATCCCCATCGAGCTGATCTCGTACTTCTCGCGCCCCTTCAGCCTCGCCGTCCGTCTCTTCGCCAACATGACCGTGGGTCACATCATCCTCAAGGTCATGGGCGGTTTCGTGGTGTCGCTGGGTGCGTTCTACCTGATCCCGGGCGTTGTTCCCTTCGCCTTCCTGTCGGCCATCACGGTGCTGGAATTCGGCATCGCGCTGCTGCAGGCCTATGTGTTCACCATCCTCTCCTGCATCTATCTGCACGACGCCATCCACATGCACTAAGTGACCGGATGGTTTCGTCGGCAAGAGAGTTTCAAGTTTCATCCTGTTCCGTTTTGTCCTGAAGGAGTTGAGTAAATGGAAGCGAGCGCTGCTAAGTTCATCGGTGCCGGTCTGGCTGCCATCGGCATGATCGGTTCGGGTATCGGCGTGGGCAACATCTGGGCCAACCTGATCGCCACCGTGGGCCGCAACCCCTCCGCCAAGGCCAATGTCGAGCTGTACGGCTGGATCGGCTTCGCGGTGACCGAGGCGATCGCGCTGTTCGCCCTGGTCGTCGCCCTGATGGTCCTCTTCGCCTAACAGCGAAGAGTCTCTCCTTACGGAACGGTAGTATCCGCGGCGGGATGCCGAGAAGGCGTCCCGCCGCGGTTCACCGGCCGCTCCGCACAGTTTTTCGGGCCTTCCCCGTTTGGGAGCTTTGGGATGCCTCAATTCGATCCCGCCTTCTTCGCGCCGCAGCTGTTCTGGCTGGCGCTCACCTTCGTCACCCTGTACTTCGTGATGTCGACGGTGGCCCTGCCCAAGATCGGTGCCGTTCTCGACGAGCGTCAGCGCAAGATCGACGACAACCTCGACAAGGCCGCCCAGTTGAAGGCCGAGGCCGAGGCCGCCGTGGCCGCCTATGAAAAGGCCCTGGCCGAATCCCGCGCCCATGCCCAGTCGGTGATCAAGGAAGCCTCGGACCGCCTGGCGGCGGAAGCCGAGACCCGCAACCGCGAGCTTGCCGCCCGTCTGGCCGATCAGGTCAAGGCCGGCGAGGCCCGCATCGCCGAAGCCAAGGACAAGGCCCTGGCCAACGTCCGCGACGTCGCTCTCGACGTTGCCGGCGCGACCATCGCCCGTCTGGTGGGCAGCCCCGCCGACAGCACCCGGCTCGAGGCCGCCGTCGCCGCCGCCCTCAAGGAGCACGGCAAATGATTTCCGTCGCTTACGCCGCCGATGCCGCCCACGCCGCCCACGGCGCCTTCTACCAGCAGCCCCACTTCTGGGTGGATGTCGCCTTCATCCTGGTGGTGGCCCTGGCCTTCAAGCCGGTGTCGCGCGCCATCGCCGCCGCCCTGGACGCCCGCTCGGCCAAGATCCGGGCTCGCCTGGACGAGGCTCACAAGCTGCGTGAGGAGGCCCAGGAAATGCTGGCCACCTATCAGCGCAAGCAGCGCGACGCCATGAAGGAAGCCGAGGAGATCATCGCCCACGCCAAGGCCGAGGCCGAGCGCCTCGCCAAGCAGGCGGCCAAGGATCTCGAGGTTTCCATGAAGCGCCGCGAGCAGATGGCCATGGACCGTATCGCCCAGGCCGAGGCCCAGGCGGTGAAGGAAGTCCAGAACCTGGCCGTGGACGTCGCCATCGGCGCCGCCCAGAAGGTCATCGGCGAAAGCCTGTCGGCCGCCCAGACCGGCGCCCTGCTCGACAACGCCATCAAGGACCTGCCGGGCAAGCTGCACTAAGCCGCCCGATCGGACCCAAAGCAAACCCCCGCCGGGTGACCGGCGGGGGTTTCGTCTTTCGCTCCTCGGGTCTTGCGGGCGCCATGCCCGCCTTCAGCCCAGATCGAACAGCACGATCTCGGCGCCGTTCTCCGACGCCAGGGTCACCGCCGCCTCGTTCTCGATGGCGGCGCCGTCGCCGGCCGCCAGCACCTGGCCGTTGACCACCACGGTGCCCGCCACCACCTGGACCCAGGCGCCCCGCCCGACGGCCAGGGGATGGTCCAGCGTCTGGCCGGGACTGAGGATGCTGGCATAGACCGCCGCATCCTGATGGATGACCAGGGAGCCGTCATGGCCGTCGCGCGACGCGATCAGACGCAGCCGGTCACGCTTGGCATCGTCGTCGAACACCGCCTGGCGGTAACCGGGGGTCAGGCGGGGCGCCTCGGGCAAAATCCAGATCTGCAGCAGATGCAGGGTCTGGTCCGCCAGCGGGTTCATCTCGGAATGGCGGATGCCGGTGCCGGCGGTCATCACCTGAATCTCGCCGCGCCGGGTAAGGCCCTGGCCGCCGGTGCTGTCCTGGTGCGCGACCGCCCCGGCGATCACGTAGGTCAGGATTTCCATGTCGCGGTGGGGATGGGTGCCGAAGCCGGTCTCGGGCGCGATCCAGTCCTCGTTGATCACCCGCAGGGCCCGGAAGCCCATATGGCTCGGATCGAAATAATCGGCGAAGGAAAAGCTGTGGCGGCTGCTCAGCCAGCCGTGCTCGGCATGGCCACGGGCGGCGGCGGGGCGAAGATGAAAGGTCATGGCGGGTCTCCTGGTGAAACGGATCACATGCCTGAGAGATAGGCCCCTACCGCATAATCAACAATCATCAAAAATGTAATCACACTGTTGCTTTTGCCGCAACTCCGCCCCTCACCTCCGCCGTTGACTCCCTCTCCGCTCCCTGGCTATAAATTGAACTGAACGGTTCAGTTTTTGGATTTGCCATGAAGAAGCCCATCGCCATCGCCGCCGTCCTGATCGCCGTCGCCGCCGGAGGCTGGAGCATGCTCCGCTGGTCCCAGGAATGGCGCTGGATGGAATCCACCGATGACGCCTATGTGGACGGCGACATCACCGCCATCTCCCCCAAGGTGGCCGGCCACGTGGTGGAACTGATGGCGCGCGACAACCGCCCGGTGGCCAGGGGCGACGTGCTGCTGCGCATCGACGACCGCGATTACCGTGCCCGTGTGGACGAGGCCACCGGCCAGGTCAGGGCTCGCCTGGCCCAACTGGTGCAGATCGACGATAAGGTGACGGTGCAGGAGGCGGTGATCACCCAGTCGGGAGCCGGCATCTCCGCCGCCCGGGCCGAAATGGTCCGTGCCAAGGCCGATTTCGAGCGTTCGCGCCGTCTGGTGCGCGAGGATTACGTCAGCCGCCAGCGCTTCGACGTCTCCCAGGCCGACGCCGCCCGCGCCGAGGCGGGACTGACCGGGTCGGGGGCCCAGTTGCAGGCATCGCGGCGGCAACTGGCGGTGCTGGCCTCCGAACGCAGCGTCGCCATGGCGCAGTTGGAGCAGGCCCGCGCCACCCTGATCGTCGCCGAGACCGAGTTGGAGGCCACCGCCATCCGCTCCCCCGTGGACGGGGTGGTCGGCAACCGGGCGGTCCGCGACGGCCAGTACGTGCGCCCCGGCCAGACGCTGCTGGCGGTGGTTCCCTTGGGCGAGGTCTGGATCGACGCCAACTTCAAGGAAACCCAGATCGGCCGCATGACGCCGGGCAACCGGGTGGAGATCAAGGTCGACGCCTTTCCCGGCGCGGTGATCGGCGGCCGGGTGGACAGCTTCGCCCCGGCCTCGGGCGCCAAGTTCAGCCTGCTGCCCCCCGAGAACGCCACCGGCAACTTCACCAAGGTGGTGCAGCGCATCCCGGTGCGCATCCGGGTCGACCGCGACAATCCCCTGGCCGGCCAGTTGCGGCCCGGCCTGTCGGTGGTGGTCAAGGTCGACACCCGGAATGACGGAAAATGACCACGCCTCCCGCCAGTCCCCATGACCGGGTGGTCACCCCCCGCGACTGGGTCGGCTTCCTGGCCATGGTGGTGGGGATGTTCATGGCGATCCTGGACATCCAGATCGTCGCCAGCTCCATCGCCCAGATCCAGGCGGGTATCTCGGCCTCGGCCGAGGAGATCAGCTGGGTGCAGACCTCGTACCTGATCGCCGAGGTGGTGATGATCCCGCTGTCGGGCTGGCTGGCCCGGGTGGTGTCGACCCGTTACCTGTTCTTCGCCTCGTGCGTCACCTTCACCGTCGCCAGCGCCGCCTGTGCGGTGTCGTGGAGCATCGAATCCATGATCGCCTTCCGCGCCATCCAGGGCTTCCTGGGCGGCGCCATGATCCCCACGGTGTTCGCCACCACCTACATGATCTTTCCGCCGCGCATGCAGGCCAGCCTGTCGGTGGTGATCGGTCTGGTCGCCACCATGGCGCCGACCATCGGCCCGACGCTCGGCGGCTGGCTGACCGAGACGTGGAGCTGGCACTGGCTGTTCCTGGTCAACGTGGTGCCCGGCGCCCTGGTGGCGGGGCTGGTCTTCACCTGCGGCCGCAAGGAAAAGCCCCAGTTGCACATGCTGAAGGGCTTCGACATGGCGGGCATCGCCCTGGTGGCGGTGTTCCTGGGCGCCCTGCAATACGTGCTGGAGGAAGGCCCCGGCGACGACTGGTTCGAGGACCGCCGCATCGTCCTGGTGGCGCTGGTCTCGGCCCTGGCCGGGCTGGGCTTCGTCTGGCGCGAGCTCAAGGCCAGGCATCCGGTGGTGGATTTGCGGGCCTTTTCCGACAGCAATTTCGCGGTGGGCTGCCTCTATTCCTTCATCATCGGCATCGGGCTCTATGGCTCGGTCTACGTCATCCCCCTCTATCTCGGGCGGGTGCGCGGCTATTCCGCCCTGGAGATCGGCCTGACCATGATGGTCACCGGCGCCTTCCAGGCCCTGTCGGCGCCCCTGGCCGGCAATCTGGCCCGCCACATGGACCTGCGCTACATGCTGGGCATGGGCCTTGCCCTGTTCGGCGGCGGATTGTGGCTGAACAGCCATTTGACCTCGGAATGGGGCTATTGGGAGATGTTCCTGCCCCAGGCGGTGCGTGGCCTGTCGCTGATGTTCTGCTTCGTGCCCATCAACGCCGTGGCGCTGGGGCACCTGCCGCCCGACAAGGTGCAGAACGCCTCGGGCCTTTACAACCTGATGCGCAACCTGGGGGGAGCCATCGGGCTGGCCGCCATCAACACGGCGCTGACCCACCGGGTCGACCTGCATCTGCTGCGCCTGTCGGAAACGTTGACCGTGGCGCGGGGAGCGGCGGTGGGCATGCTGGAAGGCCTGTCGGCCCGCCTGACCCCCATGCTGGACGGCGGTGCCGACCGCGCCGCCCTCAAGCTGCTGTCGCAGATGGCCCGGCGCGAAGCCATGACCATGGCGTTCGGCGACGTGCTGCTGCTGATGGGGGCGGTGTTCGCCCTGGGCCTACTTCTGCTGCCCCTGCTGCAGCCGGTCCGCCACCCCAGCGCGGGGGGCGACGGGCACTAAAATCGCCCCGATTGATATGGCGGTGACGGAAGCGGTGGAATCAGATGCCGCTTCCATGCATGATTGGGTCCAAGGGAGTCGCCAGGACCGTCATAGAAACGGCCGGCCGTGAACGTCACATGGGGGAAGCGGTGCCCACCTCACGTCATACGGAATCCGCGCACGTCTTCGCCGTGCGCCTGATGCAGCATCTTGTCGTGCCCACTTTCGTGCTCAACGCCGAACGCCGGGTGATCATCTGGAACAGGGCCTGCGAACGCCTGACCGGCGTTCCCGCCCACGAAGTGATCGGCACCTCCGACCACTGGCGCGCCTTCTATGACCAGGAGCGCTACTGCCTGGCCGACCTGCTGGTCCTGGACCGCACGGATTCCATGGACGAGCTCTACGTCACCCATACCGAGCCCAGCGATTGCACCCAAGGCCTGCGGGCCGAAAACTGGTGCGTGATGCCCCAGGTGAAGAAACGCCTGTATCTGGCGGTCGATGCCGGCCCCATCTACGACGAGGAGGGCAACCTGCTGGCGGTGGTGGAGACGCTGCGCGACCAGACCGAGCAGAAACTGGCCCAGATGGCGCTGCAGAGTCTGGCGGTCAAGGACGGGCTGACCGGGCTGGCCAACCGCCGTTCCTTCGACGAGAAGCTGGAGGCCGAATGGCTGCACAACCAGCGCGAAGGCACCCCCATGTCCATCCTGCTGGTCGATGTGGACCACTTCAAGCTCTACAACGACACCTACGGCCACCAGAAGGGCGACAGTTGCCTGAAGGCGGTGGCCGCCGCCCTGGACGAACAGGTGTTCCGCCCCTCGGACCTGGCGGCCCGCTATGGCGGCGAGGAATTCGCGGTGATCATGCCCAACACCGATCTGGAAGGGGCGCTGCACGTGGCCGAGCGCATCCGCGACGCCGTGCACACCCTGAACCTCCCCCATGGGGCCAGCCAGACCGCCGACTGCGTCACCCTGTCCATCGGCGCCGCCTCGCTGGTGCCGATGGACGAATACACGACCAGCGATCTGGTCGCCGCCGCCGACGCGGCCCTCTACCGCGCCAAGCGGCAGGGCCGCAACCGGGTGGTCAGCACCGACCGGGTGGAGGAACTGGAAGAGGCGTGAGCGCGCCGCCGAGGGGCCGGTGCGGGCAGGATGCCCGCGCTCCAGGCCGCGTCAGCCGCCCCGCGCCGCCGCGATGAAGGCGCGGATTTTCTCCGCGTCCTTGACGCCGGGGGCGCTTTCCACCCCCGACGAGACGTCGACGCAGGACGCGCCGCTGATGCGCACCGCCGCGGCCACGTTGGCGGGAGTCAGGCCGCCGGCCAGCATCCACGGCAGGCCCCATTTGCGGCCCGTCAGGATCGACCAGTCGAAGCTCGTCGCGTTGCCGCCGGGCAGAACGGCGCCCTTGGGCGGCTTGGCGTCGAACAGCAGACGGTCGGCCACCGCCAGATAGGGCTCGGCGGCATCCAGGTCGGCCGCGTCCGACACCGACAGCACCTTCATCACCGGCAGGCCGTATTCCAGGCGGATGGCCTCGACCCGCTCGGGCGTCTCGTGGCCGTGCAGTTGCAGCAGGTCGAGCCGCACCCGGGTCAACACCGCGTCCAGGGTGGAATCGTCGGGATCGACGAACAGGCCAACCTTGGTCACGTCGCCGGGCGCGAATTCCACCAGTTCGGCGGCGCGGTCCGGCGTGACGTTGCGCGGCGAGGGGGGGAAGAACACCAGCCCGACGTAATCGGCCCCCGCCTCGATGGCGGCGTCCATGGCGTCTTCATCGGTGATGCCGCAGATCTTGACCTCGACCGGCATGGCGCTAGAGCCCCAGTTCGGCCTTGATCCGGCCGGCGGCCTCGGCCGGGTCGGCGGCGGCGGTGATGGGCCGCCCGATCACCAGCACGTCGGCGCCCTTGGCGCGGGCCTCGGCGGGGGTAAGGAAGCGCTTCTGGTCGCCCGCCTCGCTCCAGGCGGGACGGATGCCGGGAATGACCAGCTTGAAATCGGGTCCGCACAGGGCGCGCACCGCCTCGACCTCGAGCGGCGAACAGACGATGCCGGCGGCACCGCTTTCCTGCGCCAGGGCGGCGAGACGCTTGACCTGGTCCAGCACCGGGCGGTCGAAGCCCACCTGCTCGGCCCCCGCCTGGTCCAGGCTGGTCAGCACGGTCACCGCCACCACGGCCGGCGGAGCGATACCCAGCCTGGCGGCCTCGTCATTGGCGGCATCCACCGAGGCGCGGATCATGGCCGAACCGCCCGAGGCATGGATGGTGGTGATGGCGGCACCCAGGCGCACCACGCCCTTCATGGCGGCGGCCACGGTGTTGGGAATGTCGTGCAGCTTGAGGTCGACGAACAGCGGCATGCCCAGGCCGGACACCGCCTCCATGCCGGCGGGGCCGTTGGCGGTGAAGTATTCCAGGCCCAGCTTGAAGCCGCCGACCTGCCCCTTCAGGCGCTCGGCAAGGGCAATGGCGCGGGCGGCCTCGGTGGTATCGATGGCGACATAAACGGGATTGGTCACGGACAATCACCCTCAAGCTTGAGACTGGGTCTTCTCGACGGCGTCCAACCGGCGCCGCAATGAACCGGCGCGCAGCCTGGCCCTGAGGCCCGAGGCCCAGCCCAGCAGGAAGCCGGCGGCCAGCCCCAGGGCCAGCGGCACCAGCACCGCCAGATAGGCGGGCAGTTCGACACCGAACGGCAGGGGCCACAGGTCGAAATGAATCTCCGCCCGGTTGGCGACGGCGAACACCGTCACCAATACGGCCATGGGCAGGCCGATTATCCAGGCGAGGAGTCTCACGAACCGCCGCCGACGTTGAGCTTCTCGCGCAGTTGCTTGCCGGTCTTGAAGAAGGGAACCGCCTTGCCCTCCACCGAGACGGTCTCGCCGGTACGGGGGTTGCGGCCCGTCCGCGGGTCACGCTTCTTCACCGAAAAGGCGCCGAAGCCACGCAGCTCCACCCGGTCGCCCCGGGCCAGCGCCGAGGCGATCTCGTCGAAGATGGTGGTGACGATCCGCTCCACATCCCGCTGATAGAGATGGGGATTGGCCTCGGCCAGGCGGGCGATCAGCTCCGACTTGGTCATGGATTTCAAGTCCTTGGTTGTGTTCCAGGTTGGAGCCAGCATGCCCAACGCCCCTGTCGGCGTCAAGCAAGTCTCTGAGCCCGAACGATTTTTCAGTTCCTGGGATCGTCCTCGGCAGGAGCGACCACCTCCCAGGTGGCTTCCTGCAGCCGGCAGGCGACGACCTCGCGGGAATAGACGCTTGCCGCCTCGCCCGGCCGCTGCGCCATCTGGGTCAGACGCCGGCACCAGCGTCCGCCGCCGTCGGTCCAGTCCTTTCCCACCGGGGTGACCGCGCCTTCCAGGCCGCGCGCCGCCCAGCGGACCTCCTTGCCGGATTCGGCCGCCTCGATGGTCGCCGCCGACCACAGGCGGTTGGGATGGGGATCGAAATAGCCGCCGATCATGTAGCCCGCCGCCGCGCCGGCCACGGCGCCGACCGGCGTGAAGGTGCTGGCCAGATGGGGAGCGCCGATGGCTGCCGCCCGTCCGATGCCGCCGCCGATCACGGCCCCGGCTCCGGTCCCCCACAACGCCCCCTCGGTGGGATTCTCGGCGCAGGCCGACAAGGCGCCGAGGGCGCAAAGGACGAAGGCAAACTGGCGCATGGCTATAATCCTTCGTTGCGGAACGGACGCGACAGCAAGGCGCGGATGGCGTCGTCCAGGCCCTGGCCGCGGTTGATCACCGCGTCCACCGCCGCCGAGATGGGCATCTCCACCCCGATGCGCCCGGCCATGTCGACCACGGCGCCGGCGCTGTAGACGCCCTCGGTCACCGAATGGCGCTCGCCCAGGATATCGGCCAGGGCGCGCCCCTCGCCCAGCGCGAAGCCCAGCGAGTAGTTGCGCGACTGGGTGGAGGACGCGGTGAGGATCAGGTCGCCCAGGCCCGACAGGCCCATCAGGGTCTCGGGCCGGCCGCCCTTGGCCATGGCGAGGCGGGTCAGCTCGGCCAGTCCCCGGGTGATCAGGGCGGCGCGGGCGTTGTCGCCCAAACCGCGCCCCTCGACGATGCCACAGGCGATGGCCAGCACGTTCTTGACCGCGCCACCGATCTGGGCGCCGACCAGATCGTCGGACAGATAGGGACGGAAGGTGGCGGTGCCCAGCGCCTCGACCAGCTTGCGCCCCAGCTCGGGCTCGGCGCAGGCCAGCGTGATGGCGGTGGGCAGACCCTTGGCCACCTCGATGGCGAAGGTGGGGCCCGACAGCACGGCGATGGGCGCCCGGGGCAATTCGGCGGCGACGGCATCCTGCATCAGGGCACAGGTGGACAGCTCGATGCCCTTGGCGCAGATGACGGCCGGCACGCCGGCACGCCAGTGGGGTGCCAGGGCGTGGCAGGCGGCGCGCAAATGCTGGGCCGGCGACACCAGCAGCACGGCGTCGGCATCGGCCACCTCGGCCAGATCGCCGGTGGCGCGCAGGCCGGGGTCGAGGTCGACGCCCGGCAGGAAATCGGGATTGGCGTGGCGGGTGTTGACCGCCTCCACCACCTGGGGCTCGCGAGCCCACAGCATCACGTCGCGGCCGGCCCGGCGGGCGGTCAGCGCCAATGCCGTACCCCAGGCCCCTCCGCCGATCACACCGATTCTTTTCATGAAAACCCCGCGTTTGCCGTCTCCCGGTTTACCCCGATGGCGAAGCGCGGGCAAGCGATCACAGCGTCTTGTGGGTCCCGTCGCACAGCGGCGCCTTCCGGCTGGCCTTGCAACCGCAGAAATAAAGGGTTCCGGCCTTGCCGGGGGTGTGGGCCACGGGGGTGAGGCCGGTCCCCTTGTGGCTGCCGTCGCAGAACGGCTGAGCCTTGGAACGGCCGCAGGCGCACCAGTAATAGGTCTTGCCCGCCTCGACCTCGACGGGATAGGGCGCCTTCTGGGCGATGACGGGCTCGGTCATGGGGGAATCTCCCGGATGCGGCTTCCCCACACATGGGAAGCCCGCACCGGGGAAACAATCAGGCGGCCTGGCCCTTGATCCTGGCGATGAAACCGTTGACCTGGGATTCCAGGTCGTCGGCGCGCTGGGCCAGGCTGGCGGCGGCGGCCGAGATGTCGCGAGCCTCCTGGTCGGTGGTCTCGGCGGTGTCCTTCACGTAGGCCACCGCTTCCGACACCGAGGCGGTGCCGGTGGCGGCCTCCTGGACGTTGCGCGAGATCTCCATGGTCACCGCGTTCTGCTCCTCCACCGCGCCGGCCACGGCGGTCGAGGTCTCCTGGATGGAGCCGACGATCAGGGCGATTTCGCGGATGGCGGCGGCGGCGCCCTCCGAGGCCAGCTGGATCTGGCTGACGTGGGACGAGATTTCCTCGGTGGCCCGCGCCGTCTGGTTGGCCAGGGTCTTCACCTCGTTGGCGACCACGGCGAAGCCCTTGCCGGCTTCTCCCGCCCGCGCCGCCTCGATGGTGGCGTTGAGCGCCAGCAGGTTGGTCTGCGACGCGATATCTTGGATCAGCGACAGCACCGAGCCGATCTGGGCGGCGGCATGGCCCAGGTCCTGCACCGTCTGGTCGGTGCGCTGGGCGGTCACCATGGCCTCGGACGAGATGGCGGTGGCCCGGGTGGTCTGCATGTTGATCTCGCCGAACGAGGCGGCCAGTTCCTCGGCGGCACCGGCCACCGACTGGACGTTGACCGAAGCCTCCTCGGCGGCGGCGGCGGAAGTCATGGCCTGGTGCACGGTCTGGGTGGCGTTGCTCATCAGCCGGTCCGAACTCTGACGCAGCTGGGTCGAGGCCGACGACACCTCCTGCACCAGGATGCGCACGTTCTGCTCGGCGAAGGCCAGGGCCTCGGCGTCGCGGCTTTTCATCAGGTCCAGCGAGGCGTTGATGACGCCGGCATAGCGGGCGAAGTCGCCCCGAAGGCCGGTGGGGATGATCTTGCGGAAGTACTGGCGCTGGTTGGCGTGCTCCATGGCCGCCTGGGACTCGCGGCAATAGGCCTCGGTCAGGTCCAGCAGCCGGTTGATGGCGCGCAGCATCACCGCCAGGTTGCCGCCGCCGCGGATATCCATGATGCGGACGCCGAGATTGCCCGAAGCGGCGGCCTGACAGACCGCCACCGCCTTCTCGATACTGGTGTTGGAGCGGTTGAGGTAGCCGATGGGCATCCAGGCCGGCACGGCGATGGCCAGCGCGATGGCGGCGGCTATCCAGTTCTGCAGGACCAGGGCGACGACGGCCAGGGCGAGGGCGACCCCAAAGGCGATCTTGGCCGCCCGCAGGGCCTTAGAGACCGAGGACAAATTCTGCATAGGGCTTTCCTTCGCGCTTCAACTGGTCGACCAGGGCGGCGAATGCCGCCTCCATGCCCTGCTTGCGGTCGGGGCTCGCGGCCTCGATCTTCAGCAGGCTCTGGTACAGGGGCTGGATCTTGGCCAGCGCCTCGCGGCTCGGCACGCGGCGGTTGGAGTGATAGCCGACGATCTGCCCGTCGGGGCCGAAATCCGGAGTGACGTGGGCCAGGACCCAGTAATGGTCGCCGGTCTTGGCCAGGTTGAGCACATAGGCGAACAATTCCTTGCCCGACGCGATGGTGTCCCACAGCAGCTTGAAGACGCAGCGCGGCATGTCGGGATGGCGGATCAGGCTGTGCGGCTGGCCGATCAGCTCGGCCTCGGCGAAACCCGACACCGACAGGAACACGTCGTTCACATAGGTGAGGCGCCCCTTGGTGTCGGTCTTGCTGACGATGATCTCATCCTGGTCGAAGGTCCGCTCTTTTCCCGAGGGTTGAATGGTCTTCGTGCTCATTCGCCTTCACCACCCTAACGATGTAGCCGCATCAATCCTTTGATACGAATTGATATCAATAGAGTAATAACAATTCAACATCATCCGTGTAATTTCTTATGCCTTTCGTTTAAAATTCGTTTACGCCAAAAATAAGGTTGGGGGATATGACAGGCGCGTGAATTTCGCGCCGCGCCGCCATCCTTGCGTTGACCGCGCCTTGGCTTCGGCAGATGAATCCGCACCGGGATGACCGGCCGGAGCGATCGGAATGCCGCCCCATAGCATCGACCCACGCCCCCTTGCC
>JAVBXM010000118.1 GCA_030824585.1 Phaeospirillum sp. | reverse complement strand
GCACATCGTAGGGCGGCGCCGCCACCTGGGCGGCGGTGGCGGGGGTGGGGCGCAGGCCGGGAAACGGACGGAGCAGCGGAACGGACACCTTGGACCTCCCCAATCAATGGCGTCATCCCGGGCATATGCGAGGGATCTCCGTCTGGGACGATGGTGCCGGGTCGGCTCAATCCGTCCAGGATGAGATCCCTCGATCACGTCGCTCCCTCGGGATGACAGGAGGGAGCGTTCCTTACAAGGTTTATCCCCAGGGAAGGATGCCGCCAAGGGCTTCCTGCTTGCCAATCCGCGCTGCGGTGCAGTAAACGGGACCGCTTTTCCCTCTCCCTCCCCTCTCTTTCCTCCTAAGGACCCGCCATGATCAACGTTCTGACCCTGATCGCCGGACATGGCGGCGAGGGCCTTGATTCCTCGCTGGTGTTCGAGGTGCGCGGCGCGCTCCGCGCGCTGGGCGCCGAGGTCGGCCATGCCCGCTGGCTGAGCCCCGAACACGCCTGCGACCTGGATTTCTCCGAGCTTGATCCGCGCCAGGCCGATCAGGTGGCGACGCGCATCCTCGAGGGCTGGAACGTCGACGTGGTGGCCCAGAAGGCCGAGGGGCGGCGCAAGAAGCTGCTGGTCGCCGACATGGATTCCACCATGGTCACCGGCGAGACCCTGGACGAACTGGCCGACTTCGCCGGGCTGAAGGATCACATCGCCCGCATCACGGCACGCGCCATGAACGGCGAGATCGGTTTCGAGGCGGCCCTGCGCGAGCGGGTCGGGCTGCTCAAGGACCTGCCGGAGGAATGCCTGCAGAAGACCTGGGACCGCATCGAATTCACGCCGGGAGCCCACAAGCTGGTCCGCACCATGGTCAAGCACGGCGCCCATGCCGTGCTGGTATCGGGCGGTTTCAAATTCTTCACCTCCAAGGTCCGCGAGGCCTGCGGCTTTCACCGCGACATCGCCAACGAATTGATCGTCGAGAACGGTCGACTGACCGGTCAGGTTGGAGACACCATCATCGGCCGCGAGGCCAAGCTGGCGACGCTGAACGCCGTTTCGGAAGAGTTGGGCATCACCCCGTATCTGGCGGTGTCGGTGGGCGACGGCGCCAACGATCTCGACATGCTGCGCGCCGCCGGTTTGGGCGTCGCCTTCCACGCCAAGCCGGTGGTGGCCGCCGAGGCCCGGGTGCGGGTCGACCACGGCGATCTGGTCACCCTGCTCTACGCCCAGGGCTATACCGACGACGAGATGGTGGGGTAGGCCCCCGGCAGCCTGTCGGGATCGGCCAGCAGGTAGACCTGGCCGATCCGTCCCTCGGCGCAGCCGACGGTGACCACCCAGCGTATCCGGCCCTCCGCCTCGCCGATCAGGGCGGGCAGGCCGTTGACCTCGGCCAGGCGGAAGGCGAAGTCGGCGGGCTGGAACTTGCGGCGCACGCCGAGCAGGAAGCGGGCGATGCGGTCGGGGCCCAGGATGGGATTGCGGGCCGACTTGACCTTGCCGCCGCCATCGCTGATCAGGTGGGATTGGGTCCCCAGCAGCGAAACCAGGGCGGCGTAGTCCCGCTGGTCGCAGGCGGCGGCGAAGCGCCGGACCAGGGTGGCCGTCTGGGCGGCATCCCAGTCATAGCGCTGTCCCCCTCGGATGGCGGCCCGTGCCCGGCTCATGATCTGGCGGCAGGTGGTGACGCTCTTGCCCAGGATCCCGGCGATATCGGCGAAGTCCAGGTCCATGGCCTCGCGCAGCACGTAGACCCCCCGCTGGTCGGGAGAAAGCCGTTCGAGCAGCAGCAGCAGCCCGGTAGACAGATCGGCCTCGCCGGGGTCCACCGGCTCGACCCATGGATCGGGCAGCCATTGGGCTCCCAGCCGGGCGCGGCGCTGGGCCTTGCGCAGGCGGTCCAGGGCCAGCCGGGTGACCTGGGTGGTCAGGAAGGCGGCGGGCTCCTCCACCCTTTCCGCCACCCGGCACCATTTCAGCCAGGCATCCTGCACCACGTCGTCGGCATCGGCATTGCTGCCCAGCAGGCGGTAGGCCAGCAGCCGCAGGCGCGGCCGCTGAGCCAGGAAGTGTACCAGGGCCGGGCTTTGGCCCTCAGCCATGGGCCGCCGGTCCCACCGCGTAGGCCGAGATGCCCACCCGGTTCCAGGCGTTGATCACCGCGATGATCATGGTCAGCTCGGCGATGGACTGATCGGACCAGTGGCCGCGCAGATCGGCCAGAAGGGCGGGGACCTTGTCCTCGTCCTGCCGGGTCAGGGCCTCGGCCCAGGCGAAGGCGGCCTTTTCCCCGGCGTTGAACAGGGGCGAGGCCGGCCATTCGGCCACCGCCGCCAATTGCGCTTCGGTCACGCCATCGCGCAGGCCCCATTCGCGATGGAGGTTCTGGCAGAAATGGCAGTTGTTGAGTTGGGAAACCCGAAGGTCGATCAGGTGCTTGAAACCGGCCCCCAGGCTGGACCCGGCCAGGGTCTCGGAGACGGCATACAGGCCCTGGTAAGCCGGGGCGGCCAGGGCGGCCACATCGAAACGAGTGCTCATGAAGGCGATCCTTTCCGGTGAGATACGCCTTGATGACGCGCCGGCCCGGACGAACGTGACAGGGGCGGCGAAATTTTCGGTTGGTCCGACCGATTTGTCATCCCCAGCGTATGCGAGGGATCTCGTCCTGGCACGGTGTCCCTCGGCTGCGTTCGGGATGACAAATCAAAGGGGGCGGCCTCCATCACCGTTCGCGGAATGCCTCGTGGCGCAGCTTGATCACCGGCTTGACCAGGAATTCCATGATCGAGCGGGTGCCGGTGTGGATTTCCACGGTGGCCTGCATGCCGGCGCTGATCAGCCGCTTGGCCTTCTCGTCGCCGATATAGGCGCGGTCGGTCTGCACCACCACCCGGTAATAGGGCTGGGCGTTGGGTGTCTGGGGCACGGTGGTGTCGGGCGCCACCAGGATCACGTCGCCGTCCAGTCCGCCATAGGTGGTGTAGTCGTAGGCGCTGATCTTCACCGTGGCGCGCTGGCCCGTCTGGACATAGCCGCGGTCCATGGGGTTGAGCTTGGCGTCCACCTGCAGCCGCTCGTGCAGCGGCACGATCTCCATGATGGGATCGCCCGGCCGCACCACGCCGCCGATGGTGTTGGCGCGCATGTTCTTGACGATGCCGTCGATGGGGCTGGCGATCAGGGTGCGGCGCTGCTGGTCGGTGGCCTGGATGAACAGCTCGCGGGTCCGGGCGATGTTCAGCTCGGCTTCCGACATCTCGCTCTGGGCGGTGCGCTGGAAGCGGGCGATTTCCTCCTCGACGCGGCCCCTTGCCTCCTGCTGGGCGGCCTGGGCGCGGGGGATGGAGGCGCGCACCGAGTCCAACTGGCCCTTCAGGTCCTCCATCTGGGCCTCCATCTGCACGTGGTCCATCTTGGAGGCCAGACCCGACTTGATCAGGTCCTTGGACATGGCGAACCGTTCCTGGGAGAGGCGCAGGCTGGTGGAGAGCGAGCGCTGCTTGGTCTCGTATTCCTGCACCTCCAGGCCCTTCTGGCGGACCTGGTCGTTGAGTACGGTCAGCGTCGCCTTGAGGGCCTGGCGGCGGGCCTCGAACGAGCGGCGCTCGGATTCCACCAGGCCGGGCTGGCGCCTGGCCTCCTCGTCGGGGAAGACCACCGGCTTTTCATGCAATTCGGCCTCGAGGCGGGCGCGCTGCAGCGTGTAGCCGTCCATGCGGGCCTGCAGTTCCTCCTTGTTGAGGGAGCTGACCGGCAGGTCCAGCAGGATCAGCGGCTCTCCCTCCTTCACCTCGGAGCCGTCGGCGATCATGATTTCGCGGACGACGCCGCCTTCCAGGTGCTGGATGACCTTGACCTTGCCCTCGGGGACGATCTCGCCCTCGGCGATGGCCACCTCGTCCAGATGGGCGGCGAAGGCCCAGACGATGAAGATGCCGGTCAGCGTCATCACCACCCGGGCCAGCGGCCGCCAGGTGGGCAGGGGATAGGAATTGGCCAGGCTGTAGAGGCGCGAGCCGAATTCCGGGGCGTGGTACTCCTGCAGCGGCGCCGCCCCCACCGGGTTGAGGGCGGGCAGGAACCAGTCGCGCAGGCCGGTGAGGAAGCGCCGGGGCCAGGCCGCCGGGCCGGTGGGCGCGTCCTCGGGCTTTTCCGGGGCGGCCAGCAGCCAGCACAAGGTTTTCCAGAAGGTGCGCAATCCGCCCAGGATGGCGGCGCCCGTGGTGGGAGGCGGACCCGGAGGGCCGCCGGGCGGGCCGCCGCCACCGCCGCCCATCATGGCGGCCATGGCCTGCATCAACT
>JAVBXM010000154.1 GCA_030824585.1 Phaeospirillum sp. | reverse complement strand
GCTTGACCTGGGATTGGGATACCGGTCCGGGAATGTCGTCCGGCGACGGGGTGTTTCCCGAATCATGGCAGAGCGAGGATCGCAGGTCGGCGTTAAGCGCCGCCTCGCCGGCCTGGGCGGCGATACCGCCGAGGCCGAGCAGCGGCGCGGCCAGTTGCAGGGCGAAGGCGAACAGCAACAGCCGCGCGATACCGGCTCCTTCGGCCCGTATCGTTCGCATCCATCCGCCTCGACGCAAGACGCCGCCGACCATGAACCTTGCCGCTCCAAATGAATGTCAAGACGACGCTATGGGTGTAGGCTCGGCCTTTTCCAAAGTCAACGAGGATTCCCTTTCGGCAAAGGGAGTTCAGGGCGATAAATAGCCAGCCGTATCGAATATTCGATAATCTTAATTGACCGGCATCAATTATCGCCTGGCATTCATGGACCGGGGGAGCGGCCCGGCTTCGTTACATGGACACACAACTTCTCTCGCTTCGTGTCTGGCCTGCGATGCCAGGGGGTTCCATCATGGAATGGAAGAATTCCAACGGTCGACATCCGGGGCAGGACATGAACGGTTCACTCATCGAGATCATCGGCAGCGCCATAGCCGCGGCTCGGCGGGTGGGCCTGGATTGCGCCGAGGAGCGCGACGCGGCGCGGGCGGTGCTGCTGGCGCGCGATTCCAGCCTGACCCCGGGTGTCGCCCGTATTCTGGTGGACCAGCTCTATTCCCAGGCGGCGGGGGATTGCGCCGCCTGACGAGGTGAGACGATGGTGATCGGGCAGTCCTATCGCTGCATTGCCATGTTGTCCGAGGCCCGAAGGCTCTACGGCGAGGGCAAATATGCCGAGTGCCTGCGCATCGTCGACAACATCCGCTCGTGCAGCACCCAATGCGGCGAATCATCGGCCTGCGCCATGGCGCTCCGCCTGGCGGGGCCGATGATGGAGGAATTGCATCCGGCGGTGTGAGCCAAACAGTGCGGGCGTCCCGCCCGCATGTCTGTTCCACCCGCAGGCCGCAATCAGCCCTTGGCCTGGTAGTACAGGTTCTGCACGTGGCTGCCCGCCGCGAAGAACACCCAGCGTTCGGCCAGCAGGCCCACATACTGGCAGAGGAAGGCCAGCACCGGCATCCCGGCCAGCAGCAGCGCCGCCGGCGCCACGAAGCCCACCGCCAGAAAGAATACCGACAATCCCTTCACCGTCTCGGTGCCGCCCGGGGCGACGAACTCGACGGTGTTGAATGAACTGCCCATGAAACCCTGGGTGATCTGGCGGATTTGGGAATGGTGCACGCCGATGGCGCTTTTCAGGCTGGAAGCCGGCGCGCCCGTGACGTTTTGCCACAGTTGAAAGGCGCGGGCCGCCAGGGCCAGGGCGGTGAGCAGCACGGCGGCGCCGCTCATGAAGCCGGACAGAAGGCTGCCCTGCACCTGGGCATAGGCGGCGGCCAGGGTGAAGCCCGAGGCCAGGCCCATCAGCAGGTAATTGACCACCGTCCAGCCCGAGGCCCACTGGCGGATGAACCGTACGCAGGCATAGATCATGCCGGTGCAGACGAACAGCGCCAGCGAGGCCAGGGTGACCAGCAGGCCCAGCACCAGGGGCAGGTCGATGGCCGCGCCGTTGCCCAGGCGGACCATCACCGGCGCCCAGCCGAAGGCGTGGACCACCGCGTAGAGGAAGGTCAGGGCGCAGAGCACGGGGATCAGGATCACCTCGCGCGACAGCCACGAGGTGCGCCAGCGGGTCGCCGCCCGCCAGCCGCGCTGGGGATTGGCCAGATGGAACACCGAGGCCACCAGCCCCAGGCAGAGCAGCAGCAGCGCGATGGCGCCGCCCAGGGCGTAGAAGCCGCCGCTCTCGCCGCCGGCATACATCTGGCCGGCGACCAGCGCGATCAGCAGGCCCTGAGCCGCGCCGATCAGGGTGGTGAGGAAGATCACGGAAAATGCGGGTTTCATGATGGTCACTCTCCCCCTTACCAGCTGGAAACGCCGTCGATGGTCGGCGTGGTGAAGGCGGGGCGGGGCTTTTCGCCCTCGGCCTTCAGCGGGTTGTCGACGCGCACCAGTTCGTCAGGGTGGAGCGTGGTGGTGGTCTTGCGCCGGGGCAGGTAGTGGTTGGCCGGCCTGGTGCCCCATTCCGGCATCAACTGGAAGCCGCCGTTGTCGCGGATGGCCCTGGCCGCCTCGGAATTGGGATCGTTGACGTCGCCGAAGATGCGGGCGCTGGCCGGGCAGGCCAGGACGCAGGCCGGCTTGCGCCGCTCCTCCTCGATGGTCTGGTCGTAGAGGCGGTCGACGCACAGCGTGCACTTCTTCATGACGCCCTGGACGGGATCGAACTCGCGGGCGCCATAGGGGCACGACCACGAGCAGTACTTGCAGCCGATGCACTTGTCGTAATCCACCAGGACGATGCCGTCCTCATCCCGCTTGTAGCTGGCCCCGGTGGGGCAGACCGGCACGCAGGGCGGCTCCTCGCAATGGAGGCAGGATTTGGGGAAGTGGATGGTTTCGGTGTTGGGGAAGGTGCCGCATTCATAGGTCTGGACGCGGTTGAAGAATACACCGCTCGGATCGGCGCCATAGGGATTGACGTCGGGCAGGGGACCGGCCCAGCCCGAGGTGTTCCATTCCTTGCACGACGTCACGCAGGCATGGCAGCCGACGCAGACGTTGAGGTCGATGACCAGGGCGAACTGCTTCTTGGTCATGACCGGCCCTCCCGGCTGAATGCGGGCGAGACGCCCACGCTCCGGGGTGAACCTTGCGGGAGCGCGGGCGTCCCGCCCGCCTTGATGGTCATGCTCATGCTCCCGTCCTCCCGGCCAGGAAGGCGCGGACCTTCGACTTGAAGCCGATGGTCTGGCCGGGCAGCGGCTGCATGGGCTTGAACTGGGGCCAGCTTTCCCCCTCCTCGCCCGGCTTGCATTTGGTCACGCGGACCTTGAGGTCGTACCACGCCGCCTGACCGGTGACCGGGTCGGAGTTGGAGACGTGCCTGTCGCCCACCATGTTGGGCAATTCCTCGGTGATCAGGTGGTTGAGCAGGAAGCCCTTTTTGGACTCGTCGGCGTCGGGGTCAAGGCCCCAGGCGCCCGAGGCCTTGCCGATGGCGTTCCAGGTCCACACCGTGCCGGGCTCCACCGCCTCGGTGAAGCGGGCCTGGCACTTGATCCTGCCCCACGGGCTTTCCGCCCACACCCAGTCGGCATCGCCGAAATTGCCCAGCGCCCCCACCTTGGGGTGCATGAACAGCACGTTGCTGGTGTGGATCTGGCGTAGCCAGGCGTTCTGGGAATCCCAGGAATGGTACATGGCCATGGGCCGCTGGGTGAGAGCGGACAGCGGGAAGGAATGCCCGTCCGAGCACCGCCATTCCAGCGGCGTGTAATAGAAGGGCAGGGGGTCGAAGAAGGTCTTCACCCGGTCCCTCAGGCGGTCCGGGGGCTGCTTGCCCTTCCACTTGCCTTCGCCGGCCAGGCGGAACTTCTGCAGCACCTCGGAATAGATGTGCGGCATGATCGGGTCGGTGAAGCGCACCAGACGGTGGCGGTAGGCCCAGTCCAGGTAGCCCTTGTTCCAGTTGCGCATGTACTGGAAGCTGGGCGGCAGTTCGTGGTGGAAGTGGTTGTTGTTGCGCGCGTACTGGTCCCACTGGTTGGGGTTGGGTTCGCCCACCAGGAACTTCTCGCCCGCCTTGCCGCGCCAGCCCGACAGGAAGCCGATGCCCGACCCCGGCTCGGTCTCGAAATTGACGATGAAGTCGGGATAGTCGCGGAACTTGCGGCTGCCGTCCTTGTTGGTGAAGGCCGGCAGTTTCAGGCGCGTCGCCAGCTCGATGATCACTTCCTGGAACGGCTTGGATTCGCCCATGGGGGCCAAGATCGGCACGCGCACGGAATCGACGGGGCCGTCGAATTCCGAGATGGGCCGGTCCAGGATGCTCATCACGTCGTGGCGTTCGAGATAGGTGGTGTCGGGCAGCACCAGATCGGCAAAGGCCACCGTCTCGGACTGGAAGGCGTCGCAGACCACCAGGAAGGGGATCTTGTATTGCCCCTGCTCGTCCTTGTCGGTGAGCATCTTCCTCACCTCGGACGTGTTCATGGTGGAGTTCCACGCCATGTTGGCCATGAACAGCAGCAGCGTGTCGATGGGGTAGGGATCGCCCCGCCAGGCATTGGTGATGGCGTTGTGCATCATGCCGTGGACCGACAGCGGGTATTCCCAGGAAAAGGCCTTGTCCAGTCGGATGGGCTCGCCGTCGGCATCCACCGACAGATCGTCGGGATCGGCGGGCCAGCCCAGCGGCGTGCCGACCAGCGGCTCGCCCGCCTTGATGGCCTGGGG
>JAVBXM010000128.1 GCA_030824585.1 Phaeospirillum sp. | reverse complement strand
AATCCGGCGTCGAGGCGGCGGGGGGCGGGGCCAGCGGGGGCGGCATCCATCCGCCGCCGGCGCCAAACACCGCCATGGCCGCCACGGCCAGCGCCACGGCCAGGGCGGCGATGCCGCCGCCTTGCGCCGAGGGGCCCGGTCCTTCCTTGCGGCCGGTCAGCATGGGGCGGATCAGGTTCTGCCGGCGGACCAGGGCGTAGAAGGCGATGGCCCCAATATGCACGGCGACCAGCAGGTAGACCAGCTTGGACAGCAGATGGTGGACGGCCGTCAGGCGGTTGCTGAGCGCCTTGCCGGCCAGATCGTAGAGCGGGCCGGTGAAGGCGATGTCGTCGTTGGAGAACAGCCCGGTGGCGACCTGCGCGGCCAGCAGGCCCAAAAGACCGAACACGGCCAGCGCGCCCAGCGGATTATGGCCCTGGCCCCGCCAATCGCCGCGCAGATAGGCCCTGATGGCGCCCGGCATCGGGAAGAACTGGCCAAAGCGCGCATAGCTCGAGCCCACCAGCCCCCAGGCCAGGCGAAACGCCACCAGGCCGACGGCGGCCAGGCCGATGCGTCCGTGCCAGCTCATCAGGCCGCCGCCCAACTGGCCGCTGACCGACGCGGCGGCGACGGCCAGCGCCAGCGACCAGTGAAACAGACGGGTGGGCAGGTCCCACAGGCGAAAATCTTGTCGTTTCATGCCGCGTCTCGCTTGCCAGAACGGAACAGGCGCCCGAAGGCGCCTGCCGGACCGAGGACTCCGAGCCTATTGCTTGATCTTGAAGTCGTCGTGGCAGCCCTTGCAGGTGGCGGCCAGCTTGCCGAACTGATCCTTGGCGGCAGCGGTATCGCCGGTGGCGGCGACCTTGGCCATCTCGTTGGCTTCCTTGTTGAAGGCCATGGCCGCCTTGCCGATCTTTTCCTTGTCGGTCCAGATTTCCGGCTTGGCGCGGGTCTTTTCCCAGCCGGTGCCGGTGTCGGTGCCGGGCAGGTACAGCGCGCCCATGCCGGAATTGGCGATGGCCTGGATGGCGTTGGCGGCCTTGATGACCTCTTCCTTGTTGTAGGTGCCCTCGACGCTCGTCTTGATGCGGGCCATGTTCCAGGCCATGAAGGCGTAGCCGGACTGGCGCCACTTGATGGCGTCCTCCGGCTTGACCTGGGCGCTGGCGGTGCTCGCCAGGGCGATCAGGGCGACGGCGAGCAGAAGCTTGGTCTTCATCGGCGAGTCTCCTAGGTCGTCGGGAATGGTACAGGTTCTTCTAATGGATTATGCCCAGGACGGAGCGGCCTGTCAGTAACAGAGGGTAACAAGCCCCCGGTGCAATTCCACCGGAAGGCTCTTTTTAAGTTGGCCCCTCGCCGGGCGCGCGCCTCCGCGCGCTTGGCCGCGCCCGCAATGGGCGCTTGGAGCATCGCTCAAACGGCGATGCTCTGGCGACAGGTCAGGACGAGCTTGCCGGTGGCGGCGCGGCCCTTCAGCAGGCCGATGGCCTCCACCGCCCGGGAAAGGTCCATGACCTTGGAGACGTGGGGCGACAGCTTGCCCGCCGCCCACCAGTCCAGGCATTCCTGCATGGACTCGCGGACCATCTGCGGCGCGATCTTGCGATAGGCGCCCCAGTAATAGCCGATCACCGTGACGTTCTTGACCAGCAGGATGTTGGCGGGAATCTGCTGCACCGTGCCGCCGGCGAAGCCGATGATCAGGATGCGGCCGTCGGCGGCGATGGAGCGCAAGCTGGCGTCGAACACCTGCCCGCCGACGGGATCGTAGACCACGTCGGCGCCGCGCCCGTCGGTCAGGGCCTTGACCCGCTCGCGGATGTCCTCGGCCTTGTAGTCGATGCCGTGGTGGCAGCCGTGCTCGATGGCCACCTTGACCTTGTCCGCTCCGCCCGCCGTGCCGATGACGGTGGCGCCGAGCGCCCGGCCCACCTCGACGGCGGTCAGGCCGACGCCGCCCGCCGCGCCGTGCACCACCAGGGTCTCGCCGGCCTTGAGCCCGGCCTTGTCCTTCAGCCCCAGATGCGAGGTGCCGTAGGCCACCGGAAACCCGGCCGCCGTGACGAAATCCAGGCGGTCGGGCAGCACGTAGACGTCGGTCCAGGCGCACACCGCTTCCTCGGCGAAGGCGCCCCCCGTCACGGTGGCCATCACCCGGTCGCCGGGCTTGCAGGTGGTGACCCCCGCCGCCACCTCGGTGACCACGCCGGCCAGTTCCATGCCCGGCACGAAGGGCGGCTCCATCTTTTCCTGGTACTTGCCGCCGGTGATCAGCGAGTCGGCGAAGTTGACGCCGGCCGCATGCACGGCGATGCGCACGCCGCCGGGGATCATGGCGGGCGCGGGAAAGTCGGTGACGACCAGGTCCTGGCCGAAAGCGGGGCAGATTACGGCTTTCATGGACTCTCTCGGGGGATATCAGATGGTGGGGCGGCCGGGGGCGTGTTTCTGGGCGGCCCAGGCCCGCTTCAGGGTGGTGAACAGGACGATCTCGGTGATCTGGTCCCGGGTCATGCCGCCCGACAGCTCGCCCTGGGTGAACTGGATCAGCTCGAGGGGGGCGGTGTTGGAGGACAGCAGGTTGGTCAGCAGTTCCTTGCGCACCAGCGGCGGGTATTTCAGCACTTCCTTGACCAGCGAGACCTTGACCACCAGCGGGATGTTGGGGCTGACGAACAGCCGGTCGACGCACATGGCGTAGATGCCGAAATCCAGCTTGCCCGCCACGTCGCGGGTGAAGTCCAGGAACTCGTCCAGGAAGGACGGCTCGGAAATCTTCTTGTCGATCAGTAGCTTGATCACGTCGAGGAAGGCGCGGTAGCGGGCCCGCGCCGGACCCACGTTGCCGCCCAGCTCGGCGGCCAGCTCGCGGATGCGCGCCTCGCGGAAGCCGGCGGCGATCATCGCCTCGGCCGAGCCGCGCACCCCGGCATCGAAGGCGGTTTCCTCGATCAGCTGGAACAACTGCTCGTATTTGGGGCGGTGGCGGGCCGACACCTTGGCGGCGGCCACCGACAGCGGCAGCATGGCGGCCAGCGCCACCTGGGAATCGCGGGCGACGATGGCGGCCATGGACAGGGCGGCCACGTCGCCGACCGTGCCGTTCAGCAGGTCGTCGGTGATCACCAGCCGCTCGCCCGGTGCCAGGCTGAGATTGGTGTTGAGCGCCCCGCATTCCATGAAATGCGTCGCCAGATCGGATGGCCTGGCGGCAAGAGGATCGGTGGCGGGGGCGTATGTAGTAGCCATGGTCGCATTCAGCCACAATACCGCTGGACGGGCAAGAATATTGGGATTCCTGCATCTTTTCCCGGCGGCGGCGAAGTGCTAGGATGGGCAATCGGGTTCGTCGGGAATTGGTAAAACCATGGTTGAATCGACACGCGGCTTCGGCTCGTCGGCATTGAACAATGCGGTCTCGGGACTCCGCGACGTGTTCAGCCGCGACCAGCGCGCCTCGGTGGGGGCCGGCGGCGGCGAGGCGGTGACCGCCATCCAGGGCGCGACCCCGGCCGGCCCGCGCGGCCGGCGCATGCTGTCGCCCAACACCTCGGTGGACAGCCTGGATCGTGGCGCGCCGCGGGGCACCTATCTCGACATCCTGGCCTGAGGTCGCATGAAGCCGTCCGGGCCGACCCTTCGCTCCATCCCCGAAGGTGACGACCGCGAACGGCTGGTTTGCGGCGATTGCGGCTTCGTCCTCTATGAAAATCCCAAGGTCATCGTCGGCGCTGTGTGCACCTGGGGCGACCGGTATCTGATGGTCAGGCGGGCCATCGAACCCCGGCTGGGCTACTGGACCATGCCCATCGGCTACATGGAGCTGGGCGAGACCACCGAGCAGGGCGCGCTGCGCGAGGTGTGGGAGGAAGCCCGCGCCGTCGCCGAGGTGGACGGCCTGCTGGCGGTGTTCTCCATTCCTCAGATCAGCCAGGTCCACATGATCTACCGCGCCCGCATGGTGGCCCCCGAATTCGCCGCCGGGCCGGAAAGCCTGGAGGCCCAGTTGTTCGCCTGGGATGAAATTCCCTGGGACCACCTGGCCTATCCCAACGTCCGCATGGCCCTGGACTACGAGCGCCAGGTCAAGGGCCGCACCGCCTTCGCGCCCATCGGGTTGTAGCCCGCGACGCTGTCCTCATCGATGGAGGCAAGCCGTTTTCCATGGGGTCGGCGTCTCGGTATCCCAATGGTCGAATTGACCACAAGGCACCAAGGTTCGAAGGAAAGAGAAGAAGCCTTCATGTTTCTTCCCGCCTTCGTGCCTTGTATGTAGTCGGTGTTGGCCATGGCAAAGTGGCCATCCGGCAGGGAGCCCGTTAGTGCCTTGGGCGTACCCCGTCACAAAGCAAGGAGCCCCTGCCGTTT
>JAVBXM010000042.1 GCA_030824585.1 Phaeospirillum sp. | reverse complement strand
GTCCCCGGCCCCAGCACGGCCACGGGCGAACCCGGCCGCGCCGCGCCGCCGCCGACGGCGGCCAGATGCTCGGGCTTCAGGTGGCGGACCGACAGGGCCACGGCGGTGAAATCGTTGACCACCTCCAGCCGCGCGAGCCCCAGGGCCTGCCGCGTGGCGTCGATGGAAAAGCGCCAGGGGGAATTGGTCAGCTCGATGCGGTCGCCGTCGATCACCGAGGCCACGGCGAAGGCGCCGTGCCGGGGCGCCGCCCCTCCCCCCTGGTCGGCGAGATAGGCCTTGATGGCCGGAGCCGGCCCCTCGTAATCGGCGCAGCGCAACACCACCGGGTTGACCGCCTCGCCATCGGCGCCCACCAGGGCGAAGCGGGCATGGGTGCCGCCGATATCGGCGACCAGAACCAATTCGCTCATGCCTTCCTCTTCCCCTTGCCGTTGCCGGCCAGCGACTTGTAGAGGTCCCGGTAGAGCGCCGCCGAGCGGCCCCACGAGAAATCCTGGGCGATGCACGACTTGACGATCTTGGCCCACTGGTCCTTCTTGGCATAAAGTCCGGCGGCGCGTTCCACCGCCCACTGGAAGGCCCCCACGTTGCAATGCTCGAACACGAAGCCGTTGGCCTTGCCGGTCATCAGGGTGTCGTAGCCGGTATCCACCAAGGTGTCGGCCAACCCGCCGGTGGCGTGGGCCACCGGCACCGTGCCGTAGCGGAAGGCATAGAACTGGGTGAGGCCGCAAGGCTCGAAGCGCGACGGCATCAGCAGCATGTCGCCGCCGGCCATCATGCGGTGCGCCAGGGGTTCGGAATAGCCGATGCGGGCCGCCACCTGGGTGGGATGGGCCGCCGCCGCGGCGCGGAAGCCGTCCTCCAGCGGACGGTCGCCGGTCCCCACCACCGCCACCTGGGCGCCCAGGCGCAGGATGTTGGGCAGCGCCGCCAGGACGAGGTCCATGCCCTTATGGTCGTTGAGGCGGCTGACGATCACCATCAGCGGCGCGGCCGGGTCCGGGGCCAGCCCCAGTTCCGCCTGCAGCGCCGCCTTGTTGCGCGCCTTGCCCGCCGCATCGCCGGGAGAATAGGGATGGGCGAGATGGCCGTCGGAGGCCGGGTCCCACACCTGGTAATCGGCGCCGTTGAGGATGCCGGTCAAATCGCCGGCACGATGGCCCAGCAGGCCCTCCATGCCGCAGCCGAAGGCCGGAGTCTGGATTTCCTTGGCATAGCGCGGGCTGACCGTGGTGATGCGGTCGGAATAGAACAGCCCTGACTTGAGGAAGGAGAGCGTGTCGTAATACTCGAACCCCTCCATGGAATACATCTCGGGCGGAAAGCCGAGGCGCGCCACCATGTCCGGCGGAAACTGGCCCTGATAGGCGATGTTGTGGATGGTGAACACCGTCGCCGGGCGCTGCACCGGATTCCAGGCCTGCAGGTAGGCCGCCGCCAGCCCGGTCTGCCAGTCGTTGGCGTGCAGCACCTGGGGACGCCACTTGACGGGGCTGCCCTCGGTGCACAGATGGGCCGCCGCCCACGACAGCAGGGCGAAGCGGAGCGCGTTGTCGGGCCAGTCGCGGCCCTGCGGGTCCTGATAGGGGCCGCCGACACGCTCGAACAAGGCGGGACAGTCCACCAGCCAGACGGGGACGCCGCTGTCGGGCAGCTTGCCGGACAGCAGCGCGGCCTCGGCGCCCAGGCGGAACGGATCGCCCAGTTGCCCGGCCACCTTCTTGGCACCGGCCTCCTTGATGGCGTCGGGATAGCCGGGCAGCAGGATGCGGACATCCACCCCGGACTCGGCCAAGGCGGCGGGAAGCGCCCCCGACACGTCGGCCAGCCCCCCGGTCTTGACCAGCGGAAACACTTCTGAGGAAGCGAACAGCACGCGCATCTGGAACCCCGTTCGGAGGTTGAAGCTCTCCTACCTTCAGCCTATCCCGGATTACCGCCGCCGTCGAGAGACGCCGTGGCGCCACATGGCGGTGCCGCGCCCCCCGCGATTGTACCGTCCGGGGGAATGTGGCACCGTCTTGGACAACAAAGAACGTCCAAGGGGTGATGAATGTACGATCCCACCGACCGGGGCACCGCCGTCGATATCGAGGTCAACGACCGCCTGCGCCGCACCCTGGCGCTGATCCTGGCGGGCGGACGCGGCTCGCGCCTGATGGATCTCACCGACTGGCACGCCAAGCCGGCCATTCCCTTCGCCGGCAAGTTCCGCATCATCGACTTCACCCTGTCCAACTGCATCAATTCCGGCATCCGCCGCATCGGGGTGCTGACCCAGTACAAGGCCCATTCCCTGCTGCAGCATATCCAGCGCGGCTGGGGCTTTTTGCGCGGCGAATTCAACGAGTTCGTCGAACTGCTGCCCGCCCAGCAGCGCACCCAGGGCGAAAACTGGTACAAAGGCACCGCCGATGCGGTGTTCCAGAACCTGGACATCGTCCGCGCCCACCGGCCCGAGCACGTGCTGGTCCTGGCCGGCGACCACGTCTACAAGATGCATTACGGCAAGATGCTGGCCCACCACCTGGCGGCCGGGGCCGACGTCACCGTGGCCTGCATCGAGGTGCCGCTGGAGGCCGCCAGGGGCTTCGGCGTCATGGCGGTGGACGAGGACGACCGCATCATCCGCTTCGACGAGAAGCCGGCCCATCCCCAGCCCATGCCGGGACACCCGGACAAGGCCATGGCCAGCATGGGCATCTACATCTTCAACGCCCAATTGCTGTTCGACCTGCTGCAGAAGGATTCCACCGCCGACGGCACCACCCATGATTTCGGCAAGGACCTGATCCCCGCCCTGGTCAAGACCCACCGGGTGATCGCCCACCACTTCCAGGATTCCTGCGTCATGCACGAAGGCGCGCGCGAGCATTACTGGCGCGACGTCGGTACCATCGACGCCTACTGGGAGGCCAACATGGACCTCACCACGGTGACGCCGGCGCTCAACCTCTATGACGAGAGCTGGCCCATCTGGACCGACCAGCCGCAATCGCCGCCCGCCAAGTTCGTATTCGATTCCGACAACCGGCGCGGCATGGCGGTGGATTCCCTGGTGGCCGGCGGCTGCATCGTCTCGGGCGCCGTGGTCCGGCGCTCCATGCTGTTCTCCAACGTGCGCGTCAACTCGTTCTGCGTGGTGGAGGACGTGGTGATCCTGCCCAATTGCGACATTGGCCGCCATGCCCGCCTCAAGCGCTGCATCGTCGACCAGGGCGTCGTGGTGCCGCCGGGACTGGTGGTGGGCGAGGACGCCGCCCTGGACGCCAAGCGTTTCCACCGCACGGAAAAGGGCATCACCCTGGTGACGGCGGAACGGCTGAAGTTGTTGGGGGCGTAGGAGACGCCGGCAGAAAAGCGGATGGCATGGAAACTTTCCCGCTCGACAGGGCATTCACGCTGATAGAGCCGGGGCCCGTTGTCCTGGTCACCACCAATGATGGTCAAAAAGACAACGTGATGACCATCACCTGGACCATGGTTCTCGGGTTCTCGGCCAGATTTGCGATCACCACCGGCCCCTGGAACCATTCTTATGCCGCACTTCGGGAAACGCGGGAATGTGTGATCTCAATCCCGACGGTAGACCTGATCGATACAGCCGTCGGCGTGGGAACGTGTTCCGGAAAAGACACGGACAAATTTGAAAAGTTCGGTCTCACCCGCGCCAAGGCCAGACATGTTCGGGCGCCGCTTCTCAAGGAATGCCTGGCGAATATCGAATGCCGGGTTGTCGACATCATCGATCGGCACAGCATCGTCGTGCTCGAAGGCGTTGCCGCATATTTCGACAGCGCCCGAGAGGAGAAAAGAATGATCCACGCCGTCGGCGACGGCACCTTTATCGTCGATGGCGGCAAGATGGACAGAAAGGAGATGATGCGGTCCAAGCTCCCGGCCGGACTATAGCTTTTCGTCCGCCCTACTTCCCCGCCTTCTCGATCTTGCGCCACTTGGCCACGTTGGCGTTGTGCTCGTCCAGCGTGCGGGCGAAGGCGTGGCCGCCGGTGCCGTCGGCGACGAAATAGAGCTCGTCGCTCCTGGCCGGATGCAGCACCGCCTCGAGCGAGGCGCGGCCCGGATTGGCGATGGGGGTCTTGGGCAGGCCGTCGATGGTGTAGGTGTTCCACGGGTGGCTGGTCTGCAACTCGGCGCGGGTCAGCGGATGATCCAGTTCGCCCAGCCCCTCGGACACGCCGTAGATCACCGTGGGGTCCGACTGCAACCGCATGTTCCGGGCCAGGCGGTTGTAGAACACGGCGGCCACGCGGGTGCGCTCGGCATCCACCGCCGTCTCGCGCTCGACCATGGAGGCGAGGATCAGCGCCTCCTCCTTGCTTTTGACGGCCAAACCGGGGGCACGCGCCACCCACAGCACGTCCAGGGTCTGGGCCATGGCCTTTTCCATGCGGGCGATCACCTCGTCGCGCGGCTCGTCGCGGACCATGTGCCAGGTCTCGGGCAGCAGACGGCCCTCGGACACCTTGCGGGTCACCGGGCCGGACAGGAAATCGGCCTCCCGCACCAGGTCCAGCACCTGCCGCACGGTCAGCCCCTCGGCCACCGTCAGCTTGTGGATCACCACCTTGCCCTCGGCGATGATGCGCATGGCCTCTTCCGGCGAGACATGGGCGGGGAAGGCGTATTCGCCGGCCTTCAGCGTGGCGCGGCGCAGCTTGACGCCGATGGCGAAGACCAGACGCGACGGGATCACCCCGGCGCCTTCCAGCGACTGGGCGATCAGTTCGGTGCCCGAGCCCTTGGGAATGATCACCGTCACCGGCTTGGACAAGGGTCCCGGCGCGGTGAAGCGGCGGTGCCCGTCCCACCCCAGCCCGCCGGCAACCAGCCCGGCCAGCACGACGACGACGACGGCGATCTTCATCAAGGGCTTCATCCCTCACCCTCCAGACAAGACAAAGGCCCCCGGATCAACGGGGGCCTTGCCTGAAACAACGGTCAAGCCGCTCAGTAACCGCGAAGCACCAGCGAGGCGTTGGTGCCGCCGAACCCAAACGAGTTGGACAGCGCCACCTTGATCTTACGCTCCTTGGCCTTCAGCGGCACCAGGTCGATGTCGCAGCCCTCATCCGGATTGTGCAGGTTGAGGGTCGGCGGCGCCACCTGATCGCGGATGGCCAGCAGGGAGTAGATGGCTTCCACCGCGCCCGCCGCGCCCAACAGGTGGCCGATGGCCGACTTGGTGGACGACATGGAGAGCTTGTAGGCGTGGTCGCCGAACACCTGCTTGACGGCGCCCAGTTCGATGGTGTCGCCCATGGTGGCGGTCCCGTGGGCGTTGACGTAGTCGATCTCATCGAGCGAAATTCCGGCCCGCTTGATGGCGGCCCGCATGGCGCGCACCGCGCCATTGCCGTCCTCGGCCGGAGCGGTGATGTGATGGGCGTCGCCCGACATGCCGTAGCCGATCACTTCGCCATAGATCTTGGCGCCGCGCTTCTTGGCGTGCTCAAGCTCCTCCAGGACGACGATGCCGGCGCCTTCACCCATGACGAAGCCGTCGCGATCCTTGTCCCAGGGACGGGACGCCTCGGTCGGACGGTCGTTATAGCTGGTGCAAAGCGCCTTGGCGGCGGCGAAGCCGGCGATGCCCAGGCGATGAACGGCCGCCTCGGTGCCGCCGGCGATCATCACGTCGGCGTCGTCGAACATGATCAGGCGGGCGGCATCGCCGATGGCGTGCGCGCCGGTGGCGCAGGCCGTCACCACCGCATGGTTCGGACCCTTGAAGCCGTAGCGGATGGAGACATGGCCCGAGACCAGATTGATCAGGGCGGCGGGAATGAAGAAGGGGCTGATGCGGCGCGGGCCGGATTTCTCCAGCGTCACGGCACCATCGGCGATGTTCGGCAGACCGCCGATGCCCGAACCGATCATCACGCCGGTACGTTCCTGCGATTCGGAATCTTCCGGCTTCCAGCCGGAATCCTCCACCGCTTCGGCGGCGGCGGCCAGACCATAGACGATGAAATCGTCCATGCGGCGCCGATCCTTGGCGGGGGCGACCGCATCAAGGTCCAGCTCGCCCGGATTGGTGCCGCGCGGGATCATGCCGGCAACCTGGGCAGCGAGATCGGAAACATCGAAGGCTTCGATACGGCGAATACCGGACTGGGCGGCGATCAGACGCTCCCAGTTGATATTGACACCATTACCGAGCGGAGTGGTCAGGCCGAGGCCGGTGACGACGACACGTCTCATGGAACCCTGGCTTTCGGAAGTGTCTGGGACAGATGAAGAGACGCCGGGCTCACCCTAGGCGGCCCGGCGTCCGGAAAACCGATTAGGAATTCGCCGTGATGAAGTCGATGGCGTCCTTCACCGTGAGAATCTTCTCGGCGGCGTCATCGGGGATCTCGACGGAGAATTCTTCTTCGAAGGCCATCACCAGCTCGACGGTGTCGAGGCTGTCGGCGCCCAGGTCATCGATGAAGGAGGCGTTCTCGGTCACCTTGGCCTCTTCAACGCCCAGATGCTCGACGACGATCTTCTTAACCCGTTCGGCCACGTCACTCATTTGCGAATCCTCGAAAAGTCTCGTCTATGGGAAAACTGTTTAACGCACCCGTCGGCGTCATGCCCCGACAGGCGGAAAGTGCCCGTCTGTACCATACTTTTTTGGGCATTGCCAGCATCGGAGGCCTTATTTTCGACACCTTTATATCATGGCCATCCCGCCATTGACGTGCAGGGTCTGGCCGGTCACGTAAGCGGCCTCGGTGCTGGCGAGATAGACCACGGCGGCGGCGATCTCCTCGGAGGTTCCCATGCGTCCGGCGGGAATTCCGGCGTTCAGCTTGGCCTTTTGCTCGTCGGACAGCACGTCGGTCATGGCCGAGGCGATGAAGCCCGGCGCGACGCAGTTCACCGTGATGTTGCGGCTGGCCACTTCCTGGGCCAGGGCCTTGCTCATGCCGATCATGCCGGCCTTGGAGGCGGCGTAGTTGACCTGCCCCGGATTGCCGGTAACGCCGACGATGGAGGTGATGTTGATGATGCGGCCCCAGCGGCGCTTCATCTGCCCCTTGACCGCGGCGCGCGACAGGCGGAAGGCGGCGGTCAGGTTGACGTCGAGAACCGTCTGCCAGTCCTCGTCCTTCATGCGCAGCACCAGGCCGTCCTTGGTCAGGCCGGCATTGTTGACCAGGATGTCGATGGAGCCCAGGGCGGCCTCGGCGTCCTTGGCCAGTTGCTCCACCGCCGCGCCGTCCGACAGATTGGCGGGCAGGACATGGACGCGCTCGCCCAGCTCGGCGGCCAGGGCGTCGAGGGCCTCGCGCCGGGTGCCGTGCAGGCCGATCGTGGCGCCACGGGCATGCAGGGCCTTGGCGATGGCGCCGCCGATGCCGCCGGAGGCGCCGGTCACCAGGGCGGTCTTGCCGGTAAGATCGAACATGGAGGTTCCCCCTAAACTTAAAGAGACTTGAGGAAGGCTTCGATATCGGCGGGAGTCCCCACCGAGGAGCCCGACAGCTCCTTGTCGATGCGCTTGGCCAGACCGCCCAGCACCTTGCCGGCGCCCAGCTCGACCAGCGAGGTCACGCCTTCGGCCTTCATGAACAGCACGCATTCGCGCCAACGCACGGTGCCGGTCACCTGACGGACCAGCAGATCGCGGATGGCGGCGGGATCGGTGACGCGGGCGGCGGTGACGTTGGCCACCAGGGGAATGCGCGGCGCCTTCATCTCCACCTTGGCCAGGGCTTCTTCCATGGCGTCGGCGGCGGGCTGCATCAGGGCGCAGTGGAAGGGGGCGGACACGGGCAGCGGAATGGCCCGCTTGATGCCCTTCTCGGCGGCGATCTTGATGGCGCGGTCGACGGCGCCCTTGTGGCCGGACAGCACCACCTGCGAGCCGCCGTTGTCGTTGGCGGCCTCGCAGACCTCGCCCCCGGGACCTTCGGCCACGGCCAGGGCGGCGATCTCGCGGGCCTGTTCCAGCTCGGAGCCCAGCAGGGCGGCCATGGCGCCCATGCCCACCGGCACCGCCTTCTGCATGGCCTGGCCGCGGACTTTCAGCAGCCGCGCGGCGTCGGCCACGGTGAAGGTGCCGGCGGCGGCCAGGGCCGAATACTCGCCCAGGGAATGGCCGGCCACGAAGGAAGCGGCCTTGGCGAGGTCGAGCTTGCCCTCGGATTCCAGCACGCGGACCACCGCCATGGACATGGCCATCAGGGCGGGCTGGGCGTTCTCGGTCAGGGTCAACTGGTCCTCGGGCCCCTCGAACATCAGGGCGGACAGCTTCTGCGACAGGGCGTCGTCCACTTCCTGGAACAGCTGGCGGGCCACCGGAAAGGCCTCGGCCAGTTCGCGGCCCATGCCGACGGCCTGGGAACCCTGGCCGGGAAAGACGAACGCGCGGGTCATGGAGAAACTCCCTCGAGACGAAATTGATGGGCGAGAAGAAAGGCGAGACGCCGCCGCCTGTCAAGCGATCCGTGGAAAACGGCCGCTTCCAGCGGATCACCACGGCGAATTGAGATACATCAAGTACCACATAAACAAAGTGGATATTTCCATACCCCTATCGGGGGTGATACTCTCCGCCGCGCATCCTGAACCGGCTGGATATCACAGCCAATGCGGGTTGCGCAGACGGATCGTGCGACAGCCGCCGGGCGGCGGGGAGGCTTGCCCGGAGGCTCGGTTCAGCGGGGGAGACGCAATGATCGCGGCGATGATGTCCAATCTGAAGATCGGCCAACGCGTGTGGCTGGCCATTCTGCTGCCGGCCCTGGCGGCGGTGATTTCCGCGGCCGTCATCGATCTCGCCAAATTCCGCGAGATGGAAAAGGCCGAACGGACCGGCCGGCTGGCCGGGCTGGCCATCGAGATCAGCGGGACGGTCCACGAGATTCAGAAGGAACGCGGCCTGTCCTCGGCCTTCGCCGCCTCCAGGGGCGCCCGTATGGGGGCTGAACGGAGCAGGCAGTTGGAAGGCACCAATCCGCGCCTCAAGACCCTGGGCGACAGCATGTCGGGCCTGGGCGACGGCATCGGCGAGGAACTGGCCTGGAGCATCGACCGGGCCGGCCGCGAACTGGCCGGGCTGACTACCCTGCGCTCGGCGGTGGAGCGCCTGGAGATCACCGGCCCGCAGACCGTGGCCCGCTATTCCGTGCTGATCGAATCCCTGCTGGGCGTGGCGGAAAAGCTTACCGCCACCGAGACCGACCAGGAGACCGGCAACCTGATCGCCGCCTATCTGGAGCTGATGCGCGCCAAGGAGAACGCCGGCATGGAGCGGGCCACCGGGGCCAGCGGACTGTCGGTGGGCATGGACGAGGCCGCCCGCCAGCGCATCGCCGCCCTGGCCGCCGTGCAGGACACCCATGTGCGCGCCTATGCGGTCCGCGCCACCCCGTCCCAGCGCCGCGCCCTGCAAGGAGTGCTGGAATCCGCCGCCTCCACCGAGTTCGTCGCCTTCCGCAAGCAGGTGCTGGACGGCAATACCGCCGAGCTCTCCGCCGAACGCTGGTTCTCCGCCGCCACCCGGCGCATCGATCTGATGAAAAGCATCGAGGACGCCCTGGCCGGCGACCTGAGCGCCGGCATCGCGGCCAACCGGGCCGAGGCCGCCCGTTCCGCCACCGCCATCACCGCCGCTCTCGCCCTGGCCCTGCTGGCCGGCGCCATGATCGTCGTCACCCTGACCCGCTCCATCACCCGGCCGGTGGCGAACCTGACCGGTTCCATGCTGCGCCTGGCCGACCGCGACCTGGCCGTCGAGGTCGACGGCGGCGGCCGCCGCGACGAGATCGGCGCCATGGCCCGCGCCGTCAGCGTGTTCAAGGACAACGCCATCGCGGTCGCCCGCATGGAGGCGGAGCAGGAACGGACCCGCGAGCAGGCCGAGACCGAGCGCCGCGCCGCCCTGCTGGCCATGGCCTCGACCATCGAGAGCGAAACCGGACAGGTGGTCGCCAAGGTCGAGGACGGCAGCCGCCGGGCGGTGACCGCCGCCGAGGACATGGCCTCCTCGGCCATCCGGGTCGAGGACAATTCCCAGCGGGTCGCCGCCGCCGCCGAGCAGAGCCTGGCCAATGCCCAGACCGTGGCCGGCGCCGCCGAGGAGCTGACCTCGTCCATCCGCGAGATCTCGTCCCAGGTGGCTTCGTCCTCGACCCTGGTGGCCGAGGCGGTGGTGGCCGCCGACGATGCCAACCACACCGTGGGAACCCTGCTGGACGCCGTCGCCCGCATCGACAGCGTGGTGTCCATGATCGCCGCCATCGCCGGCCAGACCCGCCTGCTGGCGCTCAACGCCACCATTGAATCGGCCCGGGCCGGCGAGGCGGGCAAGGGCTTCGCCGTGGTGGCCTCCGAGGTCAAGCGCCTCGCCGACCAGACCGGCGGCCAGACCGAGGAGATCGCCACCCGCATCGAGGACCTGAAGACCATGGCCGGCCATGTGGGCGAGGCCATCGCCGCCACGGTGGCGGTGATCCGCAAGGTGGAGGCCATCGCCGGATCGGTGGCGGCGGCCGTGGAGGAACAGGACGCCGCCACCAAGGAAATCGCCCGCAACGTCGCCCAGTCGGCCGACGCGGCGCGCGAGGTCACCGAGCGCATCATCCTGGTGGCCGACGAGGCGCGGCGCAGCGGCGCCGAGGCGTCCTCGGTCACCTCGGTCCTGGCCGACATGGCAGCGCAGGTGGGCGAATTGGGGCAAGTCCTCAACCGGGTGGTACGCACCGCCGCCCCTGAGGTGGACCGCCGCCACGAACCCCGCCTGGGCCCGCAGGCCCGGGCCGCCGCCCATCACTCGGCGACCGTGCCGTCATCCCCCGAGGCCGCGCCACTGGGAGCCGCGCTGCAGCCGGCATAGCCCCGTCTCCTGCACGCTTGCATCCCGAATCGATTTGTGTATAGTGCGCCCCTTCCAACCCTTGCCGGCATCCCGAAAGGGGGGGTCGGCTATGCCTGTTCGTCCATTGGGGACGATATGGGAAGAGAAAAGCCGTAAGGGGTTTTCGAATGTCGTTGTACGAATGCGTGTTCATCGCGCGCCAGGATATTTCCGCCCCGCAGGTGGAAGCCCTGACCGAGGAACTTTCCAACATCATCACCCAGGGCGGCGGCTCGGTCTCCAAGAAGGAGTACTGGGGTCTGCGCAACATCGCCTATCGGGTAAAGAAGAACCGCAAGGGCCACTACGTCCTGATCAACATCGATGCGCCGTCCGCCGCCGTCAAGGAGATGGAACGCCAGATGTCGATCAATGAAGACGTGCTGCGCACGCTGACCATCCGCGTCGAGGAGCTCGAAGAGGGTCCGTCGGCCATGATGCAGTCCAAGTCCCGCGACGACCGTCCGCGTCGTGGCGAGGGCGACGACCGTCCCCGCCGTGACGACCGCGAGGATCGTCCGCGCCGCGACCGTGAACCCCGCCGTATGGAAGGAGGCGAATAATGACCGAGGTCAAGACCGAGCGTCCCCGCCCCGCCGCTGGCGGAGCCCCGCGCCGTCCGTTCTTCCGCCGCCGCAAGACCTGCCCGTTCTCGGGCGAGGGCGCGCCGAAGATCGACTACAAGGATATCAAGCTGCTGAGCCGGTTCATCTCCGAGCGTGGCAAGATCGTCCCGTCGCGCATCACCGCGGTGTCGGCCAAGAAGCAGCGTGAACTGGCCCAGGCCATCAAGCGTGCCCGCTTCCTGGGCCTGCTGCCCTACGTGGTGAAGTGAGTTTAGGTTCGGCCGGGTCACCGTGATCGGGTCAATTGGCGTTCCGCTGGCGGCAGGACTGGTGTCTTCACTCCTGTTCCTGTCGCTGGCAAAAGGCTTTGCCGCCGGAATGCTGCTCTCCTACCTGGCCCCCCTGCCTCTGATGATGGTGGGGTTGTACCGGGGAAACGGAGCGGCGGTGGCGGCGGGTTTGGCCGCGATGGTCGCCGTGGCGTTGACGGCAGGCGGGTTCGCCTCCCTGCCCTTCGCCGTGGTGGTCATGCTGCCGAGCCTGGTGGTGGTCCATCGGGCGCTGTTGTGGCGTGGCAACGCCGACGGCAGCGTCGAATGGTATCCGCCGGGCCTGGTGCTGGGCTGGCTGACCGGAACCGGGTTGGCGCTGATCGTGATCGGCGCCCTCCTGATCCCGGACCGACCGGACGGCGTGGAGAACGGCGGGCTGCAGGCCTGGGTGGCCGATACCATCGGACGCACCCTGGACATGGTGGCCCCCAACCTCACCAGCGAGCAGCGCAAGGCTGCCGCCGACTGGTGGGTTCCGTTCTTCCCGGCCATGGTCGCCAGTTCGTGGTTGGCGATGGCGGTGGTCAACGCCGTGACGGCCCAGGGCTTCCTGGTGCGTCTCGGCAAAAACCGCCGGCCCACTCCGTCCTATCGGGAGCTCGAGCTTCCGCTCTGGCTGGGGGTGGTGCTGGCAGCCGTGGCGATAACCGGGGCCGTGGCCGAGGGTGACCTTGGCTATCTCACCCGCAGCGCGGTGGTGGTGACGCTGATTCCGTTCGCCCTTCTGGGGCTTGCGACAGTGCACGGATGGGCCGCTGGCCGGCCTAACGCGAGGGTGTTCCTCGCGGCGATGTATGGAGGTCTGTTCCTGGCCTCGGCTTGGGCGTTTATTCCCGTGGCCGGCCTGGGACTGGTGAGGTTCATGACGAGATTCCGCCGCGCCGAATCAAGCGGCGGCGGCAAGGAGGAATAAGATGGAAGTCATCCTGCTCGAGAGGATCGAGAAGCTGGGCCAGATGGGCGACGTGGTCAACGTCAAGCCCGGCTTCGCCCGCAATTTTCTGCTGCCCCAGAAGAAGGCGCTGCGCGCCTCCAAGGACAATCTGGCCTTCTTCGAGAAGCAGCGCGTCCAGCTCGAGGCCCTGAACCTCAAGCGCCGTGACGAAGCCCAGGCCGTGGCCGACAAGATGGCCGGCCTGTCCGTCCTGATGGTCCGTCAGGCGGGCGAGAGCGGCATGCTCTACGGTTCCGTGTCGGGCAAGGACGTGGCCGACGCGGTCAAGGCCGCCGGCTTCACCATCGAGCGCCGCATGGTCAACCTGGACCAGCCGATCAAGACCCTGGGCTCCTACGGCGTGCGCATCTCCCTGCACCCGGAAGTGTCGGTCGTGGTGACCATCAACGTCGCCCGCTCCGCCGAGGAAGCCGAGCGTGCCGCCGCCGCCGCTGCCGCCGCCGCCGCCGCCGAGGCTGAAGAAGCCGAAGCCGAAGCCGAAGCCGAAGCTCCGGCCGAGGAAGAAGTGGCCGCCGAGGCCTGAGTCTCGACTGTTTTTCGGAAGCGGCGGCCGGACGTCCTGTCCGGTCGCCGTTTTCTTTTCCCCGTTATCCACCTTATCCACAGGCGGATAAGCCCGCGCGGACACTAGCCGCTTCTGCTAACATGCCCGGGTTATGACCTCGATGCCCCCAGACCATCCCGCCGCCCCCGCCGAAGGGATCGGTTTTCGCGTTCCGCCCCATAATTACGAGGCGGAGCAAGCCCTGCTGGGCGCCATCCTGCTGTCCAACCGCGCCTTCGAGCGCGTCTCGGAATTCCTGAAGCCCGAGCACTTCGCCGACCCGGTGCACGGCCGCATCTTCGCCACCTGCGGCAAGCTGATCGAGCGCGGCCAGATGGCCAACCCGGTGACGCTGAAGACCTATTTCGAGAACGACGGCGGCCTGGCCGAGATCGGCGGCACCAACTATCTCGCCCAGTTGGCCAATGCGGTGGTCTCGGTGATCAATGCCGAGGATTACGGCAAGCTGGTCTTCGACCTCCATCTGCGCCGCTCGCTGATCGGCATGGGCGAGGACATGGTCAACGACGCCTTTGCGGCCGACCTGGACGTCCCGGCCATGGACCAGATCGGCAAGGCCGAGGCCAAGCTTTACGACCTGGCGACCACCGGCCAGACCGAGGGCGGGTTCGAGGATTTCCGTACCGTCCTGGTGGGCGCCATCGCCAACGCCGAAGCGGCCCACAAGCGCCAGGGCAAGTTGTCGGGCGTGCCCACCGGCCTGATCGACATGGATTCCAAGCTGGGCGGCCTGCACGATTCCGACCTGATCATCCTGGCCGGCCGCCCCTCCATGGGCAAGACCGCGCTGGCCACCAACATCGCCTTCAACGCCGCCTACGCCTACAAGGAAGAGGTGGACGCGCTGGGCCGCAAGAAGGGCGTCGACGGCGCCATCACCGCCTTCTTCTCCCTGGAAATGTCGTCGGAACAGCTGGCGTCGCGTATCCTGGCCGAGCAGGCCGAGATCAACAGCCACAAGATCCGCCAGGGCGAGATGTCCAACGAGGAGTTCGAGCGTCTGGTGGTCGCCGCCCAGAACCTGCACCGCCTGCCGCTGTTCATCGACGATACCCCGGCGCTCTCCATCTCGGCGGTGCGCACCCGCTCGCGCCGGCTGCAACGCCAGCATGGCCTGGGCCTGATCGTCATCGATTACCTTCAGTTGCTGCGAGGCTCGTCCGCCAATTCCGAAAACCGCGTGCAGGAGGTCTCGGAGATCACCCGCGGCCTCAAGGCCCTGGCCAAGGAACTGTCGGTGCCGGTGATCGCGCTCTCCCAGTTGTCGCGCGCCGTCGAGCAGCGCGAGGACAAAAGGCCCCAACTGGCCGACCTGCGCGAATCCGGCTCCATCGAGCAGGACGCCGACGTGGTGATGTTCGTGTTCCGCGAACAGTACTACCTGGAGCGCGCCGAGCCGGGACAACGGCCGGAAGAGGCCCAGGAAAAGTTCAACGAACGCCACGCCAAGTGGATGCAGCGCTGCGAAGAGGTCCACAACACCGCCGAGGTGATCATCGCCAAGCAGCGTCACGGACCGGTCGGCACGGTGCGCCTCGCCTTCCAGGGCGAGTACACCAAGTTCGGCAACCTGGCGGCCAGCGACCATTACGAAGACCCGGGGTTCTGACCCTCCGAAATAAAATAGCTTGCTATACATTATCCTCCGGCATATAGATAGCTTGCTATTCATATGCCGGAGGACGCAATCATGCCTCACCTGCTCAAGCTGCTGCATCTTCTCGGGTTGGCGCTCTTTCTGGGCAGCATCCCGACCCATATCGTCCTGGGCCAGATCGGCCCCGACGGAGCCATTCCCGCCATGGGGGTGGTGTTCTCCCGCAAGGTCATGCTGATCGTCACCCTGGCGGCCACCGTGCCGGGGCTTGTCCTGCTGACCGTCACCGGCCTGCTGCGGCGCAGGATCCTGCCTCGGCCGCGCCCGGTCTGGCTGCGTTTCCACCTTGCCGTCGGCATTGCCGCCTTGCTGATCGGCACCGCGGTGATCACCCCCCAGATCCTGCAATTGATGACCCAGGCCGAGGCGCTGGCGGCGGGCTCGTTTGACCCGTCGGCCTGGAAGCGGGCAAAGCTGGTCGAGGATATTGCGGGAAGCCTCAACGTCGGATTGGCGCTGCTGGCCATGGCCCTTGCATGTTTCCGCCCGACATGGAAATGATCGATCCATGTTTCAGCGGGACTCATCCTTCGGCTATCTCGTCAATCTCCTGGCGCGCCTGTTCATCCGCGCCCTCGACCGGCGCATCGAGGCGCATGGCCTCGTCCATGGACAATTCCCCGCCCTGCTCATGGTCTGGGAACGCCCCGGCCTGACCCAGGCGGAAATCGCCGCCGCCGTATCGGTGGAACAGCCGACCATGGCCAACACCCTGAACCGGATGGAGCGGGATGGCCTGGTCGAGCGCCGCCCCGATCCGCTCGACCGCAGGCGCGCCCTGGTCTATCCCGCCGAACGGGCGCTGGCCATCCGGGACGACGTGCTGGGGTGCGCCATGGCCGTCAACACCCTTGCCACCCGCGGCATGAGCGAAACCGACAAAGCCGAAGCCATCAGGCTGATGCGGATCATGGCCGCCAATCTGCAGACGGACACGGACTCCCCCCTCCCTCGATGACCGGACGGAGCATGGCTGATCTGCCGCAGCCGCCGCCCCGGTTGAACTGGGGCTTGTCTTCGCGGGCGAAGCGAGGGATGTTGCCCGATCCTCTTTGCCTGGGCAGACCATGACCGACCTTTCCCGCGCCACCGCCCTGCTGACCATCGACGTGGCGGCCATCGCCGCCAACTGGAAACGGCTGTCCGCCCTGGTGGCGCCCGCCGAGGCCGCCGCCGTGGTCAAGGCCGATTGCTACGGACTGGGCATGGAGCGCATCGCCCCCGCCCTGTTCGCCGCCGGCTGCCGCTCGTTCTTCGTCGCCTGCGTCAACGAAGGCATCGCGCTTCGCCGCATGGTGCCCGGCGCGGTGATTCACGTGCTGGGCGGCCCGCTGGGCGGCGACGAGGCCGAATTCGCCGCCCACGGCCTGATTCCGGTGCTCAATTCCCTGGCCCAGATCACCGGCTGGTCCACCTTCGCCAAGAAGGGCAGCGGCGCCCCCGCCGTGGCCGTCCACATCGATACCGGCATGAACCGGCTGGGCCTGTCCGAGCCGGAACTGGAACGCCTGGCCGCCAAGCCGGAAATCCTGGCCGCCATGCGCCCCATCCTGGTGATGAGCCATCTGGCCTGCGCCGACGACAGCGATTCGCCCATGAACGCCCGACAGGTGACCACGCTGCGCCGGCTGGCCTCGCATCTGCCGGCCCTGCCCCAGTCCATCGCCGCCTCGTCCGGCATCTTCCTGGGCCGCGGTTTCCACTTGGCCATGGTCCGCCCCGGCGCGGCGCTGTACGGGCTCAACCCCATGCCCGGCCGCCCTAATCCCATGAGCCAAGTGATTAAACTGCAAGGGAAAATCGTCCAGGTCCGTGACGTTGACAGCCCCATGACCGTTGGCTATGGTGCCACCCACCGCGTCGAGGGGAAGCGCAAGCTGGCGACCGTGGCGGTCGGCTATGCCGACGGCTGGTTCCGGTCCCTCTCCAATCGCGGACATGGGATGATCGGGGGGATGAAGGTGCCGGTGGTCGGACGGGTTTCCATGGATTTGACCACCTTCGACGTCACCGACGTCCCGGTGGAGCACGCCCATCCCGGCGGGCTGATCGAACTGATCGGCCCCGGCCACGGTCCCGACCATGTGGCGGCCGAGGCCGACACCATCGGCTATGAAGTCCTCACCGCCCTGGGACGCCGCTATCACCGCCGCTGGATCGGCACCGAGGCATCCCCGTCATGATCTCATTTCTGGCGACCGTCGGCCGGGTGTTCCTGGCGTTCCTGGCCCACGTTGGCCGGATGTCGGCCTTTACCGCCATGGCGGTGTCGCACACCGTCCGCCCGCCGTTCTATCCCCGGCTGATCCTGCGCTCGGTGATCGAGATCGGCTATTTCTCGCTTCCCGTGGTTGGCCTGACCGCCGTGTTCACCGGCATGGTGCTGGCCCTGCAATCCTATTCGGGCTTCTCGCGCTTCGCCGCCGAGGGTGCCGTGGCCACCGTGGTGGTGCTGTCGGTGACCCGCGAGCTGGCGCCGGTCCTGGCCGGCCTGATGGTGGCCGGCCGCATCGGCGCCTCCATGGCCGCCGAGATCGGCACCATGCGCGTCACCGAGCAGATCGACGCCCTGACCACGCTGTCGACCAACCCCTTCAAGTATCTGGTGGCGCCGCGCATCCTGGCCGGCACCCTGATGCTGCCCTTCCTGGTGCTGGTCGCCGACATCATCGGCGTGTTCGGCGGCTATATCGTCGGCGTCTACAAGCTGGGCTTCAACTCGGCCACCTATATCGCGCGGACCTGGGAATTCCTCGAGCCCCTGGACGTCATCTCGGGCCTGACCAAGGCCGCCGTGTTCGGCTTCCTGATCACGCTGATGGGCTGCTACAACGGCTACTACTCCAAGGGCGGTGCCCAGGGCGTCGGCGCGGCCACCACCAACGCGGTGGTGTCGGCGGCCATCATGATCCTGGTGTTCAACTACATCATCACCGCCATGTTCTTCGGAAAGTAAGCCATGACTGGAGCGAAGCGACTATGCGCATTGAGCGCGCCGCAGCGTTGCCGAGAGCGGAGCGGAGGCATGAGCGAGGATAGCCAAGCACGCAAAGGCGTGCGCCGGCGCCTGAGGGCAAAAGCATGACTCCGAAGATCGAACTGACGGGCGTGCACAAGGCCTTTGGCCCCAAGGTGGTGCTGGACGGCATCGACCTCAGCGTGGCGCGAGGCGAGTCGGTGGTGGTGATCGGCGGCTCGGGCACCGGCAAGTCGGTGATGCTCAAATGCATCCTGGGGCTGCTGCGCCCCGAGACCGGCTCCATCAAGGTCGACGGCGAAGAGATCGCCGGCATGGGCGCCAAGGACCGCGACCGGATCATGAAGAAGTTCGGCATGCTGTTCCAGGGCGGCGCCCTGTTCGACTCGCTGAAGGTCTGGGAGAACGTCGCCTTCGGCCTGATCCAGGGCCAGAGGATGGAGCGCAACAAGGCCCGCGACATCGCCATCGAGAAGCTGGCCCAGGTGGGCCTTGCCGCCTCGACCGGCGACCTGTTCCCGGCGGAACTGTCGGGCGGCATGCAAAAGCGCGTGTCCCTGGCGCGTGCCATCGCCACCAACCCGGAAATCATCTTCTTCGATGAGCCGACCACCGGGTTGGACCCCATCATGGCCGACGTGATCAACGACCTGATCGTCAAGTGCTGCAAGGAAGTGGGCGCCACGGCCCTGTCCATCACCCACGATATGGCCTCGGCCCGCAAAATCTCCGACCGCATCGCCATGCTCTACAAGGGCAGGCTGATCTGGGTCGGCCCGGCCAAGGACATCGACCATTCCGGCAACGAATACGTGGACCAGTTCATCCACGGCCGCGCGGTGGGGCCGATCACCATGGAACTGCGGGCTTAAGGCCCATATCGGGGAGTACGCCTTGGCCAAGTCCCCCTCCTCCCAGTTCGTCTGCCAGGAATGCGGCGCCGTCACCCGCAAGTGGGCGGGCAAGTGCGAGTCGTGCGGCGCCTGGAACTCCATCGCCGAGGAAGCGGCCCGCGAGGAAGTGCCCAAAGGCCTGTCGGGCGGCAAGGGCAAGCGGATCGAGTTCGTCGGCCTCGAGGGCGCCGCCGCGCCGCTGTCGCGCTGGCTGACCGGGATCGGCGAGCTGGACCGGGTGTGCGGCGGCGGGCTGGTGCCCGGCTCGTGCCTGCTGGTGGGCGGCGATCCCGGCATCGGCAAGTCCACCCTGCTGCTCCAGGCCACGGCGCGGCTGTCGGCCCAGGTCTCGGTGGCCTACATCTCGGGCGAGGAGGCGGTGGACCAGGTGCGCATGCGCGCCGCCCGCCTGGGCTATGCCAAGGCCACGGTGGCGCTGGCCTCGGCCGGGTCGTTGCGCGACATCCTGGCTTCCCTGGACGGTCCCGACGCCCCCCAGGTGGTGGTGATCGATTCCATCCAGACCGTCTATGCCGACAACATCGAATCGGCGCCCGGCACCGTCTCTCAGGTGCGCGCCTGCGCCGCCGAGCTGATCCGGCTGGCGAAAAGGCGCGGCTTCGTGCTGTTCCTGGTCGGCCATGTCACCAAGGAGGGCACCATCGCCGGCCCCCGCGTGCTGGAGCACATGGTCGATACCGTCCTTTATTTCGAAGGCGACCGGGGCCACCAGTTCCGCATCCTGCGCGCCGTGAAGAACCGCTTCGGCGCCACCGACGAGATCGGGGTGTTCGAGATGACCGAGGGCGGGCTGTCCGAGGTGGCCAACCCCTCCGCCCTGTTCCTGGCCGAGCGGCGCGGCAACGTGTCGGGCTCCTGCGTGTTCGCCGGCATGGAGGGCACGCGGCCCATGCTGGTGGAAATCCAGGCCCTGGTGGCGCCAAGCTCGCTGTCGTCGCCCCGGCGCGCCGTGGTAGGCTGGGACACCAACCGGCTGTCCATGGTGCTGGCGGTGCTCGATGCCCGCTGTGGGCTTGCTTTGTCGGGCAATGACGTTTATTTGAACGTCGCCGGTGGATTGCGGATCGCCGAGCCGGCCGCCGACCTTGCCGTCGCCGCGGCCCTGGTGTCGTCCGCATCCGATGTGCCTGTTCCCGCCGACATGGTCGTGTTCGGCGAGATCGGGCTTTCCGGCGAGGTCCGGGCGGTGGCCCAGGCCGATACCCGCCTGAAGGAGGCCGCCAAGCTCGGCTTCGCCCAGGCGCTGGTGCCGGCCCGGCCCCGCAAGGACAAGGGCGGTGGGGCAGCCGGCGCGGGGTCGCCGCTCGCCATCCGCTCCATCGGCCATTTGCAGGATGTGCTGGGACTGTTCCGGCACGAGTGACCACCTTAAACTGGACGAGGCAATGGGGAACCTCAACATCACCGCCGTTGACGTTGTGGTCGCCGTGGTGCTGCTCGGCTCGGCGGGCTTCGCCTTTCTGCGCGGCTTCGTCCAGGAAGTGCTGTCCATCACCTCGTGGGTGGGAGCCGTCTTCGCCGCCCTCTACGGCTTTCCCCACGCCCAGCCGTTCTTCCGCGCCCAGATCGGCACCGCCATCGTGGCCGACATCGCCGCCGGCGCCGCCCTGTTCCTGGTGACCTTGCTGGTCCTGTCGCTGCTGACCAAGCGGGTGTCCGATACCGTGCGCAAGAGCGCGCTGAACTCGGTGGATTCGTCGCTGGGCTTCGTCTTCGGCCTGGCGCGCGGCGCGGTGCTGGTATCCCTGGCCTATATGTCGGCGGCCTGGCTGTTCGATACCCCGGAACAGCAGCCCGACTGGCTGGCGCAAAGCCGCTCGCGCCCCTGGCTGATGCGCGGCGCCGCCATGCTGCAGGGTCTGGCCCCCGAAGGGCTGGGCAAGGCGGAAGGCCGGACCAGGGAAGCCTCGGCCGAGGCCCGCCAGTTGATGGAAGCCGAAAAGACCTTCCAGAAATTCGTTTCGCCGCAACCGGCGGCGCAATCCGCCCGCCCCTCACCCGACGGCAAGGTCAAGGCCGACGCCAAGGCGGGGACGAGGCCCGAGCAAAGCTACGACAGCGAAAGCCGCACCCAGATGGAGCGGCTGATCCGCAGCAACCAGTAACGTTCCCGGCACCGAGCCCTCCCCCGCACCGAACTCCAGGACCCAATCCCATGCTGACCACCCACCCCTTCGACGACGATCATCTCCGCGAGGAATGCGGTGTGTTCGGCATCTTCGGCCACCCCGAAGCCGCCGCCCACGTGGCGCTGGGCCTGCACGCCCTGCAGCATCGCGGCCAGGAGGCGGCGGGCATCGTCGCCTATGACGGCACCCACTTCCACAACCACCGCGGCCTCGGCCACGTGGAGGATAATTTCGGCTCCGAGACGGTGATCCGCAAGCTGAAGGGCTCCATGGCGGTCGGCCACGTGCGCTATTCCACCACCGGCGAGACCCTGCTGCGCAACGTGCAGCCGCTGTTCGCCGAGATGGAGTTCGGCGGCCTGGCGCTGGGCCATAACGGCAACCTGACCAATGCCATGGCGCTGCGCCGCCAACTGGTGCGGCGCGGCTGCCTGTTCCAGTCGACCACCGACACCGAGGTGATCATCCACCTGATCGCCATCAGCCTCTATTCCACCGTCGAGGACCGCCTGATCGACGCGCTGCGCCAGATCGAGGGGGCCTATTCCCTGGTGGCCGCCACCACGAACGCGGTATTCGGGGTGCGCGACCCGCTGGGCATCCGCCCGCTTTGCCTGGGCCGCCTGGACAAGGCGTGGATCCTGGCCTCGGAATCCTGTGCGCTGGACATCATCGGCGCCGAATTCGTCCGTGACGTGGAGCCGGGCGAGATCGTGGTGCTGACCGCCGACGGCATCCGCTCGGTCAAGCCGTTCGTCAAGCGGACCTCGCGCTTTTGCATCTTCGAGTACATCTACTTCGCCCGCCCCGATTCGGTGGTGGAAGGCACCAGCGTCTACGAGGCGAGGAAGCGCATCGGCTCCGAACTGGCCCGTGAAAGCCTGGTGAAGGCCGACGTGGTGGTGCCGGTGCCCGATTCCGGCGTGCCCGCCGCCATCGGCTTCGCCGCCGAGGCCGGGATTCCCTTCGAGCTGGGCATCATCCGCAACCACTATGTGGGCCGCACCTTCATCCAGCCCACCGACAACATCCGCAACACCGGCGTGAAGATGAAGCACAACGCCAACCGCGCCACCCTGGCCGGCAAGCGCGTCATCCTGGTCGACGATTCCATCGTGCGCGGCACCACCAGCCGCAAGATCGTCGAGATGGTGCGCCAGGCCGGCGCCACCGAGGTGCACATGCGCATCTCCAGCCCGCCGACCACCCATTCGTGCTATTTCGGCATCGACACGCCGGAGCGCGAGAAGCTGCTGGCCGCCCGCTACGACGTGGACGGCATGGCCAAGCTGATCGGCGTGGATTCCCTGGCCTTCATCTCCATCGACGGCCTCTATCGGGCGGTGGGCGAGCCCGGCCGCAACGCGGCCGAGCCGCAGTTCTGCGACGCCTGCTTCACCGGCGACTATCCCGTGGAGCCCACCGACTACACCGGCGCCAAGACCGACACCAAGCAACTGTCCCTGCTGACCGAGGATACCCCCTGATGGCCGGAGTGCTTGAAGGGCGCGTGGCGCTGGTCACCGGCGCCTCGCGCGGCATCGGCGCGGCCGTGGTGCGCCGCTTCGCCGCCGAGGGCGCCGAGATCGTCGCCATCGCCCGCACGCAGGGAGCGCTGGAGGAGCTGGACGACGAAGTGCGCTCGGCGGGCGGCAAGCCGCTGGTCCTGGTGCCGGAAGACCTGTGCAAGCCCGGCCTGATCGAGCAGGTGGCGGCCGCCATCTTCCAGCGCTTCGCCCGGCTCGACATCCTGGTCGGCAATGCCGGGGTCATCGGCGGCGGCCTCTCCCCCGTGGCTCACCACGCCCCCGACGACTGGGAAGAGGCCTTCGCCGTCAACGTCACCGCCAACTGGCGGCTGATCCGCGCCTGCGACCCGCTGCTGCGCATGGCCCCGGCCGGACGCGCGGTGTTCACCACCTCGGCCGCCGCCGGCGGGGCCGAGCCGTTCTGGGGCGCCTATGCCGCCAGCCAGGCGGCGCTGGAAACCACCGTCCGCACCTGGGCCGCCGAAATCGCCAAGGTGACGGCGGTCAAGGCCAACCTGCTGGACCCCGGCCCGGTGGCCACCCGGCTGCGAACCATCGCCTTCCCCGGCGAGGACCAGTCCAAGCTGGCGCAACCCGGCGACGTGGCCGGCGCCTTTCTCGACCTTTGCCTGCCGGGCTGCGCCCGCCATGGCGAGGTGGTAAGGGCTAATCCGTAAGGTCTAGGCCGTAGGATGTCCCACCCCACCGTCACATTCGGTCACGAAAGCGACGGAACGGACTTGCGCGTGTGGCCGCTCATGCGCTATCCCCATGGGATTGGGGTCTGAGAGAGGTTGTCCAGGGGGGACGGCCTCGTACGACGTTTGGGAAGGGACGGCCGTCAAGGCCGGCGACAGGCGCATGACGGGTTCCGATCCGCGAGAGGGGGCAAAGACCTTCGAGACGAAGGTCGCCAGCCTTATTGCGGCCACCCGTCATCTGGAAGTTCCCCAGATCCTCATGCTGCGCCGCCTGACCCTGCGGGACCCCGAGGCGCGCAAGTGGGCCAACGAGAAGCAGCTCAACGTGGTCTTCTCGGTGATCCTCACCAAATCCATCGAGCGCTACGGCCTGCCCAAGCTGAAGGAATCGCGCGAGCGCAATTTCCAGTCCCTGCTGCCGCCCGGCGACGGCAAGGAAGAGGATTTGCGCGTCCTGGCCGACATCGCCATGCAATTGCTGGGGCCGCCCCAGATGACCGAGGCGGAAAGCGCCCAGGCCGGCTTCCAGGCGCTGCTGGCCCGCGGCGCCGTGGCCGCCCCCACCCGCACCGTCCGCGCCCAAGCGCCGGTACGCGAGCCGCCGCCCCTGTTCGCCGCCCAATTGGGCTCGGCGGGCGACCGCATGGGCAAGATGATGCCCAAGTTCCAGACGCAACTGCCCGGTGCCGGGAGTAATGGCGGCAACGAACCGGACAAGCCGTTCACCGACTTCCCGACCCTGTTCGACGACACCATCTGCGCCTACACCGAAAAGATCCTCAGCATCTTCCGCATCACCCAGCCGTCGCGGGGCGTCCGCCTGCCGTTCCTGCTGGCGCCCGAGTTCGGCGTGGCCTACCGCGAGGTGCTGACCAAGTTCATCCTGCCGCAGATGCGCTCGACCCGGCACATGCAGACCCTGGCCCACAGCTACAACTGGGCCGAGGTCGGCGGCGAGAAGCTGATCGAGATCATGCAGGGCAGCGAGGTCAACAACCCCATCCTGCACAACTGGGACGCCCGCTGGGCCTCGTTCCGCACCGCCAAGGCGGCCAAGGGCAAGAAGCCGGCGCCGCAGAAGGCCGAGGACAACCCCTGGCCGCTGCTCCGCGAGGATGCGACGCGCGCCAATTACGAACCGCCCAACGAGGACAACCTGGTCCTGATGCAGGACCTCATCCGGTTCGAAGCCGACGTGATGGCCAAGTGCTGGCGGGAACTGAACCAGCTCTACACCCAGGAATTCGCCCCCTCGGGGCGCATGGACCAGGCGCGCGAGGGAGCGTTCCGCGACGGCCTGATGAAATGGACCGCCAAGCTGCCCGATTTCGTCGGCGAGCATCTGGCCATGAAGGCCCATTTCGAGTTCGAACGCCTGGACGCCTCCTGGATGCGCAAGCTGCTGGCCAATTTCGGCCGCACCGATTCCGAGCGTCGGCGCAACGCCCCCTTCCTCACCGAATTCGTGCTGCAGCTGGGCGGCTGATGGCGCTGCTCGGTCACGACCACATCAACGTGGTGGTCACCGACATGGAGCGGTCCATCCGCTTCTACTCCTCCCTGCTCGGTCTGGCGGTGGTGATGGACCGCCCGCTGGAGGGCGAATGGTTCGAACGGGTGACCGGCCTGGAGGGGGCGCGAGCCCGCTGCGTCATCCTGGCCGCGCCGGGCGGCGCCTGCCGCGTCGAGCTGCTGCAATTCGCCGACGGACCGGCGACCCAGCCCACCCAGCCGTCCACCCCCGGCCTGCGCCATGTGGCCCTGCGGGTGGACGACATGGACGGCTGCCTCGCCATTCTGCGCCGCGAGTTCGGCCAGAGCGTCGAGCCCACCGAGGTCCCCAAGGACATCGTCCGGGGCGGCAAGCGCATGTGCTATATTCGCGATCCCGACGGCGCCATGATCGAGTTGTGCCAGTACGGGCTGGAGCAGCCGGAGTTCCGCTGATGCCGGACAGCAGGATGAGGATCGTCGAGGCCGACATCACCCGTCTGGAGGTGGACGCCATCGTCAACGCCGCCAATTCGTCGCTGCTGGGCGGCGGCGGCGTGGATGGCGCCATCCACCGGGCCGCCGGGCCGCAATTGCTGGAGGCCTGCCGGCTTCTGGGCGGCTGCGCCACCGGCGACGCCAAGATCACCCCCGGCTTCCGCCTTCCCGCCCGCTGGGTGATCCACGCGGTGGGACCGGTGTGGAAGGGCGGCGGCCAGGACGAACCCGCCCTGCTGCGATCGTGCTACCGCCGCTCGCTGGAGCTGGCGGTGGAGGCTGGGGCGCGCAGTCTGGCGTTCCCGGCCATCTCCACCGGTATCTACGCCTTCCCCAAGGACGAGGCGGCCCGCATCGCCGTCGCCACGGTGGGAGCCTTTCTGGGCGAAACCGCCGCCCTGGAGCAGGTGGTGTTCTGCTGCTTCGGCCCCGACAGCCTCGAGGCCCACCGGAACGCCCTTTACCTCAACGACTGAGCCACATCCATGCTGGCGGGCCGCGACGCCGGTCCCGCCCGGGTGGATTTGGCCGCCCCCAGGCGGACGGCCAGCGGTCGCAGGGCGTCGGTTCCCGCCGCCACCCCGGCCTCGCCCTGGGCCGGGATCACCGCCACGTTGACGGCCACCAGGCGAAGCTCGCCCTCGCTCCAGCCCAGCACCGGACCGCCCGATTCCCCCTGCACCGCGTCGCAATCGTGGATGAACACCCCCGGCAGCGCCTGGCGGGTCAGGCGGCATCCCACATGGGCCAGGGGCACCTGCGCCTTGTCGCGGCCATAGCCGGCCACCGCCACCCGCATGTCCGTCCGCGGCGCGCCAAGGGCAATCCAGCCGATCTCGTCGCCCAGCGGCTCCTCGAGCTCCATCAGCGCCCAATCGTCGGCCCGGCTGGCCAGCCCGCGCTCCTGCCCGTCGAGGACCCATTGGGGAGCGGCATGCACCGCGATCACCTTGGAGGTGCGCAGGTACTCTCCCCGGTCCCAGCCCGCCACGAAGGTGAAGGACGAGACCGGGAACGGCCGTTGCGTCCGGCGGTTCCACAGGCAATGGGCGGCGGTGGCGATCAGGCGCGGCCCGATCAGGGTGGCGCTGCAATGGCCGCTGAAGAAGTTGAGGCGCCCCATGGCGCTCCACGGAAATTCCTGCGCGACCATGCGCATCCGCTGGTCCTCGCCCTTGATGCCGTGCAACTGGCGCTGCTGGGCCCCGGCGGGCATCGAAAGCAGCATCAGCAGGACGGCCAGCCACCTCATGGCAACAACCGCTCGCGGATGGCGCGGGCCACCTCCCGGGCGGCGTTGAGGCGGGGCCTTTCCCAGCATTCCAGCGAAACCGCGCCCGCCAGCGGCCGCGCCAGACCGGCCCGGTAGAGCTGGGCGTGCAGGCGGGCATGCTTGGGCGCCGCCCAGCCCTCGGGCGCCCAGATGAAGACCGGGGCGGCGGAGGCGCAGGCCTCGCAGCACATGGAGACGGAATCGCCGGTGACGATGATGGCGTCGGCCAGGGCCAGGAAGCCGAAATAGGGGTTGTCGCCGCCCTGGGAGAACAGGTGCAGCCAGCGCGGCTCGGGCAGCCCGGCGGCCAGGGCCGCTTCCTGCGCCGCGCCGGTGCGGCGGCTGGTGGTCAGCAGCAGGGAACCGCCCATGCCGCCGGCCAGCCGGGCGACGCTTTCGCCCAGCTCCTGGGCCATCTCCACCGGGAACGGCCGGTTCTTGGTGGCGCCGCCGACGATCACCGCCACCCAGGGGCGCGGAAGGTGGGTGAAGGCCGGGCGCCACCTGTCCGCCTCGGCGGCCAGACGCTCGGGCGTCACCCGGTGGGGCGCTCCCAGGATCTCCATCACCTTGCCGCCGGCCCTGGGAAGGTCGTGGGCGGGTGAGACGATCAGGTCGAAATCGCCGCGTCCGGGAAAGCCGGGGTCCATGATCTGCACCAGCCGCGCGCCGCATTGCCGCCTGATCCAGCGGGCGACGGGCGCGGTGCGCCGTCCGGCGGCGATCACCAGGCGCGGCCAGGGGGCGCGCAGCGCCTCGCGGCTTTCGGCGGCCACCCCGGTCAGGCCGGCACCGCGCAGAAGGTTGGGCAGCCGCGCCAGGCGGTCATAGCGGAGGGTCTTGACCGCGAAAGGCCGCCCCAGCGCCTCGGCGACGCCCAGGCATTGGGCGACATTGCCGGCCCGGTCATCGGCCAGCACCCAGATTTCGGCGGCGTCGCTCGTCCCTGCGCTCATGGCGACAAGCTCGGTGAAATGACAGAGCTTTGCAAGCCCTCCCGTCGTATTTGTGGACTGGGCGGCGAATACCCCCTATATTTGGCTGGAACGATTGCCGGATTGCGCCAAGCCATGTTCGCCGACAACACACTGACCCCCAAGGAAGCGGTACGCCTGTGCGCGCTGGGAACCATCGCGTCCCTGCCCATGCACTACAGCGAGCTGGCGGGGTCGGTGCGGCACTTCACCGGCCGGATCATGGGCCCCAGCCTCGAGCTGATGGGCATCTCCATCGAGCTGCTGCGCTATGAAGGACTGGTCGAGGCCATGGACGGTCAGGGCATGGAAGACGATTCCATGCTTACCATCTCGGCGGCGGGGCGGCGCGAGCTGCACACCCTGCTGACCGCCCGGCTGCGCCCCGGTTCCGACCTGTCCAAGCTGGTGGTGGCGCTGAAGATGCGCTTCCTCGACCTGCTGGACAGCGACGAGCGTACCCACCAGATCGACCTGCTGATCGAGAGTGTGGACAGCGAACTGGCCCGCCTGACCGACCTGCGCGGCAGCGATGGCGAGGGCGGCAGCGCCCTGGCGGCGTGGCTGGACCACGACATCGCCCTGCTGGAAAGCCGCCTGGCCTGGCTGGAAGACTTCCGCGCCCGCCTGTGACCGCCGACCTGCCCCTTCCCGGCCTCGCCGACAATTCGGACAAGCCCGACCGGACCGAACCGGACCATCGGGGCCACCGCGAACGCCTGCGCAAGCGCTTCCTCGATGCCCCCGAAGCGCTGCCCGATTACGAATTGCTGGAACTGCTGCTGGGCGCCGCCATTCCGCAGAAGGACACCAAGCCGCTGGCCAAGGCGCTGATCAAGCGCTTCGGCAGCTTCGCCGACGTGGTCACCGCCGACGTCGAGGATTTGAAGACCGTCGACGGCATCAAGGACGTGGCCGCCGCCACCCTGAAGGTGGTGCGCGAGGCGGCGGTCCGCCTGGCCCGCGCCCCGGTGCTCAACACTTCGGTGATCTCCGGCTGGGATGTGCTGCTGGATTACTGCCGCACCGCCATGACCACCCTGCCCACCGAGCAGTTCCGACTGCTGTTCCTCGACCGCAGGAATACCCTGATCGCCGACGAAGTGCAGCAGACCGGCACGGTGGACCACACCCCGCTCTACCCGCGCGAGGTGGTCAAGCGTGCCCTGGCGCTGCACGCCAGCGCCATCATCATGGTCCACAACCACCCCAGCGGCGATCCCAAGCCGTCCAAGGCCGACATCGAAATGACCCGCGCGGTCAAGGAGGCACTGGGAGCGGTGGGCATCCAGTTGCACGACCACGTGGTGGTGGGCCGCAAGGGTCACGCCAGCTTCAAGGCCATGGGGCTGCTGTAGCCCCCCTTCCTTCAGGCCGAACGCAGCTTGTACCAGAAGCCGTAGGCCCAGCAGGCGGCGCAAAAGCCGGTGGCCAGATCGACCAAGGCGAAGATCAGGATGGCGGTCGCCGGAATGGCGCCGAACTCCGCCCCCATCAGCCACGACACCGCCATGGCGGTGCCGGCGACGGCGGCGATCTTGTCGGCGAACATCTTGGCGCCGGCATTGACCTTCCGGGTCCAGCCCAGCCGCCCGGTGATCGCCGCGAACAGCCGGTAGGACAGGCACTTGTGCGGCGAGACGAAACCGCGCAGCAGCCCGCCGAACGCCAGCAGGAACGCCACCCACTGATAGGATGTGAACAGATAGACGGCGGCGATGGTGAAACTCATGGCCGCCTGGAAGCGATAAGCGTTGGAGCAGACCGGCGCGATATCGAAGCGGAGCATGATGGTACCCGAGTGAATTTCAGATACTCATTATATTAGTTTAATCTAATTATTTGTCAAGGTGGGCCGCAACCACCCTCCCCTTGTTGACGCACCGCCTCTTTGTAGCTATATTTTTGTAGCTACAGGAGATGCGGAGTGCCTTGGACCTGGGATCCGGAAAAGGCGGCAGGAAACCTGCACAAACACAAGGTCAGCTTCGAACTGGCCGCCAGGGTGTTCGGCGACCCGTTCGCGCTCAGCCTCCCCGACCACCATCCCGACGAGGAACGCTGGCGGACCATTGGCAAACCCAGTTCGGATTTCCCGGTCCTGCTGTTCGTCGTTCACACCTGGGATGATCTGAGCGGCCAAGGTCGTATCATCAGCGCCCGCCGGGCCGAGGCCCACGAAAGGAAAGCCTATGAAGAAGGGCAATTCTGACCCGTTGACGCCAGAGCAGAAGGCCGAGCTTGAGGCCCTGGCGACACTCTCCGGCGTCACCATCGACACCTCCGACGCCCGGCCGGTCAAGGACTGGAGCGGCGCCAAGCGTGGCGTGTTCTATCGCGTCAACAAGCAATTGCTATCGCTGCGCCTCGACGCCGATCTCATCGACTGGTTCAAACAGGGCGGCGACGGCTACCAGACCCGCATCAACGCGGCGCTGCGGGAATATGTCGAGCAACATCGCAAAGAGGGGCCGTAGGGCGATTTTTGTTGGCTGAGAGGCTAATTTCCGCTATAAACAGTGCTATACCCCATGCTTAAACGAGTCCGCGCGGAGCGATCCGAACGGGCTTTTTTATTGCCTCGGGTGAACCGAAGCCTTGCCGAGTACCCCCACATGAATAAGTTTCTGTGGGCGCTGACTATTTTGGCGGCTCTTGTTTATTCGCTCTCCCGCCTTCTATGGGCATTCGCCGACTTTGGGCAGGCTAGCGCCGCGACCCTAAATGCGGTTGCTAATTTCATAGAGGCTTGGGAGCGGTTTAAGCAGTTGCTCAACTTTTAGGCGCCAATTTTCCCTCATAAAGTAGAGATACATGAGGGCAGTTAGCCGTAGCTAATTTTTACATTTTTATAGTGTTGTTACCCCGAACGCCCTCGCCCGTCGCCGCCTCTCCTCCTCCGAAGCCCCCTCGGGAATCCGGCTCATCTCGGCGAAGGCCTTGCGCGTGCACTTGCGCGCCCTCCAGACCAGCGGCAGGCGCGGCGGGTGCAGCGGCGAGACCAGGGCTTCGGCCCAGCGCTCGAACAGTTTCAGGCAGGCGCCGTAGGCCAGCGTCTCCAGCCCCTGCAGATCGCAATCGGCGGGCACGGCAAAGCTTTCCACGTCGCAGATGGTCCCGGAATCCACCTTGGCGGTCATCTCGTGCAGGGTGGCGCCGAACTCGGCCACACCGTCGTAAAGGGCGAAGGCGGCCGGCACCCAGCCGGGATATTCGGGCGGGCCGGGATGGAAGTTATAGGCGCCGTATCCCAGGCGGGCCAGCAGGGCCGCCGGGACGATGTCGGGAAACACGAACGCCACCAGCCGGGCGGTTTCCAGGGCCTCGGGCAGGTCACCGGCCGAACCGGCCGCCACCACCCGAATCCCCGGTTCGGCGCGGCGCAGTCTCTCGGCCAGAACCGGGCGTTCGGCGTCTCCCGCCAGCAGAAGGATGGTATCGAGCATGGGCCGCCGATCCGTGACACGAAGCCATCATGCTAACCTGCCTGCGGAATCCGTCAAATGGCGTGTGCCAAGCTTGACGCGCCCAAGCCGCCTCTGCATTCTTCCGCCTTCGGAATTCCTGTAGGCGCGATGCCGATGTTTCTCCTAATCGACAATTACGACAGCTTCACCTACAACCTTTGGCACTACCTGGGTGAACTGGGGGCCGAGGTCGTGGTGAAGCGCAACGACGCCGTCACCGTCGATCAGGTGCTGGCCATGCGGCCCCGGGGCATCGTCATCTCGCCCGGTCCCTGCGATCCCGACAAGGCGGGCATCTGCCTGGAACTGATCAAGCGCGCCGCCGGGACCATCCCGCTGTTCGGCGTCTGCCTGGGCCACCAGGCCATCGGCCAGGCCTTCGGCGGCAAGGTGGTCCGCGCACCCAAACCCATGCACGGCAAGGTCGACACCATCACCCACGACGGCACCGGCGTGTTCGCCGGGCTGCCCAGCCCGTTCCGCGCCACCCGCTACCACTCGCTGGTGGTCGAGCGCGAGAGCTTCCCCGATTGCCTGCACGTCTCGGCGTGGAGCGGCGACGGGCTGGTTATGGGCCTCGTCCACAAGGACCTGCCGGTCTGGGGCGTCCAGTTCCATCCCGAAAGCATCGAGACCGAGCACGGCCACGCCATGCTGCGCAATTTCATCGACTTTACCAAGACCCGCACCGGACACGCCGCCTGATGAGCACCGCCCCAATCACCCTCGCCCTGATGAAGGAAATCCTCGGCCGCGTCGCCGCCGGCGCCACCCTGTCCGAGGCCCAGGCCGAGGAAGTGTTCGAGATCATCATGTCGGGCGACGCCACCCCGGCCCAGATCGGCGGCCTGCTGATGGGCCTGCGGGTCAGGGGGGAGACGGTGGAGGAGATCACCGGCGCGGCGCGCATCATGCGGGCCAAGGCGCTGAAGATCGAGGCTCCGGCCGGCGCCATCGACATCGTCGGCACCGGCGGCGACGAAGCCGGCACCTACAACATCTCCACCGCCGCCTCCTTCGTGGTCGCCGCCTGCGGCGTGCCGGTGGCCAAGCACGGCAACCGGGCGGTGTCGTCCAAGTCCGGCGCCTCGGATGTGCTGACCGCGCTGGGCGTCAACATCGACGCCGATTTCGCCCTGGTACGCGAAACCCTATGGGACAACAGGGTCGGCTTCCTGATGGCGCCGCGCCACCACAACGCCATGCGCCACGTGGCCGGCCCGCGCGGCGAGCTGGGCACCCGGACCATCTTCAACCTGCTGGGGCCGCTGGCCAATCCGGCCGGAGCCACCCGTCAGGTGGTCGGCGTGTTCGCCGAACGCTGGGTCGAGCCGCTGGCCCGCGTGCTGGGCCGCCTGGGCGCCGAGCATGCCTGGGTGGTGCACGGCACCGACGGGTTGGACGAGTTGACCACCACCGGCCCCACCAAGGTGGCCGAGTACAAGGGGGGAGAGGTTCGCCTCTTCACCGTGAAGCCGGAGGACGCGGGGCTCAAGCGCGCCGCTTCCGCCGACCTGAAGGGCGGTGATTCCACCGCCAATGCCGCCGCGCTCAGGGCTCTCCTCAAGGGGGAACAGGGAGCCTATCGCGACATCGTCGTCCTCAACGCCGCCGCCGCCCTGGTGGTGGCCGGCAAGGTCGACTCCCTGGGCGACGGCGCCCGAGCGGCGGAACAGGCCATCGATCGGGGCGAGGCCGATGCCGTTCTTGAACGCATGATCGCCATCACCAACCGGACGCCCTGACACCATGAACGCCACCCCCACCGTCCTCGACCGCATCTGCGCCGAAAAGCGCAAGCAGGTCGCCGAGCAGAAAAGCCGCCGCCCCATCCAGGAACTGCTGAAGCGCGCCCAGGACCAGGCGCCGCCGCGCGGTTTCGCCGCCTCCCTGGACCGCAAGATCGCCGAGCTGGGCTGGGGCCTGATCACCGAGATCAAGAAGGCCTCGCCCTCGGCCGGCGTCATCCGCCCCGACTTCAAGCCGGAATTGCTGGCGCGGGGCTATCAGCGCGGCGGCGCCGCCTGCCTTTCGGTGCTGACCGACCAGAAGTTCTTCCAGGGCTCGGACGCCGATCTCGGCGCGGCGCGCTCGGCCTGCGACCTGCCGGTGCTGCGCAAGGACTTCATGGTCGATCCCTACCAGATCGTCGAGGCCCGCGCCCTGGGCGCCGACTGCATCTTGCTAATCGTCGCCTCGCTGACCGACGCCGAGCTCAGCCAGATGGAGGACATCGCGCTGGGCTACGGCATGGACGTGCTGATCGAGGTCCACGACGAGGCCGAGCTGGCCCGCGCGCTGAAGCTGAAATCGCCGTTGATCGGCATCAACAACCGCGACCTCAAGATCATGAAGACCGATCTCGCCACCACCGAGCGTCTGGTCCCCCTGGTCCCCGAGGGCAGGGTGGTGGTATCGGAAAGTGGCCTGGAAGGCCCCGGCGATCTGCGCCGCATGGCAGCCATCGGCGTCAAGCGCTTCCTGATCGGCGAGGCGCTGATGCGCCGCCCCGACGTGGAGCAGGCGGTCAAGGTGCTGCTGGCCGGCGCGGGCACGGCAGCCTGATGGGCGACGCCATGACCGGAGATGGGCTCACCCATTTCGACGGCGACGGCAACGCCGTCATGGTCGACGTCTCGGCCAAGGCGGAGACGGCCCGGGTGGCCGTGGCGCGCGGCTCGGTCGTCATGCGGCCGGAAACCCTGGCCCTGATCGCGGCGCGCGGCATGAAGAAGGGTGACGTGCTGAGCGTCGCCCAACTGGCCGGGATCATGGGCGCCAAGCGCACCCCCGACCTCATTCCGCTGTGCCATCCCCTGGCCCTGTCGTCGGTGGGAGTCGAGCTCAGCCTTGATCCCGGTGCTTCCGCCGTCCATATCGAAGCCACCTGCAAGCTGGTGGGCCAGACCGGCGTCGAGATGGAGGCGCTGACCGCCGTCTCGGTGGCGGCGCTGACCGTCTACGACATGTGCAAGGCGGTGGACAAGTCCATGCGCATCGACAACATCCGCCTGACCCACAAATCCGGCGGCAAATCCGGCATCTACGAGGCCAAGGAATGATCTCCGTCGAGGTGGCGCGCGAATCCCTGCTGGCCGGCATCGAGCCGGTGGGCACCGAGATCATCCCCCTGGCCCAGGCCACCGGCCGCATCCTCGCCGAGGATCTGGCGGCGCGCGTTTCCCATCCACCGGTGGCGGTGTCGGCCATGGACGGCTATGCCGTCCGCGCCGCCGATATCGCCCAGGTGCCGCGCGGTCTCGAGGTCATCGGCCTGTCGGCCGCCGGATCGGCCTTCGCCGGAACGGTGGCGGCGGGCCAGTGCATCCGCATCTTCACCGGCGCGCCGCTGCCCGACGGCGCCGACGCGGTGGTCATGCAGGAGAACACCCGCAAGGACGGCAACCGGGTGGAGATCCTGACCTCCGCCGCCGTGGGCCGTCATGTGCGCCCCGCCGGCCTGGACTTCAAGACCGGCGACATGCTGATCCCGGCGGGCACCATCATGGGCGGCCGGACCATCGGGCTGGCGGCGGCCATGAACGTTCCCAACCTGCTGGTGCGCCGCAAGCCCCGCATCGCCATCCTGTCCACCGGCGACGAGATCGTCCTGCCCGGCGACCAGCCGGGACCGGCCCAGATCGTCGGCTCCAACGGGCCGGGACTGGCCGCCATGGTCACCGCCCTGGGGGCCGAGGCCATCCATCTCGGTATCGCCAAGGACACCCGCGAATCCCTGGATTCCATGATCAGGGCCGCCGTCGGCGCCGACATGCTGGTCACCACCGGCGGCGCCTCGGTGGGCGATTACGATCTGGTGCAGGATGCCCTGAAGGACGCCGGCATGAATCTCGGCTTCTACAAGGTGGCCATGCGGCCGGGTAAGCCGCTGATGTTCGGCGACATGAAGGGGGTTCCGGTCCTCGGCCTGCCGGGCAATCCGGTCTCGGCCATGGTCTGCGCCATCATCTTCCTCGAGCCGGCCATCCGGGCGCTGACCGGGCGCTCCACCGTCACCCAGGCCATCAACGCCCTTCTCGGCCGCGACCTGCCGCCCAATGACGAGCGCATGGAATTCATGCGCGCCAGCCTGGAACGCACAGACGACGGACTGGTGGTCGCCCTGCCCTTCGAGCAGCAGGACAGCGCCGTGCTGTCCGGACTGGCACGGGCCACCTGCCTGCTGGTGCGCCCCCCTCATGCCCCCACCGCCCAGGCGGG
>JAVBXM010000120.1 GCA_030824585.1 Phaeospirillum sp. | reverse complement strand
TCGGGGCTCTGTCGGGATTCCGGCGGGGCGGCCCATTCCGGCAGGGTGGCTCGGGCATGCCCCGGCGGTCTCCGGGGCGCGGTTTCCACCGGCCGGCCAGCTAGCCGTGGCGATGGAAGGCCGGTCTCCCAAAAGATGTGGGGTGTTCGAGGGGACGTCCGATCATGGCGGGCGGCGGCGACCATGCCATGGCAGGCGATTTTGTCGTCATGGCCGGAGTATTAGGAATTAACTCCGGGGAACTGCCGGATTTCGCGAGTCCGGCATCTTTGGGATGGATCTTGCCGCCCGCCCCTCAACCGCGATTGCAGTTGAGGGGCGGGATCGACCCGGCTTTCCCAACCACAGATGCAGTCGCAGGGCCGCGACAAGACCGGCCGCAACTGCATGTGTTGGTCGTGAAGAATATTTACGGAGAAATATCAGGCGGTTGCCGGGCCGGGCGAAACCGCCCTGCGAAGTTCGATGGCATCCCAGATCAGGCCCTCGATGCACACGCCATCGAACCGATCGATCTGCTGGATGCCGGTGGGCGAGGTCACGTTGATCTCGGTGAGGTAGTCGCCGATGACGTCGATGCCCACGAAGATCAGGCCGCGCTCCTTGAGGGTCGGGCCGATGGCCTCGCAGATCTCGCGGTCGCGGGCGGTGAGCCCGCTGGCCTTGGCGGTGCCGCCCACGTGAAGGTTGGAGCGGGCCTCGCCTTCGGCCGGCACGCGGTTGACGGCGCCCACCGCCACGCCGTCCACCAAGATGATGCGCTTGTCGCCCTGGCGCACCTCGGGCAGATAGCGCTGAACCATCACCGGCTCGCGGTAGAGCTGGGTGAACATCTCCAGCAGGGAATTGAGGTTCTCGTCGCCGGGCAGCAGATGGAAGACGCCGGCGCCGCCGTTGCCGAACAGCGGCTTGACGATGATGTCCTTGTGCTCGTCCCGGAAATCCATGATCTGCTCGCGGTCCGAGGTGATCAGGGTCGGCGGCATCAGCCCGCCGAAATGGGTGACCAGCAGCTTTTCCGGGGCGTTGCGCACGTGGGTGGGATCATTGACCACCAGGGTGCGGGGATGGATGTGGTCCAGCAGGTGGGTGGCGGTGATATAGGCCATGTCGAAGGGCGGGTCCTGGCGCATCAGCACCACGTCCATGCCGGCCAGATCGACCATGCGGGGCTCGCCCAGGGTGAAATGGTCGCCCCTGACGCGCCGCACGGAGAGCGGCCGCACCCGGGCCAGGACGCGGCCGTTGCGGAACGCCAGGTCGCGCGGCAGATAGTGGAACAGGGCATGGCCGCGCCTCTCGGCCTCCAGCGCCAGCACGAAGGTGGAATCGGCATCGATGTCGACGGACTCGATGGGATCCATCTGGATGGCGACGGCAAGGCTCATGATCGGGTCCTTCTGTTCAGTGCATTCGGCGTTTGAGTTCGGCCAGCAGGGCCAGGGTGCGGGCCTTGGCCTGGGCGCTGGGGGTGCGCCTGAGGAATTGCTCCAGCGCCGCGATGGCCTGGGCGGTGTGGTCGAGCCGCATGTGCATCAGCCCGGCCTCGCGCCACAGCAAGGGGGCGTCGGGCGCCACCAGCAGCAGGGATTCCACCATGGCCAGCGCCCGCTCCACATGCCCCAGGCGCAACAGCCGCAGCTTGGCGGCGTTGCCCAGGCGCAGCAGCAGGTCGCGATTGCTCATGCCGGCGTAATGGGCGGGTTCCAGTTCGGCCTCCAGGCCGGCGGCGGCCTTCAGCATGGCCCGCAGGTCGGGCGGCGCCAGGGCCTGCCCGCCGCCCAGGGGGTCGACGATCACCCGGCTGCCGTCGGGCAGGCCAAGGCGCAGCAGGAAATGGGCGGGAAAGGCCAGTCCCTCGGCCACCATGCCGGCCCGGCGGGTGATGGTCAGGGCCAGCAGGCCGATGGCGTCGTTGCCGCCCCGGCGGCGGTCCATGACGGTCAGCAGGTCGAGGTCGCCCAGTTCCTCGTCGTCGCCCTCGTCGCCGTGGAAGCGGTGGCGGCGTCCCAACAGATGGAACAGGCGGAGCGCCAGGACCTCGGCGTCGGGGCAATCGGCCGCCTCGGCGCGCAATTCGGCGGCCATGCCGTCCAGCAGGGCCAGATAGGGGGCGATATCCAGGGGCGCCCCCCTTCCGGCCCGGCCCAACGCGGCCAGCAGCAGGGCCGGTTCCGCCGGGTCCAGGTCGCAATCCTCCATGCGGCCCAGGGCCGTCAGGCGTTCGCGGACCCGGGCGGCCGCCTCGCTCATCAGCCGCCGTTCCGCCGGGAATCGGTCTTCAGGCGGACGTGGCTGATCACCCGCTTCACGCCGCTGACGTCGCGGGCATGGGCGATCACCCGGTCGAGCTCGGTGCCGCTCTGGGCGATGCCCAGCAGGTAGACCACCGAATCGGTGACGTCGACGACGTAGTTGATGTTCTTGACCTCGCCATCGGTGAGCAGGCGGGCCTTGAGCTTGTTCTGAATCCACAGGTCGTTGGCCTGGTCCCAGCCGGATTCGCCGGCCGGCACCACCTGAAGCTCGTTCAGCACCTCCCTGACGCCGCTGGCCTGCCAGGACAGGCGCACCGCATCGGCCCGCGCCTGGTCGGTGGCGACCATGCCGGTCAACATCACCCGTCCCTCGCTGATGTTGAGCGTCACCTTGCGGAACATCTCCACATCTTTCTGGAACCACAACTGGTTGATTTCAGTGCGGATTTTCAGATCGTCGATGGCCCCGTCGATGCCGCGCTCCTCGGCGGCGGCCACGCCGGCGGTGGCGCCGACCCCCACCACGGTGGCGGCGCAGCCGGACAACAGGCCACCCATGGCGGCGACGATCAGGACGTTGAGCAGCGGTCGAATCCGGGTCACGGACGGCTCCCTTTGAAAACGGCGACTTTCCGGCAGCAGTGTACGGCCTGGGAGAGTCGCTAATCAATTCTCCAAGCGTCGGGGATGTGGCGGGGCAGGCGCCAGGGGGCGACCAGCACCATGTCGAAGCGCACATCGCATCCGGTCAGGTCGGGTCGCCGGGCCAGGAAGGCGGCGGCGGCGCGCTGGATGCGCTGTCTTTGGAAAGGTGTAAGGGATTCAACGGCTTGATCGATGGTCGCCCGGCTCTTGACCTCGACGAAGGCCACCAGATCGCCGCGCCGGACCACCAGATCCACCTCGCCCGCTCCCGATCCCCGGCCGGATTTCAAGCCTTGGGCCAGGATTCCATAACCCTTGAGGCGTAGCCACAGGGCCGCCACCCGTTCCGCCGCCTTGCCGCGCCGTTGGGCCGCCTGGCGAGGCGCGGAGGGCGGCACGGAATTCATTCCTCGTTGCCCCCTCGGAACAGTCGCAGCGCCGTGGCGTAGACGTCACGCCTCGGATGACCGGTTTCGGCGGCCACCAGGGCGGCAGCATCCTTGATGGAAAGGCCTTTTTCTACTTCGGCGCGCAGACGGCCCTCCATGTCCCGGGGGGTGGCGGCGGTGGCGGCGTCGGGTCCCGAGACCACGATGGCCACCTCGCCCCGGGGGGGGGTCTCGGCGAACCGGAGGGCCAGTTCGGTGAGCGACCCCCGGGCCACCTCCTCGTGCAGCTTGGTCAATTCACGGGTCACCGCCCCCTGCCGGTCCCCCAGCACCGTGACCATGTCGGCCAGGGACTCGCCCGTCCGATGGGGGGACTCGTAGAACACCAAAGTGGCCGGCACCTGGGCCAGTTCCTGCAGCGCGGTGCGCCGCGCGGCGCCCTTGGAGGGCAGGAAGCCGGCGAACAGGAACCGCTCGCTGGCAATGCCTGATAGTTGCAAAGCCGTCAGCACCGCCGAGGCGCCGGGCAGGGCGGTGACGGGGATGTCCGATTCGATGCAGTCCCGAACCAGCTTGAATCCCGGGTCGGAGACCATGGGGGTGCCGGCATCGGAGACCAGGGCCACCACCTCGCCCCGGCCCAGCCGGGCGAGAAGGGCGGGCCGCGCCTTGTCGGCGTTGTGGTCGTGATAGGGGGTCAGCGGCGCCTTGAGGCCCAGCAACTGCATCAGCCGGCCGGTGACGCGGGTGTCCTCGCAGGCCACCAGATCGGCATGCCCCAGCACGTCGAGGGCGCGGAGCGTGATGTCGCCCAGATTGCCGATGGGGGTGGCGACCAGATAGAGCCCGGCGCTCGGTTTACTTCCGCGTGCCCAGGGTCTACCTTTCGCCTCTGTATCGCCGCCGGGCTCCAAGGTCCCGGTACCGTCGTCCGAGGAGGATTCCCTTGCGCCGTTTGGGCTTTTCCCGGCACTCCGTCGCTGTCCTGCCATTGTTTGCCGCCATGCTGATGGTGTCGGGCTGTCAACAGGCGTCAGAGTTATCACCTTGGCTCGGCGGAACCAAGCCCGCACCCCAGGCCCAGC
>JAVBXM010000252.1 GCA_030824585.1 Phaeospirillum sp. | reverse complement strand
CTCCGCCGGTCTCGGCCCTGCCCGGCACCGCCGCCCATCTGGCGGCGGGCTGCGCCGACCTGCAGGCGCTGCGCCGCGCCATGGAGGGGTTCGAAGGGCTGCCGCTCAAGCAGGCGGCCGGTTCCACCGTGTTCGGCGACGGCAATCCGGACGCCGCCGTCATGTGCATCGGCGAGGCGCCGGGCCAGGAGGAGGACCGGCGCGGCCTGCCCTTCGTGGGACCCAGCGGCAAGCTGCTCGACCGCATGCTGGCCTCCATCGGGCTGGACCGGACCACCGCCTACATCACCAACGTGGTGCCCTGGCGGCCGCCGGCCAACCGTAAGCCGACCTCCGACGAGGTGGCGGTGTGCATGCCCTTTCTCACCCGCCATATCGAACTGGTCGACCCTCAGGTGCTGATCCTGCTGGGCGGCGCGGCGGCGGCGGCGGTGCTGGCCAAGGCCGACGGCATCAACCGTCTGCGCGGCCGCTGGTTCGAGTTCAACTCGCCCGGCCTGCCCCGCCCGGTTCCGGTGCTGGCCACCTTCCATCCCGCCTATCTGCTGCGCACGCCCGAGGCCAAGCGCGATGCCTGGCGCGACCTGCTGATGATCAAGCGGCGGATGGACGCGGCGCGGCATTGAATTGACGCTTCCATGATCATGGCCCCACTATGATCGCCATCACCATGGATCGAGGGACGGACGGCATGGCCGAGGGGCTCGGCAGACAGGGCATCGTCTGGCGATGGAAGGGGCGTCTGTCCGCCTTCAGCCTGATGACGGTGATCGGGCTGTTGTGGGGCGGCCAGGTCTGGCGCAACCACGATCTCGTCCTGGCCGAGGCCGAGACCCTGGTGGTCTCGCTGTCCCGTTCGCTGGAATACCAGGTTCAGGGCAGCCTGCGGGGCGTCGAAGCGCTGCTGAACGAGGTCGCCGACGGCCTGGAGGCCGGACAGGGGCTGACCCCGATCCAGCGGGAACGCTACCGCACCCGTCTGGCCGGATTGCCGGAAATCCGCAATCTGGTGGTGGCCGATTCCGAAGGGCGGGTGGTCGACGTGTCGGTGGCCCAGCCGGGCGAAACCGTGACGCGGGGCATCGGCACGATCGGCGATCGCGACTATTTCCAGGCCCTGCGCAACGGCGGAGAGGGCCGGTCGCTGGTGATCGGCGCACCGATCACCAGCCGTTTTTCCGGCCGGTCCAGCATTCCGGTGGCCCGCGCCATCCTGGGCGGCGACAAGTCGTTCGCCGGCGTCGTGGTGGTCGGGATCGATCCCCGGGTGTTCCACGACCAGATCGAATCGGTGGCGGTCGAGCCGGAAGGCGGTGCCGCCCTGATCCGCGCCGACGGCATTTTCCTGGCGCGGGTTCCCCGCCATGACGAGTATCTCGGCCGTTCGGTGGCCGCCTCGCCGCTGTTTCGCGATCATCTGGCCCGCAGCCCGTCGGGTGTCGCCCATTTCGTGTCGGTGGCCGACGGCAACGACAAGATCGTCGCCTTCGAGACCCTTGCCAGCTATCCGCTGGTGGTGACGGTGGGAATCACCAGCCGCACCGCCCTGGCGCGCTGGCAGCGCCAGACCACCACCGAGGCGGCGGTGCTGCTGGTGCTGGCGGCGGCGCTGCTGGTGGCCGCCACCCTTTACGACCTGCGGGTCGCCGTCAATCGCAGGCTGACGGAGCAACTGGCGGCCAGCCATCACGAACTGGAACGCCAGGTCGAGGAGCGGACCGCCCATCTCGCCGCCTCCAACGCCGAGCTGGAGCGCTTCGCCTACGTCGCCTCCCACGATCTCAAGGAGCCGTTGCGCTCGGTGTCGAGCTTCCTGCAACTGCTGGATCGCCGCTACAGCGACAAGCTGGATGCCGAGGCGCACGAATACATCGATTTCGCCGTCAATGCCGCCAAGCGGTCATCGGCGCAGATCGACGACCTGCTGGCCTTCTCCCGCGTCGGCCGGCTCGACGACCCGCCGGAACGCTGCGATACCGCCGCCCTGGCGCGGGCGGCGGCGGAAAGCCTGGCCGTGGCGGCGGACGGCTTCCACGCCGAGGTGACGGTCGGGGCGCTGCCGCCGGCCTGGGGCCGGCCGGCCCAATTGCAGAGCCTGTTCCAGAACCTGATCAGCAACGCCATCAAGTATCATGACGAAGCCCGTCCACCCCGCATCGAGGTGACGGCCGAGCCGGCCGAGGGCGGCATGGTCCGCTTCGCGGTCCGCGACAACGGCATCGGCATCGAGCCCCAGTATCACGACCGTGTGTTCGGCATCTTCCAGCGCCTGCATCCCATCGGCCGCTACCCCGGCACCGGCATCGGCCTGGCGCTGTGCCGCAAGATCGTCGAACACCACGGCGGCCATATCGGCCTGGATTCACGGCCGGGCGTCGGCACCACCGTGTTCTTCACCTTGAGGCGGGCCGGCGACGGCGAGCCGTCCGCTCAGGACCGCGCCACCGAGCGGATGAACGCGGCCAGTCCGGTCAGCCCGGCCTGATCCCTGAACACTTCCGGGGCGGCGGCCAACATGGCCTGCGACACCCGGCCGCACGGGAATATGCGCCGCGCGATCCGGAGGAATCGCGTCTATGACGAGACGTTCATTTTCCCACGTTGCACGCTTCCCATCCCGCCCTATATAACGCCGGTGGGCCGGATAAAGTTCCGGCCCGCGACAGTTTCGAATGTGCCCCCCTGGGGCATGGGCAATTGATGGATTTCAACCCGGATGGGGATTCCGGGGCGGCTGCCGAAGAGGTTTGGGGCCGCCGGGATCTGCCGAGCAGGAAAGAGGACAGTCATGAGCAAGGTTATCGGCATCGACCTGGGCACCACGAATTCGTGCGTGGCCGTCATGGAAGGCAAGAGCGCCAAGGTCATCGAGAACGCCGAGGGCATGCGGACCACCCCGTCCATGGTGGCCTTCACCGAGCCGGGCGAGCGTCTGGTCGGCCAGCCGGCCAAGCGCCAGGCGGTGACCAACCCCACCAGCACCCTGTTCGCCATCAAGCGCCTGATCGGCCGCCGCTTCGAGGACCCGATCACCAAGAAGGACATGAACCTGGTCCCCTACCACATCGTGGCGGGCGACAACGGCGACGCCTGGGTCGAGGCCCGCGACGCCAAGTACAGCCCCAGCCAGGTGTCGGCCTTCATCCTGCAGAAGATGAAGGAGACCGCCGAAGGCTATCTGGGCGAGAAGGTCACCCAGGCGGTGATCACCGTCCCGGCCTATTTCAACGACGCCCAGCGCCAGGCCACCAAGGACGCCGGCCGCATCGCCGGCCTGGAAGTGCTGCGCATCATCAACGAGCCGACCGCCGCGGCCCTGGCCTACGGCCTGGAGAAGAAGGGCGCCGGCACCATCGCCGTCTATGACCTGGGCGGCGGCACCTTCGACGTGTCGGTGCTGGAGATCGGCGACGGCGTGTTCGAGGTGAAGTCCACCAACGGCGACACCTTCCTGGGCGGCGAGGATTTCGACGCCCGCATCATGGATTACCTCGCCGACGAGTTCAAAAAGGAGCAGGGCATCGACCTGCGCAAGGACCGTCTGGCCCTGCAGCGCCTGAAGGAAGCCGCCGAGAAGGCCAAGATCGAGCTGTCGTCCTCCATGCAGACCGAGGTCAACCTGCCGTTCATCACCGCCGATGCCTCGGGCCCCAAGCACCTCAACATCAAGCTGACCCGCTCCAAGCTGGAAGCCCTGGTCGAGGATCTGGTGGCGCGGACCATCGAGCCCTGCAAGGCGGCGCTGAAGGATGCCGGCGTCAAGGCCAGCGAGATCGACGAGGTGATCCTGGTGGGCGGCATGACCCGCATGCCCAAGATCCAGGAAGTGGTGAAGGAATTCTTCGGCCGTGAGCCCCACAAGGGCGTCAACCCCGACGAGGTGGTGGCCATCGGCGCCGCCATCCAGGGCGGTGTGCTGAAGGGTGAGGTCAAGGACGTCCTGCTGCTCGACGTCACCCCGCTGAGCCTCGGCATCGAGACCCTGGGCGGCGTGTTCACCCGCCTGATCGACCGCAACACCACCATCCCGACCCGCAAGAGCCAGGTGTTCTCCACCGCCGAGGACAACCAGACCGCCGTGACCATCCGGGTCTTCCAGGGCGAGCGCGAGATGGCCGCCGACAACAAGGTGCTGGGCCAGTTCGACCTGGTGGGCATTCCCCCGGCGCCGCGCGGCGTGCCCCAGGTGGAGGTGACCTTCGACATCGACGCCAACGGCCTGGTCAACGTCAGCGCCAAGGACAAGGCCACCGGCAAGGAACAGCAGATCCGCATCCAGGCCTCGGGCGGCCTGTCGGATTCCGACATCGAGAAGATGGTCAAGGACGCCGAGGCCCATGCCGCCGAGGACAAGAAGCGCAAGGAGCTGATCGAGGCGCGCAACCACGCCGACGGCCTGATCCACACCACGGAAAAGAGCCTGAAGGAATTCGGCGACAAGGCCGGTGCCGAGCTGACCGGCGCCATCGAGAAGGAAATCGCCGCGCTGAAATCCATCATGGAAAGCGACGACGTCGAGGCCATCAAGGCCAAGACCGAGGCCCTGATGCAGACCTCCATGAAGCTGGGCGAAGCCATGTACAAGGCCCAGGAAGCGGCCGGCGGCGACGATGCCGGCGGCGCGGCCGGGAGCCAGGGCGGTGCCCATGGCGGTGCGGCCGGCGGCCATGACGACAAGGTGGTCGACGCCGACTTCGAGGAAGTCGACGGCGACAAGAAGGGCAAGTAACAGCCCCTGTTTGTTGATCCGGGGACCGGCGGCGGATAGGCCGCCGCCGGCCTTCCGCCAAGGGTAGCCTGCGGACCTTGGCTAGGCCCAACGGGCCGCGTGGCTTATGCCGCGGAAGCCAAGCCGCCGGAGGCGGCGCCCGGCGCTTGAGGGGACCGGGGATCGGTTCCGATCACCGGTCACGGGGATAAAGTCGGATGCTAGACGCATGAGCAAGCAGGATTATTACGAACTTTTGGGCGTCGAGAAGGGCGCCACGCCCGACGACATCAAGAAGGCCTATCGCAAGCAGGCCATGCAGTTCCACCCGGACCGCAATCCGGGCAACGCCGAGGCCGAGCAGAAGTTCAAGGAAATCAACGAAGCCTACGACGTGCTGAAGGACGAGCAGAAGCGCGCCGCCTATGACCGCTTCGGCCATGCCGCCTTCGAGCAGGGCGGTCCCGGTCCCGGTGGCGGCAGTGGTTTCGGCGGCTTCGGCGGCGGCGGCTTCTCCGACATCTTCGACGAGATGTTCGGCGAGTTCATGGGCGGCGGCGGCCGGCGCGGCCAGGCTTCGGGCCGGGGCGCCGACCTGCGCTACAACATGGACATCAGCCTGGAAGACGCCTTCGCCGGCAAGACCGCCACCGTCAAGGTGCCGTCCAGCGCGCCTTGCGAGGATTGCAAGGGCACCGGCGGCAAGGACGGCGCCCAGCCGGTCACCTGCTCGGGCTGCAACGGCCACGGCAAGGTCCGCCAGCAGCAGGGCTTCTTCACCATCGAGCGCACCTGCCCCACCTGCCAGGGCATGGGCAAGATCATCAAGGACCCCTGCCGGTCCTGCGGCGGCTCGGGCCGTACCCGCAAGGAAAAGACCCTGCAGGTCAACATCCCGGCCGGCGTCGAGGACGGCACCCGCATCCGCCTGGCCGGCGAGGGCGAGGCCGGCATGCGCGGCGCGCCCTCGGGCGATCTCTACATCTTCCTGTCCATCGCGGCGCATCGCATCTTCCAGCGCGACGGCGCCAACATCTTCTGCCGGGTGCCGATCCCCATGACCACGGCGGCGCTGGGCGGCACCATCGAGGTGCCGACCATCGACGGCGCCAAGGCCAAGGTCACCATTCCGGAAGGCACCCAGTCCGGCCACCAGTTCCGCCTGAGGAACAAGGGCATGAGCGTGCTGCGCTCCCCCGCCCGCGGCGACATGTTCATCCAGGCCATGGTGGAAACCCCGGTCGCCCTGACCAAGCGCCAGAAGGAACTCCTTCAGGAGTTCAACGAGGCGGGCGAGGGCGAAAAGGCCAAGAACTCCCCGGAAAGCCAGGGCTTCTTCGCCAAGGTCAAGGAACTCTGGGAAGATTTGAAGGAGGGCTGAGGCCCCCCAATGACTCCCTCTCCCGCCTGCGGGAGAGGGGCGGGGTGAGGGCTCTTTTTTGCGAAGGGACTCGTCCCTTCGCGCATCCCTGTTCCTTTTTTACAAAGCCAACACCATCGCACGCTCTCTCCGCCATTTGCCGAGCAATGGCGTGAAAACACTTCCCATGTCTGCTCTGCTCTGAAAATATACAACTTAAAGGAACGTGGACCGCAATCGGGGAGGGGATGATGGCGACTGAACGGAACTATGGAGAAATCTCCGAGGCCATCCGGTCTGCGATATCCGAAACACCTAAGAAATCAAAGCAGATATTGCTTAAGACGTTACTGAAGCACTATGGGTTCAAGACACGGCAAAAGCATTATCTTGACGCAATGCACGATAGCTTGGTGTCGTCTGGCGTGATTATGAATCCAGACATAAGAACGGTCGGGCGTGATGACTGGGTTCGGCTTTCAGTTAGTGACCCTAATATTCCTGTAGGGGATTTCTCTGCCGCATCGGCTGTTATGGGTGGTGAAGCCCAGACAACCGATCCTTGGCTAACCGGGATTGCCGAGAAGCAATTCGCCAGCGAGAAGGAAGTCGAAATTCGCTTCGTTATCCCGCTTCTGGAGTGCCTTGGGTATACCGAAGATGATCGGGCAGATGGTTATCCTGTTGAGCAAGTTGTTGGTGTAAGAAAAGCCAGGACTGAAGCTGATTTTGTTCTGTTCGATGGCCGTAATAGAAGCAAAGATAGTGCGCTTTTGGTTGTTGAAGCTAAAAATGTTGGAAAGAATCTGTCTGATCATATTCAGCAAGCTAGAAGCTATGCCATGTTCCTTGGAACACCTTACTATATTGTCACGAATGCAGATGAGGTAAGGGTGTTTCTCTACAGGAGCCCGATTGAGTCTGACATCGAACTTTACAAGGCGTCGCGACGTGACCTACCTGCTACGTTTTCTACCCTATTCAATTTAATCAGCAAGCCGGCAATTATTGAATACAAACGGCGGCGAGCAACCATCGTGTAGTCAGATTGGTATTGCGCAGCAAACTATTTCCTGCACCATCTCAATAACTTGGACAACCACCAGGGATGTGCGAAGGGACGAGTCCCTTCGCACTCCGTTGCTTATCCTACAGACTGTCGCCGAAATCCTTGCGGAACTTGGCAAGCAGCCTGGTCTGCCAATCGGAAGTGGCTTCCAGCTTGCCGAAGAAGAAGCGCAGCAGGGCCGGCTCCTCGACGAATTTCAGGCCGCCGATCAGGTCGCGGTTCTTGTACAGCCAGACGATGCGGTCGACCGCGTATTTCAACTGCGACAGGGTGAAGACGCGGCGCGGCACGGCAAGGCGCAGCAATTCCATGTTGGAATAGACCTCGGTGCCGTCCTCTTCCCGCTGCTCGGAGATGGAGCCCCGCTCCATGCCGCGCACGCCGCCGACCAGATACAGGGCCGAGGCCAGGGCGCCGGCCGGATACTGGGTCTGGGGCACGTGCGGCAGGAAGGCCATGGCGTCCAGGTGGCAGCCCAGGCCGCCGGCCGGGGTGATCACCGGCACGCCCTGGCGGGCCAGATCGTTGACCATGTACTCGATGAATTGCGGCCCCTGCGAGATCATGTCCTCGTCCATGGTCTCCTCCAGGCCGACGGCGAGCGCCTCGATCTCGCGGATCGACATGCCGCCATAGGTCAGGAAGCCTTCGTACAGGGTGACCAGCTCGCGCATCTTCATGAAGGCGTCGCGGCTGTTGGTGCAGATGCCGCCGCCGCGCGCGCAGCCCAGCTTGCGGGCCGAGAAATAGATGATGTCGGTCAGGGCGGCGATGGCCTTGGTGATGTCGCGTACCGACATGCCCCGGCAATCGGCCTCGCGGTTCTTGATGAAGTGCAGGTTGTCGGCCAGCAGGCTGGCGTCGAACACCAGCAGGATGCCGTTCTTGCGGCACACCCGGCTGACCTCGCGCAGGTTGGCCAGCGAATGGGGCTGGCCGCCGATCAGGTTGGTGCCGGTCTCGACGCGCACATAGGCGATCTTGGCCGCGCCATGGGTGTCGATCAGCTTTTGCAGCTTGGCCACGTCCATGTCGCCCTTGAACGGACACTCGCTGCTGACCCGCAGGCCCTCGTCGATGATGATCTCTTCGACGCTGCCGCCGTTGAGCACGATGTGGGCCTTGCTGGTGGTGAAGTGATAGTTCATGGGCACGATGCTGCCCGGCGTCACGAACACCCGCGAGATGATGTTCTCGGCGGCACGGCCCTGGTGGACCGGCAGGAAGTATTCCATCTGGAAGATCTCGCGGATCTTGTTCTCCAGCTTGGTGAAGGTCTCCGATCCGGCATAGCTGTCGTCGGCCTCCATCATGGCGGCCTGCTGCTTGTCGCTCATGGCGTTGACGCCGCTGTCGGTCAGCATGTCGAGGAAGATATCGCGATTCTTCAGCAAGAAGGTGTTGTTGCCCGCCTCGCGGATGGCCTCCAGGCGGCGCTCGATCGGTACCAGGCTCAGCTTCTGGACGATACGGACCTTGTGCATCTCGAGGGGAACGTTCTCCCCGGAATGGAACTTCACCTTGGACATGGGACAGCCTCCTACGATTTATTGTAGTTCCAATTATATTAGCTCCCGTTGATGGTAGCTTGGCGGCGCGGTCCTGTAAATTCGCGGCCGAACTCCACCATCCCGTCCGCCCAGCCATGGGTTGCCCCTTACCTCAAGCCGTGTCATGTTCGGCCGGTTCGGGAGAAGCACCGTGCGGCATCGCCCTCGTGGGGAAAACATCATCCGGTTCGACAGTGTCGGCCTGCGCTACGGCTTGGGGCCGGAGGTGCTGCAGGACGTCACCTTCAAGCTGCCGGCCGGGTCCTTTCATTTCCTGACCGGGCCGTCGGGCGCGGGCAAGTCGTCGTTGCTGCGCCTGATGTATCTGGGCCTGCGGCCGACGCGCGGCCGCGTGGTGCTGTTCGACCGCGACATCGCGGCGACCAAGCGCTACGAGCTTCCCGCCCTGCGGCGCCGCATCGGGGTGGTGTTCCAGGATTTCCGCCTGCTCGACCACATGACCGCCCTGGACAATGTCGCGCTGCCGCTGCGGGTGCGCGGCGTCAAGGAATCCGAGATCCGGCGCCACGTGCCGGAACTGCTGTCCTGGGTGGGGCTGGCCGACCATCTGGGGGCCAAGCCCTCGACGCTGTCGGGCGGGCAGAAGCAGCGCGTGGCCATCGCCCGCGCGGTGATCGGACGGCCCGACCTGCTGCTGGCCGACGAACCCACCGGCAACGTGGATGACCACATCGCCATGCGGCTGATGTACCTGTTCGAGGAGCTGAACAAGCTGGGCACCACCATCGTGGTGGCGACTCACAACGAATTGCTGGTCCGGCGTTTCGCCCATCTTCCCCGCCTGCACATCGAGCACGGCATGGTCACCACCCTGCATCAGGAGCCGGCGGCCACGGACGATCCGGAGGCGGAGTGATGCTGTTCCGCCGCCGCCATTCCGACCTGCCCCTGGCCGGCGACGCCACCTCGCGCTTCCTGCCCTGGCTGGTGGCGCTGATGGTGTTCCTGTCGTCCATGGCGGTGGCCGGCGCCTTCGTCATCGGCGCGGTGATCGAGCGCTGGGACCGCGACGTGTCGGGAACCCTGACCGTGCAGGTGCTGCCGGCCGGCGGCGACCACGGCGACGCGGTGACCGAGGAGCGGGTCAATTCCGCCATCGACGTGATGCGCAAGGTGCCGGGCGTGCTGGCGGTCCGGGCCTTCGACAAGAAGCGCACCCTGGCGTTGCTGGAACCCTGGCTGGGCAGCACCGAGATGGTGCAGGACATGCCGCTGCCCCGTCTCATCGACGTCACCATCGACCCCGAATCCCGCATCGATCTGGCCGAGGTGGCGCTGCGCCTGTCCCGCGCCGTGCCCGGCGCCTCGCTGGACGACCATCGGATATGGCTGTCGCGCCTGATCAACCTGTCGCGCACCATGCAATGGCTGGCGGTGGTGGTGGTGGTGCTGATCGGCGCGGTGACCTCGGCCACGGTGGTCTACGCCACCCGCACCGGCATGGCGGTGCATCACGGCATTATTGAAGTCTTGCACCTGATCGGCGCCCATGACGACTACATCGCCCGGCAATTCGCCGACCGCGCCTTCGCGCTGGGCATCGCCGGCGGGCTGATGGGCCTGGGCCTCGCCGTGCCGGCGCTGACCGCCATCGGCTGGGCGGCAAGGCGGCTCGAGGGCGGCTTCCTGCCCAGCCTGTCGCTGCCGGTGCTGGGCTATATCGCCATCGGCCTGCTGCCGCTGCTCGCCGCCCTCCTCGCCATGCTGACGGCGCGGCTCACCGTCCACGGCACCCTGGCCAAGCTGCCATGAGCCGGGTCGGGCGGCACCGCCTTGCCATCGCCGCCATGATGGCGGTGGGCATGGCGTTCGGCAGTTGGGGCGGCGGGCTGGTGTGGTTCGCCGCCGATCTGGCGACGCGGGTGGAGGACGGAACCTCCGTTACCGACGCCGTGGTGGTGCTGACCGGCGGAGCCGACCGGCTGGAGAGCGGCCTGGCGCTGCTGGAGGCCGGCAAGGGCCGCAAGCTGTTCGTCTCGGGCGTGCACAAGGGCGTCGACCTGCCCGACCTGCTGCGCAAGGCCCATATGGCGCCGGCCCAGGCTCAATGCTGCATCGTGCTGGGCCATGCGGCCGACGACACGGTGGGCAACGCCGTCGAGACCGCCGCCTGGATGGGGCGCGAGGAATTCGCCTCGCTGCGGCTGGTGACGGCGGCCTATCACATGCGCCGCGCCTTGCTGGAATTCCGCCGCGCCATGCCCGGGGCGGCCATCGTCGCCCACCCGGTGTTTCCCGACGCCTTCAAGCGGGACCAGTGGTGGCGCTGGCCCGGCACCGCCCACCTGCTGGCGGTGGAGTACACCAAATACCTGGCGGCGCTGGCCCGGCCGCTGTTCGCTCCCAAGAAATCCGAGAGGAAGCCGTGACCGTTTTTCGTTCCGCCCTGTTCATCGTCTTCATCTGGATCTGGACCCTGATCCTGTCGATTCTCTACCTGCCGCTGCTGCTGCTGCCGCGCAAGGCCATGCTGCCGGCGGTGCGCCTGTGGCTGGGCGGCGTGCTGGGGGCGCTGCGCGTGCTGGCCGGGCTGTCGTGGGAGCTGCGCGGCCGCGAGAACCTGCCCGCCGGGCCGTTCGTCATCGCGTCGAAGCACCAGTCGGCCTTCGAGACCTTCGTTTTCCACCTGCTGCTAGGTGATCCCGCCTATATCCTGAAGCGCGAGCTGCTGTGGATACCTTTCTTCGGCTGGTACCTGGGCAAGACCGGGGTGATCGCCATCGACCGCTCGGCCGGCACCAAGGCGCTGAAGGCCATGGTCAAGGGCGCCGAGGAGGCGGTGGCCGAGAACCGGCCGGTGGTGATCTTTCCCGAAGGCACCCGCGCCGCCCCCGGCGCCAAGCTGCCCTACCATTCCGGCGTGGCCATGCTGTACGGCGCCCTGAAGGTGCCGGTGGTGCCCATCGCCTTGAATTCCGGGCTGTTCTGGCGCCGCCGCGGCTTCGCCAAGAAGCCGGGGACCCTGACGCTGGAGGCGCTGGAGCCCATCGCTCCGGGCATGGACCGCAAGACCTTCATGGTTGAGCTGGAGAACCGCATCGAGGCCGCCACCGACCGCCTGATCGCCGAGGCGCGCGACCGTCATCCGGGATTGTGACGCCTATGCCCGGCGGGTGGGCCCGTCCCGCCCGCTGTGGATAAGCCTGTGGATCGACCGGGGGACGGAATCGCTCCCCAGCCGCCTTGCCTGTGCAAGACGGGGATAAGTGGAATCGACCTTGAAGCTCAAAGCCTTGTTCCCACATAACCCTGTGGAGCACAAAAAAAGAACATCTCCTTGATTCGTAATCCGCCGCCGCCCTAAAATCAGGGCGCAAAGCCCTGTCAGGGGCGGAAGACGAAAGAGACGGGTCGATGACGCAGGTGGCACCCATTTCCCAGCAGATCTGGGACATGAAGTATCGGTTGAAGTCCGCCGAGGGCACCGCCCTGGACGGTACCATCGAGGACACCTGGCGCCGGGTGGCGCGTTCCCTGGCGGCGGTCGAGGCCGATCCCGCCCTGTGGGAGCCGCGTTTCTTCGAGGCCATGGAGGACTTCAAGGTCCTGCCGGCCGGCCGCATCATCTCCGGCGCCGGCACCGACCGCAAGGTGACGCTGTTCAACTGCTTCGTCATGGGCGACATCCCCGACGACATGGCCGGCATCTTCGAGCACCTGAAGGAAGCCGCGCTGACCATGCAGCAGGGCGGCGGCATCGGCTACGACTTCTCGACGCTGCGGCCCAAGGGCGCCCCGGTCAAGGGCGTGGGCGCCGACGCCTCGGGCCCCTTGTCCTTCATGGACGTGTGGGACGCCATGTGCCGCACCATCATGAGCGCGGGCTCGCGCCGGGGTGCCATGATGGCCACCATGCGCTGCGACCATCCCGACATCGAGGCGTTCATCGACGCCAAGCGCGAGGCCGGGCGCCTGCGCATGTTCAATCTGTCGGTGCTGGTCACCGACCCCTTCATGCAGGCGGTCAAGGAAGACAGCTCGTGGGAGCTGACCTTCAAGGGCGTCACCTATAAAAGCCTGCCGGCGCGCGAGCTGTGGAACAAGATCATGCGCGCCACCTATTCCTATGCCGAGCCGGGGGTGATCTTCATCGACCGCATCAACCGGCTGAACAACCTCGCCTACTGCGAGGACATCCACGCCACCAATCCCTGCGGCGAGCAGCCGCTGCCCGCCTATGGCGTCTGCCTGCTGGGCTCGGTCAACCTGGCCCGGCTGGTGGACAAGCCGTTCGAGGACGGGGCGCGCCTGGATCTCGACCGGCTGGACCGGCTGGTACGCGTGGCGGTGCGCATGATGGACAACGTCATCGACGTCTCCAACTACCCCCTCGAGCGCCACCGCCACGAGGCGGTGTCCAAGCGCCGCATCGGGCTGGGCATCACCGGGCTGGCCGACGCCCTGATCCTGTGCGGGGCGCGCTACGGCGGCGCCCAGGCCATCCGCCTGACCGAAACCTGGATGGCGGCCATCCGCCGCTCGGCCTATCTCGCCTCGGCGGAACTGGCCAAGGAGAAGGGGGCCTTCCCGCTTTACGACGCCGAGAAGTATCTGGCGGGCGAGACCATCCAGTCGCTGGAGCCCGACGTTATCGAGGTCATCCGCGCCCACGGCATCCGCAACGCCCTGCTGACCTCCATCGCGCCGACCGGTACCATCTCGCTGTTCGCCGACAACGTGTCGTCGGGCCTCGAGCCGGTGTTCGCCTTCAGCTACACCCGCGGCGTGCTGCAGCGCGACGGCACCCGCAAGGAGGAGGAGGTCAGCGACTACGCTTATCGTCTGTTCCGCCGCCAGCGCGGCGAGAACGCGCCGCTGCCGTCCTATTTCGTCGACGCCCTGTCGCTGACCCCCGGCGACCACGTGGTGATGCAGGCCGCCGTGCAGAAATACGTGGACAGCTCCATCTCCAAGACCATCAACGTGCCGGAGGACATCTCCTTCGAATCCTTCAAGGACGTCTACCAGCAGGCCTACGATTTGGGCTGCAAGGGCTGCACCACCTACCGCCCCAACGACGTCACCGGCGCGGTGTTGGAGGTCAAGAAGGAGGCCAGGCCCGAGAACGCCGACGAGCCGGAACTGCCGCTGGAAAAGACCCGGACCCGCTATACTGATCCGTTGGATTCCGGCATCGTCCACCTGACCCAGCCGCTCGACCGGCCCGAGGCGCTGCCCGGCTCCACCTACAAGGTACGTTGGCCGGATTCCGACCACGCCATGTACATCACGCTGAACGACATCATCCAAGACGGCCGCCGCCGCCCCTTCGAGGTGTTCATCAATTCCAAGAACATGGAACACTTCGCCTGGACGGTGGCGCTGACCCGCATGATCTCGGCGGTGTTCCGCCGCGGCGGCGACGTGGCCTTCGTGGTCGAGGAACTGAAGGCGGTGTTCGATCCCAGGGGCGGCCAATGGGTGGGCGGGCGCTATGTCCCCTCGCTGCTGGCGGCCATCGGCGAGGTGATCGAGCGCCACATGATCGCCATCGGCTTCCTGCCCGATCCCAAGGCGGCGCGCGAGCCCATCGAGGCCCGCGACGAGAAGAAGGTGGTCAATCTGGGGGAGACGCGGCTGCGCCACTGCCCCAAGTGCAACCAGCCGGCCCTGCTGCGCTCGGAAGGCTGCGACACCTGCACCTCGTGCGGCTATTCCAAATGCGGATGACGTAATTGGACGGCGGCGGGCAGCGGCTGGACAAGTGGCTGTTCTTCTGCCGCTTTTTCAAGTCGCGCTCGTTGGCTGCAAACGTGGTTGAGGGCGGCGGGGTGCGTCTGAACGGCCTTGCCGTCGCCAAGCCGGCCCATGGGGTCAGGCCGGGCGACCGGGTGATCTTTCCCGCCGGTCCCTATCTGCGCACCGTCGAGATGCTGGCGCCGGGCACCCGGCGCGGCCCCGCCTCCGAGGCGCGGAGGCTTTATCGCGACCTGGGGCGGGAGAGGGCGCCGGACGGGTAGCCGCCGCGCCCGGCGAGGGGCAAACACGGCGCTATGCGGTTCCCAGCAATACGAACTTCAGCACGAAGGCCCCGGCCAGCAGCCACACCGCCGGACCGACGTCCCGCGCCTTGCCGCCCAGCAGCTTGACCGCCGCATAGGTGATGAAGCCGAAGGCGATGCCGTGGGCGATGGAAAAGGTGAAGGGCATGGCGATGGCGGTCACCACGGCGGGCACCGCTTCGGTCACCTCGTCCCAGGCGATGTCGGCCAGGGAGCGGGCCATCAGGCAGGCGACGAACAGCAGGGCCGGCGCGGTGGCGTAGGCGGGAATGGCGGCGGCCAGCGGCGCCAGGAACAGCGCCGCCACGAAGAACAGGCCGGTGACCAGGGCGGCCAGCCCGGTGCGGCCGCCGGCATTGATGCCCGAGGCGCTCTCGATGTAGCTGGTGGTGGTCGAGGTGCCCAGCGCTCCACCCGCCATGGCCGCCAGGGAATCGGCGACCAGGGCGCGGCCCAGGCGGGGCAGGCGCCCCCGCTCGTCCAGCATGCCGGCCCGGTGGGCCAGGCCGATCAGGGTGCCGGCATTGTCGAACAAATCGACGAACAGCAGGGCGAAGACGATGGTGACCAGCCCCAGGTTCAAGGCGCCGGCCACGTCCATCTTGAGGAAGGTGGGGGCGATGGAGGGGGGCCAGGCGGCGATGCCGCCGAACGGGGTGACGCCGAGCAGCATGCCGGCCGCCGCGGTGCCCAGGATGCCGATCATGATGGCGCCCGGCACCCGGCGGGCCTCGAGCCCGACCATGACCATGAAGCCGGCCGCCGCCAGCAGCGGCTCGGGCCGGTTGAGATGGCCCAGCGTGATCAGGGTGGCCTTGTGCCCCTCGATCAGCCCGGCGTTCTCGAAGGCGATCAGGCCGAGGAACAGGCCGATACCGGCCGAAATGGCCAGCTTCAGGGATTGCGGCACGGCGTTGATGATGGCTTCGCGCACCCTGGTCACCGCCAGGACCAGGAACAGCACGCCCGAGACGAACACCGCCCCCAGCGCCACCGGCCACGGCACTCCCATGCCGATCACCACCCCGTAGGTGAAATAGGCGTTGAGCCCCATGCCGGGCGCCAGGGCGATGGGATAATTGGCCAAAAGGCCCATGGCGGCGCTGCCCAGCGCCGCCGCCAGGCAGGTGGCGACGAACACCGCGCCCCTGTCCATGCCCGCCTCGGCCAGCATGGCCGGGTTGACGAAGATGATGTAGGCCATGGTCAGGAAGGTGGTGGCCCCGGCCAGCACCTCGGTCCGGAGGTCGGTCCGGTGCTCGGACAGGCGGAACAGACGCTCGAGCATGGTTCAACTCCCCCCTTGTGCCCGGCCAAATCCGGATGAGTCCGGATCATCGGGATTTGGTATCGCGATTCCTTGCCAAGGAATCGACGCCACCCTTGACCCTCATCATGGAAGGGTCCGGGCATAAAGATGTATTTTCGCCCCGCTTTAGAGTGGCCGCCAGCAGGAGGACCCATGCCCCGTCGTTTCATCCATCGTCATCAGTCGCGCCAATGCCTGCCGTCCTGGACCAAGGCCGGACTGGGCGTCGTCCTGGCGCTCAGCATGGTGGCGATGCTGAATGAGGCCGGAGGGGCGCCGCTGCTGGCGGCGCCGCTGGGGGCCTCGGCGGTGCTGGTGTTCGGCATGCCGGATTCCCCCCTGTCGCAGCCGTCCAGCGTGATCGGCAGCCATATGGTCGCCACCTTCATCGGCTTGCTGTTCGACCATTTCCTGCCGGGCGGCTGGATCAGCATGGTCCTGTCGGTGGCGGTGGTGATGGTGGTGCTGGCGGGATTGCGCCTGACCCATCCGCCGGCGGGCGCCGATCCGCTGGTGGTGATGATGAGCCACCCGGGCTGGGGCTTCCTGTTTCTTCCGGTGCTGGCCGGAGCCGTCACCCTGGTGGCGGTGGCGGTGCTGATCCACCGCCTGCCGCCCCGCGCAACTTATCCGCTGCCCATCCGCGATCCGGCGGGCGGCGGCTGAACGGCCGGCCGGCCGCGGACCCGCGCGACGCGACGGGGCCGGCGGCCGGAAGCGGCCGGCCTATTCCTCGGTGGTGCCGCGGTCGGACAGGGCCTTGGCCAGATCATAGATGCGGCGGCGCACGTCGGGGTCGACGATGCTGTAGTAATTGCGCACCAGTTCCAGGGTCTCGCGCCGCAGGCGGGGGTCGGCCTCGGCGGCCGGCGGCTCCTCCTTTGGGGGCTCGCGCACCATCTGCACGGGCGACAGGCCCTTGGTCTCCTCCGGCATATCGTCGAAGAAGTAAGAAATCGGGACCTCGAGCGAACGGGACAAATCGAACAGGCGCGAACAGCTGATTCGATTGGCGCCACGTTCGTATTTCTGTACCTGCTGGAAGGTAAGCCCAATCATCTCGCCAAGCTTTTCCTGGCTGAGCCCGAGTAATGTCCGGCGCAAGCGCATGCGTGAACCGACATGGACATCGATCGGATTGGGCGCCCCGGCCGGTGTACGGCCTCGATTTGCCTTTCTGCGCGGCATGTTTCCCTCTGACCCATGAAGCGCCCAATACTTGCTCTAGTAATTTTACAAACGCAAGAGGGAAACATCGCCCGAATTAATGGAAAAACCAACAAGTCAGGCGAAGGCACACAAACCCGGATTCAAACCATATGTATTTGACAACCGTTTGGAGGTAACTCTGCTGCCCCGTTCTTGAGCAGTGACCCTGTCGCGATCCCTTCGGGTCCTGATTTCGATTGATACGATTACTGTATGCCTTATGGTTGGGTCTGTCGGGATATTTGCTTTGGGTCGCTGGAATTCAATCCAGTTGAAAGACCTGGGCCTTGAGATAGGCGCTTTCCGGCAGCCAGGGGTGAACCGGATGATCGGGGGCGGCGCCGGCACTGCGCAGGATGCGGCCCGAACGCCCGGCCAGATGCAGGCCGTGGCCGATTTCCTCGGCAAAAGTCTCCACCGGCATGTGGTGGGAGCACGACGCGCACAGCAGGAAGCCGCCCGGTTCCACCAGGGCGGCGGCCAGACGGGCCATCTTGCGGTAGCCCTTGGCGCCGGCGCCCAGATCCTTGCGCGACTTGACGAAGGCCGGCGGGTCGGCCACCACCACGCCGAAGCGCTCGCCGGCCAGGGCCAGGCGCTCCATCTCGGCGAAGGCCTCGGCGCGGACCGTGCGCACCGCGACGCCGTTCAGCCGCGCCGCCTGATCCGCCAGGGCCAGGGAATGCTCGGACCGGTCCACCGCGACGGTTTCCGCCGCGCCGGCCATGGCGGCCTGCACCGCGAAGCCGCCGGCATAGGTGTAGACGTCCAGCACGCGGCGCCCCTTGGCCAGCCGGGCGACGAAGGCGCGGTTGTCGCGCTGGTCGAAGAACCAGCCGGTCTTCTGGCCGCCGGTCAGGTCGGCGACGAAGCGACTGCCGTTCTCCACCAGTTCCACCGGACCGTCCAGCGTGCCCAGGGCCACCTGGTGATGCTGCTCCAGGCCTTCCAGCTTGCGCACCGGGCTGTCGTTGACCAGCACCACGGCGCGCGGCGCCAGGACCGCCTGCAGCGCCTCGAGCAGGGCCGGCAGCAGGCGCTCCATGCCGGCGGTGTTGGTCTGCACCGCCAGCACGTCGCCGTAGCGGTCGACGATCAGGCCGGGCAGCCGGTCGGCCTCGGAATGGACCAGACGGTAATGGGGGGTGGGAAACAGGGTGTCGCGGAGCGCCAGGGCGGAGCGCAGCCGTTCGGCCAGGAAGGCGGCATCCACAATGTCGGCGGCGCGGCGCGACAGCACCCGCGCGGCGATCAGGGAATGGGGATTGAAGGTGGCGACGCCCAGGCGCTCGTCGCCGGCATCCATCAGGGTGACCAGGCTGCCCGGCGGCAAGGCCTTGGCGCCGGCGTCCATCTCGATCTCGTTGGAAAATACCCAGGGATGACCGGCCCGCAGGCGCTTGGAGCGCCCCTTGGCCAATCGGATCACGGGGCGGGCGGCGGGTGCGTCAGCAGGGATCTGTGTCATGGCCGGCACTCTACACTTGCCTAATTATCGGCGCCAAGTCCCTGTGATGCCTGAAAATCGTCATACTTTGATATATATCAATGGCGGCTCTCCCGTCCGTCGGCATAGTGCCCACACTTGAAGCAAAGAACCACCCGGCCGCCATCGGCCCCGGGGGCATGGTGTCGCCATGGATCCGGCCGGATGCTTCAGGTGGACCCTTTTCCGGTCGAAACAGGAGTTCGGCATGAGCATCAACACCGAAGCCACGCCCTATTGCGAAGACGTGATCAAGAAGTTCACGCTCGCCGCGATTTTCTGGGGCGTCGTGGGCTTCCTGGCGGGCGACTTCATCGCCCTGCAGTTGGCCTTTCCCGTTCTGAACCTCGATCTCGAGTGGACCTCGTTCGGGCGCCTGCGTCCCGTTCACACCTCCGCGGTGATCTTCGCGTTCGGCGGTAACGTTCTTTTCTCCACTTCGCTGTACATCGTGCAGCGCACCAGCCGTGCCAGCCTGTTCGGCGGTTCGGGCCTCGGCGGCTTCATCTTCTGGAACTTCCAGGCGCTGATCGTCGTCGCCGCGCTGTCCTACGTCCTGGGCTTCAGCCAGGGCCAGGAATACGCGGAGCCGGAATGGTGGATCGATCTGTGGCTCACCGTCATCTGGGTGGCCTACCTGATCGCCTTCGCCGGCACCATCATGAAGCGCAAGGAACCCCACATCTACGTGGCCAACTGGTTCTTCTTCGCCATGATCCTGACCATCGCGATGCTCCACCTGGGCAACAACCTCGCGGTTCCCGCCGCCTTCTTCGGCGGCAGCTGGATGAAGAGCTACAACGTGTTCGGCGGCGTGCAGAACGCCATGACCCAGTGGTGGTACGGCCACAACGCGGTGGGCTTCTTCCTGACCGCCGGCTTCCTCGGCATCATGTACTACTTCGTGCCGAAGCGGGCCGAGCGTCCGGTGTACTCCTACCGTCTGTCGATCGTGCACTTCTGGGCGCTGATCTTCCTGTACATCTGGGCCGGTCCGCACCACCTGCACTACACCGCCCTGCCCGATTGGGCGCAGACGCTCGGCATGACCTTCTCGGTGATGCTGTGGATGCCCTCCTGGGGCGGCATGATCAACGGCCTGATGACGCTCTCGGGCGCCTGGGACAAGCTGCGGACCGACCCGGTCATGCGTTTCCTGGTCTCGTCGGTGGCGTTCTACGGCATGTCGACCTTCGAAGGTCCGATGATGTCGATCAAGGCGGTGAACTCGCTGTCGCACTACACCGACTGGGGTATCGGCCACGTGCACTCCGGTGCCCTGGGCTGGGTGGCCTTCGTCTCCTTCGGCGCGCTGTACTACCTGGTTCCCAAGCTGTGGGGCCGCAAGGAACTGTACTCGCTGAAGCTGGTCGGCGTTCACTTCTGGATCGCCACCGTGGGTATCGTCTTCTACATCACCGCCATGTGGATTTCCGGCATCATGCAGGGCCTCATGTGGCGCGCGTACGACAGCCTCGGCTTCCTGCAGTACTCGTTCATCGAGACTGTCGAGGCCATGCGTCCGTACTACATGATCCGTGCTCTGGGCGGCTTCCTCTTCGTCCTCGGCTCGCTGGTGATGGTCTACAACGTCTACAAGACCATCAAGGGCGACGTCGCGGATGAGGCCATGGCTCCCGCAGCTGGCGCGGCGCGCTAAGGAGACCGACCCATGTTCAAGCATCACGCTAAGCTCGAAACCAACATCTTCTTCCTGGCCGTCGGCATCCTTCTCACGATCGTCGTCGGTGGCCTGGTCGAAGTCGTGCCGCTGTTCTCGATCGAATCGACGATCGAGAAGGTGGATGGCGTCCGTCCCTATTCTCCGCTGGAGCAGAAGGGCCGCGACATCTATATCCGCGAAGGCTGCTACAACTGCCACAGCCAGATGATCCGTCCGTTCAAGGACGAGGTCGAACGCTATGGCCACTACAGCCTCGCGGCCGAGTCCAAGTACGATCACCCCTTCCAGTGGGGCTCGAAGCGTACCGGTCCCGACCTGGCCCGCGTGGGTGGCAAGTACACCGACGACTGGCAGGTCCGTCACCTCGTCAACCCGCGTGACGTGGTCCCCGGATCCATCATGCCGGGCTACAAGCACCTGTTGCGTCCCCTGGACTACTCCGACGTCGCGGCAGACCTGAAGGCTCTGCGGGTTGTCGGCGTGCCCTACACGGACGCGCAGATCGCCAATGCCAAGAAGGACCTGGAAGAGCAGGTGTTCGGTGATCCGGCTGCCAAGCCGGCCGTCGCCGCCAGCTATCCCAAGGCCCATATCGGCTCGGCGTCCGGCAAGGACAAGGTCACCGAAATGGATGCCCTGGTCGCCTATCTGCAGGTGCTGGGAACCATGGTCGACTTCTCGACCGTGAAGCCCGAGGCAATCCGCCGCTAGAGGAGTACGGAGTTTGTTCGTCGCATTCGTCGACAATGTACTCCGGCCCTTCTGGGTCTTGTGGGTGATGATGATCTTCATCGGGGTGGTTTTCTATGCCTACCGGCCAAAGAACAAGCAGCGGCTGGAAGACTACGGAAACATCCCGCTGAGGGACGACAATGAGGAGCGCTAACAATGGCGACCATTGAAAAGGACTCGGTGTCCGGTCAGAACACTACCGGTCACGAGTGGGACGGTATCAAGGAGTTGAATACTCCTCTGCCGAAGTGGTGGGTCTACGTCTTCTGGGCCACCGTCCTGTGGGCCATCGGCTACTGGGTCGCGTACCCGGCGTGGCCGCTGGTCAACGGCTACACCAAGGGCACGTTCGGCTATTCGTCCCGCGGTGAGCTGGACAACGAGCTGGCGGCCCAGAAGAAGGCCCGCTCGGCCTGGCTGTCCAAGATCGAGGCGTCCGACGTGGCCGCCGTCGAGAAGGACAAGGACCTGCTGCGCTATGCCATGGCCGGCGGCAAGATCGCGTTCAACGAGAACTGCGCTCCTTGCCACGGTGTGGGCGGCGTCGGCGCCTTCGGCTATCCCAGCCTGGCCGACGACGAATGGCTGTGGGGCGGCGCGCTGGCCGACATCGAACAGACCATCAAGTTCGGTGTCCGCAACACCAACGCCAACGCGCGCGCCAGCGAGATGCCGAAGTTCGGCGCCGACGGCCTGCTCAAGCCCGAGCAGATCACCGCCGTCTCCGACTACGTCGTGTCCCTGGCCTCCAAGGCTCCGGCCAAGGGCTCGGCGGGCGAGACCGTCTATGCCGAGAACTGCGCCGTTTGCCACGCCGACGACGGCGCCGGCAACAAGGACCTCGGCGCTCCGGCCCTGAACAACCAGATCTGGCTGTACAAGGGCACCAAGGACGCCATCGCCGCCCAGATCGCGAAGCCCAAGCACGGCGCCATGCCGGCCTGGTCCGAGCGTCTGGACGCGAGCACCGTCAAGATGCTTGCCGTCTACGTCCATAACCTGGGCGGCGGCAAGTAAGAGTAGAAGTGGGGGGACCCGGTGGGGTGCGTGCCTGGCGACAGGGGCGCACCCCATCGGCATATCTGGCCCCGGCCCGGCACCCTTGAACCGGTGCAGGGCGGGGGTGACAAAACAGGCATTCTTGATTCTTCGAATCTGGAGTATCACATCCGGCATGGCGGGGACGGGTCGTGTACACGGCCCCCCGCCATGTCTTTTGGCCCCTTTCGCAGCAGAGCGTTCGCATCCATGGCCACCCCGAAGATCGATCCGACCCTGAAGAAGCCCGCCGGCGACGGCGACGGTCCGCTCTATGCCGAGACCGTCATGATCCATCCCCGCACGGTGAAGGGTATCTTCCGCAACTGGAAATGGGCGGCGCTGATCGTCCTGCTGGCGATCTATCACATCGCGCCGTTCCTGCGCTGGGATCGCGGTCCCGACGCCCCCAGCCAGGCCATCCTGGCCGACATGACCGGGCGGCGCGGCTACTTCTTCTTCCTGGAGATCTGGCCGCAGGAGGTCTACTACATCACCGGCCTGCTGTTCCTGGCGGCCATCGCCCTGTTCTTCATGAGCTCGCTGGCCGGGCGCATCTGGTGCGGCTTCTTCTGCTTCCAGACCGTCTATACCGACCTGTTCATGTATGTGGAGCGGCTGGTGGTGGGCGACCGTTCCAAGCGCATGGCGCTGGACCGCGCCAGGTGGACCGGCGACAAGCTGGTCAAGAAGGCCATCGTCAACGCCATCTGGCTGGTGATCTCCGCCTCGTGCGGCATCGGCTTCACGCTGTATTTCGGCGACGCGCCGACCATGCTGCGCGACATCTTCCTCGGCCGCGAGGACAGCGCCGTCTACGGCACCATCGCCGTGGTGGGCGGTTGCTGCTTCCTGCTGGCCGGCTATGCCCGCGAGCAGGTCTGCCTGTACATGTGCCCCTATTCGCGCTTCCAGTCGGCCATGTTCGACGAGCATTCGCTGATCATCACCTACGAGGAATGGCGGGGCGAACCCAGGAAGCCTATCCGCAAGACCGAGACCTTCGAGGGGCGCGGCCACTGCATCGACTGCAAGATGTGCGTCACCGCCTGCCCCACCGGCATCGACATCCGCGACGGCATGCAGATGGGCTGCATCGGCTGCGCGCTGTGCATCGACGCCTGCAATACCATGATGGACAAGTACAACCTGCCGCGCGGCCTGATCACCTGGGATTCCTCGGCCAATCAGGCGGCGCGCGAGCGGGGCGAGAAGACCAGGATCCACCTGGTCCGGGCCCGCACCATCGTCTATGTGGCGATCATCGCCGCAGTGAGCGGCCTGATGATCTTCGGCCTGTCGTCGCGCAAGAGCTTTGATCTCGCCGTGCAGCACGAGCGTTCGCCGCTGTTCGTCCCGCTGTCGGACGGCTCCATCCGCAACGGCTATACCGTCAAGATCCTCAACATGGTGCGCGAGGACCGCCAGTTCGAGCTGACCGTGTCGGGCATCGAGGGCGCCGGTCTCGCCGTGGTCGGCGGACAGGCCAGCGGCGCCAAGGCCATGCTGCAGGTGGAACCCGACACGGTGGGCACCTACAACGTCTTCGTCACCGCCCCCGCCGACAAGTTGCAGAGCAAGCGCACGCCGCTGTACTTTACCCTGCGCGAGACGGCCAAGGGTGGAAGCAACCGTCTCGAATCCCTATTCGCCGGACCGGAGAGGTAAATGGACATGACCGAACAGCGCAAGCCCGGCTGGTGGTATCCCTATATCTTCGTCGGCGGCTTCATGGTGGTGCTGGCGGTGAATTTCACCATGGCGTATTTCGCCAACACCACCTTCTCGGGCATCTCCACCGAGCGCCCCTACGAGAAGGGCCTGGCCTTCAACCAGACCCTCGAGGCGGCGCGCAAGCAGGAGGCGCTGAACTGGTCGGTGGACCTGCAGGTCGAGCCCGCCGCCAACCACGGCGCCCACGTCACCGTCACCTACAAGGATGCCGCCGGCGCCCCGGTGGACGGCATGGAGGTGAAGGCCGTCTTCGTGCGGCCCACCGCCAAGGGCCATGACCGCGAGGTTCTGCTCGCCCCGGTCGGCCCCGGCGCCTACGCCACCTTGCAGGAACTGCCGCTGGCCGGAGTATGGGACATGACCCTGCTGGCTTCGGCCAAGGACCAGCCCTATTCGGTTGTTCGCCGCATCGTGGTGCCGTGACCCAGGCTGCGCTCTGCCGCCATTGCGGGGGACCGGTTCCGGCCGATCTGGCCGGATCGTTCTGCTGCCGTGGCTGCGAGGGGGCCTTTCATCTGGTGGAAGGCCTGGGGCTCGAGCAATACTACGCCCGCCGGACCACCGATCCGGCGGCGCGGCCCCTGCGCCCCGATGACGATTCCGACCGCTATCACGACTTTTCCGCCCATGTGACCACCGACGACAAGGGCGAGGCCAGCCTGCACCTGATGATCGAGGGGCTGCATTGCGGCGCCTGCATCTGGCTGATCGAATCTTTGCTGAACAAGCAGAAGGGCGTCACCTGGGCGCGGGTCAACATGACCACGCGGCGGCTGGTGGTGCGCTGGCGGGCCGACCAGATCGAGCCGGGCACCCTGCTCGCCCCGGTGATCGCGGTGGGCTACCGTCTGGTGCCCTACGATCCCGAACGCCTGGGCGCCGAGACCCAGCGCCAGGAAAAGGAATTGCTGCGCGCCATGGCCATCGCCGGCTTCGCCGCCAGCAACGTCATGCTGTTGTCGGTATCGGTGTGGGCCGGGCATTTCTCCTACATGGGGCCGGCGACGCGCGGCCTGATGCACTGGATTTCCGCCCTGATCGTGCTGCCCGCCGTGGCGTGGTGCGTGCGGCCCTTCGCCCGCTCGGCCGTCGCGGCGCTGCGGGCCGGGCGCACCAACATGGACGTGCCCATCACCATCGGCGTGACCCTGGCCAGCCTGATGAGCCTGTGGGAGACCATCAACGGGGGCGAATACGCCTATTTCGACTCGGCCATCACGCTGCTGTTCTTCCTGCTGATCGGCCGCTACCTGGATTCGCGGGCCAGGGGACGGGCGCGGACCACGGTCGAGCACCTGCTGGCGCTGGACGCCGTGGCGGTCACCGTGCTGGAGGACGACGGCAGCCAGCGCATGCTGCCGCCCCACAAGGTGGCGCCGGGCTCCAAGGTGCTGGTGGCGGCGGGCGAGCGCATCGGCGTCGACGGCCGCATCATCGACGGCCGCTCGGACGTGGACACCAGCCTGCTGACCGGCGAGAGCCTGCCGGTTGCCGTGGCAACCGGCGCCCAGGTCTTCGCCGGCACCATCAACCTGTCGGCGCCGCTGCGGCTGGAAGTGGCGGCGGTGGGCGAACGCACCTTGCTGGCCGAGATCGTCCGCATGATGGAGGTGGCCGAGCAGGGCCGCGCCCGCTATGTCGCCCTGGCCGACCGGGTGTCGCGCTGGTACGCGCCCGTGGTGCACGTGGCCGCCCTGGCGACCTTCATCGGCTGGACGTTCTTCACCGACACCCCGTGGCAGCAGGCCCTGCTTTACGCCGTGGCGGTGCTGATCATCACCTGCCCCTGCGCCCTGGCCCTGGCCGTGCCGGTGGTGCAGGTCATCGCCTCGGGCCGGCTGATGCGCCAGGGCGTGCTGGTGAAATCCGCCACCGCCCTGGAACGCTTCGCCGACGCCGATACGGTGGTGTTCGACAAGACCGGGACCTTGACGCTCGGCAAGCCGGTCCTGGCCGAGGATGGAGCCTGGACCCGCGACGACCTGATGGCGGCCGCCGGCCTGACGCCGGCCTCGCGCCATCCCCTGGCCCGGGCCATCACCAATGCCTGCCCCGCCGCCCCGGTGGCCGAGGGCGTGGCCGAGGTGCCGGGCATGGGGCTGGAGATCGCGGCGCAAGGCATTCGCCTGGGCAGCCGCCGCTTCGTGGGCGTTCCCGACGATTCCGCCGGCGACGGCCCCGAATTGTGGCTGGCCCGGCCCGGCCACGCTCCGGTGCGCTTCTCCTTCTCCGACGCGCTGCGCGCCGACGCCGTCCAGGTGGTGGCCGAGCTGCGCCGCATGGGGCTCGCCATCGAACTGCTGTCGGGCGACCGCCCCGCCGCCGCCGCCAAGGTCGCCGAGGCCCTGGGGCTGGCCGAATGGCGGGCCGGCTGCGCGCCCTCCGACAAATGCGCCCGCCTCGCCGAGCTGGCGGCCCAGGGCCGCAAGGTGCTGATGATCGGCGACGGCCTCAACGACGCCCCGGCCCTGGCCTCGGCCTACGTCTCCATGTCGCCGTCCACGGCGGTGGACGTCAGCCAGACCGCCGCCGACGTGGTGTTCCAGGGTGCCCGCCTTGTTCCGGTCATCGAGACCCTGTCGGTGGCCCGGCTGTCCCGGGTGCTGGTGAAGCAGAACTTTGTCCTGGCGCTGGGCTACAACGTCTTCACGGTGCCGATGGCCGTCGCCGGAATGGTGACCCCCCTCATCGCCGCGATTGCCATGTCCACCTCGTCACTGGTAGTAATTGGTAACGCCCTGCGTCTATCGCGCCGGAGAGGGTAGTGGATAATCTGTTGATGCTGATCCCGGTAGCCCTCGGTTTGGGGTTCGTGGGATTGCTCGGGTTCCTGTGGGCCTTGAAGTCGGGTCAGTTCGATGACCTCGACGGGGCGGCGCATCGCATTCTCTTCGATGACGACGAACAGCCCAAGACCGGGGCTTGAGGGGAATGGGTAGCCTGCACATGCCGCCCCTCGATTACGACGCCCACAAGACGCCGCACATCGCCGATTTGCGCTCGCCCCAGTGCCGCAACTGCGACATCGTGCGCGAGATCGCCTTTTGCGCCGACCTGTCCCAGGACGAGGTCAAGCGCCTGGCCACCGTGCGCTGCCATGCGGCGCTTCCGGCCAACTTCACGGTGTTCCGCGAGGGCGACGAGGTCGACCACGTCTATTCCATCTCCAACGGCGCGGTGAAGCTTTACAAGCTGATGCCCGACGGGCGGCGCCAGATCATCGGCTTTTTGTTCTCGGGCGACATGTTCGGGCTGGGCATCGACGGCGGCTATTGCTACACGGCCGAGACCATCACGCCGACCCATCTGTGCCGTTTCACCCATCGCAAGCTCGATAGCCTGATCAGCGAGATTCCCCGCCTGGAACGCCGCATGTTTACCATGGCGGTCAAGGATCTGGTCTCGGCCCAGGACCAGATGCTGCTGCTGGGCCGCAAGACGGCGCGCGAAAAGGTGGCCACCTTCCTGCTGCGCCTGTCGCAGCGCTCGCTGCAGACCGGCGGCTCGGCCAGCCCGGTGGCGCTGCCCATGAGCCGCGCCGACATCGCCGATTATCTCGGCCTGACCATCGAGACGGTCAGCCGCACCTTCACTCAGCTCAAGCGCGACGGCACCATCGGGTTGCCGGCCTCCGGCCATTGCATCGTCAATGACTGGGACGCGCTGCGCGAGCTGGCCGAAGGCACCTGAACACCCCATCTCTCCTCCACAGTCTCCTTAAGCGAAAGAGGCCCTCCGGTGAGCACCGAAGTCAGGATCAAACGCATCACCACGCGCGATATCCGCGCCCGCAAGGGGGCCGAGCCGCTGGTGGTGCTGACCGCCTATACCGCGCCCATCGCCCGCCTGCTCGATCCGGTCTGCGACATTCTGCTGGTCGGCGATTCGCTGGGCATGGTGGTCTACGGCATGGAGACCACGCTTGGCGTCACCTTGGACATGATGATCAATCACGGCGCCGCCGTGGTGCGCTCGTCGTCCAGGGCCTGCGTGGTGGTGGACATGCCGTTCGGCTCGTACCAGGAGAGCAAGGAACAGGCGTTCCGCAATTGCGCCCGGGTGATGGCCGAGACCGGCTGTGCCGCCGTCAAGCTGGAGGGCGGCCGCGAACTGGCCGAGACCATCCGCTTCCTGGCCGATCGCGGTATCCCGGTGATGGCCCATATCGGCCTGAAGCCCCAGGCGGTGCATGCCGCCGGTGGCTTCCGCGCCCAGGGCCGCCTTGATGCCGAGGCCGAGGCCATCCGCGCCGATGCCCGCGCCATCACCGAGGCCGGCGCCTTCTCCGTGGTCGTTGAAGGCACCGTCGAGCCGGTGGCCCGGGCGCTTTCGGCCGAGATCGGCATTCCGACCATCGGCATCGGCGCCTCGCCGACCTGTGACGGCCAGGTGCTGGTCATCGACGACGTGCTTGGGCTGTTCGACGACTTCACCCCCAAATTCGTCAAGCGCTATGCCGACCTGCGCCCCCTGATCACCGAGGCGGCCGAGCGCTATGCCGCCGAGGTCAAGGCCCGCGCTTTCCCCGGCCCCGAGCACTGTTTCGGGGCGGCGAAGAAATGAGCATGCCGCTGCCCGTCATCCGCTCCGTCGCCGAGCTGCGCGCCCAGGTGGCGGCCTGGCGCGGGGAAGGGCTGTCCATCGCCCTGGTCCCCACCATGGGAGCGCTGCACGCCGGCCACCTGTCCCTGGTCAGGCGGGGGTTGGACCTGGTGGACCGCGTCGTCGCCTCGGTGTTCGTCAATCCCACCCAGTTCGGCCCCAACGAGGATTTCGCCCGCTATCCCCGCCAGGAGGAGAAGGACGCGGCGGCCCTGGCCGGTGCCGGCTGCCACCTGCTGTTCGCCCCCGATGTCGACGAGATGTATCCCGAAGGCTTCGCCACCGCCGTGTCGGTGGGCGGAGTCGCCGAGGGGCTGTGCGGCGCGGTGCGGCCCGGCCATTTCGCCGGTGTCGCCACGGTGGTGACCAAGCTGCTGCTGCAATGCCTGCCCGACGTGGCGCTGTTCGGCGAGAAGGACTATCAGCAACTGGCGGTGATCCGCCGCTTCGCCCGCGACCTCGACATTCCGGTGCGCATCGAGGGCGTTCCCACCCTGCGCGAGGACGACGGCCTGGCCATGTCGTCGCGCAACGCCTACATGACGCCGGAACAGCGGGCCGTCGCGCCCTGGCTGATCCGGGCGCTCACCGGCGTGGCCGATGGCCTGCGCGCCGGGGCCAAGGCCGCCGATCTTTGTCCCATGGCGGCCTCCGGGCTGCTCAAGGCCGGCTTCGATTCGGTGGATTACATCGAGGTGCGCGACGCCGCCTCGCTGGCCCCCGCCGAGACCCTGGACCGGCCGCTGCGCATCCTGGTCGCCGCCCGCCTGGGCAAGACCCGCCTGATCGACAATATCGGGGTCGAGCCGTAAGGGAAGGGCTTGCGTCCCGCTTCGGCTACCGCCCCGCCACCGTCAGCCCGTCGATGCGCAGGGTCGGCGAATCGATGCCGTGGCGGAGCACGAGGTCGCTGGCCGGGGTGAGGTTGAGGAACATGTCCTTGAGATTGCCGGCCACCGTCACCTCGTTGACGGCGAAAGCCAGCTCGCCGCCCTTGATCCAAAAGCCCGACGCGCCGCGCGAGTAATCGCCGGTGACGCCGTTGACCCCCTGGCCCGACAGATCGGTGATGTAGAAGCCCTCGCTGATGTCGTGGATCATCTCCGACGGCGTGATCGGGCCGGCCTCCAGGTAGAAGTTGCTGGCCGAGGGCCAGGGCGGCGACGAGGTGCCCCGGCTGGCGTGGCCGGTGGACGACAGGCCCAGTTGCCGGGCCGAACGCAGGTCCAGCAGCCAGGTGGTCAGCACGCCGTCCTCGACGATGGTCCGTGTCCGGGTGGCGATACCCTCGCCGTCGCACGGGCGCGACCGCAGGCCGCGCCGCCGGTGGGGATCGTCCACCACCCGCACGCCGCGGGCGAAGATGGCCTGGCCCAGCTTGTCCTTGAGGAAGCTGGTGCCGCGCGCCACCCCGGCGCCGTTGATGGCCCCGGCCAGGCTGGACACCAGTCCGCGCGCCACGCGCGGGTCATAGATCACCGGCACCTGCTTGGTCGCCACCTTGCGGGCGCCCAGGCGGCGCACGGCGCGGCGGCCGGCCTCGTGGCCGATGTCCTCGGCTTCCCGCAGATCGGCCAGGAACACCGCCGAGGAATAGTCGTAGTCGCGCTCCATGCCCTGTTCGTTGGTGCCGGCCAGCACCGACACCGACAGCGACGACGAGGTCACCGAATAGGCGTGGGAGAAGCCGTTGGACGCGACGATGGCCACGCCCGAGCGGCCCCAGCCCGCCTCGGCGCCCTCGGAATTGGTGACGCCGGCCACGGCGCGGGCCGCATCCTCGGCGGCGCGGACCATGTCGATCAGCTTTTCCGCCGAGGGCTCGTCGGGGTCGCAGACATCGAGATCGGGAAAATCGCGGGCCAGGTCGGCGGAATCGGCCAGGCCGCAATAGGGGTCCTCGGGGATGGAGCGCGCCATGGCGACGGCCCGCTCCACCAGTTCGGCCAGCGCCGTCCTGGAACGGTCGGAGGACGATACGAAGGCCTGGCGCTTGCCGATCAGTACCCGCAGGCCCACATCGCCGGATTCGGCCCGTTCCAGGCGTTCCAGCGCGCCCAGGCGCATGCCCACCGACAGGGAGGCGGAATCGATCAGCACCGCGTCGGCGGCCTCGGCTCCGGCCTTGCGGGCGTCGGCGACCAGATCACTCAGCAGATCGAGGGGGGCAATCCCGGACATGGCGGCGGCTCCAAGGAGGGGGCATTCAGGCTGCCTTGATTCCGGAGCGGCGTAAAGGGGGGATCAGGGCAGCGGACTGAGTCCGATCACCATGGGGTGCAGCCACAGCAGCACGGGATAGAGCGCCAGCCCGCCGGCAAGGCGCGCCCAGCCCAGCTCGGCCAGCAGGGCGCGGGGGTTGAACGCCGCCTGTCCGGCCATTTCCCGCCAGCGCCCCTCGCCCAGGGACTTGCGGCGCTTGGCGTCGAGGATGCGCGGCCCCACCAGGCAGAGCAGGAACAGCGGCACGAACAGCAGCAGCCCGGCCAGATGGCCGTTGGGCACGATGTGCGCGCCGCTCCAAATCCCCAGGCCCCAGATGATGGGATGCCGGGTCAGCCGCACGATGCCCGGCCGCGCCGGGTCGTAGCCCGCCCCGCCGGGGCCGATGGAGAAGGGATTGCGCTGGGAAAGGCCCAGCACCCAGAACAGGCAGGCGATGGGCATGGCCAGCGGCGGCACCCAGCGCATCCACGGCTGCTGCTCCCATACCACCACGGTGGGGGAGGCCAGCGCGGCGGCGACCACCCAGACCAGCAGGACGGTGGAGATCACCGAATAGCCGGCATAGAAGGCGGCCTTGCCGAAACGGGCCTCGACGGGTCCGCGCACCGGCTTCCAGTTGGAGAGCGAATGCGCCCCCAGGAACACCGCCACCGACAGGACCAGATGGCCGACGCCGCCCGTCAGGCCGATGCTTGATGAGCCGATTTCGGCAAGCATCGGCTAGGCCCGAGGGGCCGCGCTGCTTATGCAGCGGGAGCCAAGCGGGCGGCGGCCCGCGCCCGGCGATTGGGGGACGGCAAGCCTCACCTAGAACTCCACCTCGGGCAGGTTGTGCAGGCGGGCACAGGCCACCAGGGTGTTCCTGAGCAGGCAGGCGATGGTCATGGGGCCGACGCCGCCGGGCACCGGGGTGATGGCGCCGGCCACCTTGACCGCCGAGGCGAAGTCCACGTCGCCCACCAGCTTCTTGGTCCCGTCGGGCAGTTCGATGCGGTTGATGCCCACGTCGATCACCGTGGCGCCCGGCTTGATCCAGTCGCCCTTGATCATCTCGGGGCGCCCCACGGCGGCGATGACGATGTCGGCGCGGCGGACCACGCCCGGCAGGTCCCTGGTCTGGGAATGGGCGACGGTGACGGTGCAGCTTTCCTTGATCAGCAACTGGGCCATGGGCTTGCCGACGATGTTGGAGCGGCCGATCACCACGGCGTCCAGGCCGCCCAGCTTGCCCAGGGCGTCCTTCAGGAGCAGCAGCGAACCGAGCGGCGTGCAGGGCACCATGGCGTCCATGCCCGCCGCCAGCCGGCCGACATTGACGGGATGGAAGCCGTCCACGTCCTTGGCCGGGTCGATGGCCTCGATCACCTTCTGGGTATCGATGTGCTTGGGCACCGGCAACTGCACCAGGATGCCGTGGACCTCGGGGTCCTTGTTCAGGCTTTCGATCAGCAGCAGCAGTGCGTCCTCGGGGGTGTCGGCGGGCAGCTTGTGCTCGAACGAGCGCATGCCGGTCTCCACGGTGCGCTTGCCCTTGGTGCGCACATAGACCTGGCTGGCCGGGTCCTCGCCCACCAGTACCACCGCCAGTCCGGGGGTGATCCGGTGCTTTTCCTTCATCTCCGCCACGCGGGCGGCGATGGTCTCGCGCAGTTTGCCGGAAAACAGGTTGCCGTCGATCAGCTTCGCGTCAGTCATGGTTGCTTGCCATCCACTCGTCGAGGCGATGCCGCAGATCCTCGGAATCGCCGGAAATCAAAACCACCTTGCGCCGGTCGGTGGCGCCCAGGACGATGTCCATGTCCGACTTGGGAATCCGCCAAGCCTTGGACAAAAGCTTCAGCAGCGCCGCGTTGGCCTTGCCGTCCTCGGGCACCGTCGTGACCTGCGCCTTCAGCACCACGCCGCCGTCCGCCTCTTCCGCCGCGCCCACGATGCGGTCGCGCGATGCCTTGGGCGTCAGGCGGACCGCCACCTTCAGGCCGCCCGCGCAAGGCGTGAAGGGCGAGGCGCTCAAAGGCTGAACCGTATCTGCTCCAGCACCCGGATGATGAAGTACAGGATCAGCCACAGCGCGATGGGCGACAGGTCCACATTGCCGAAATCGGGCAGGACGCGCCGCAGAGGGCGCAGCGCCGGCTCGGTCAGGCGGTAGATCACGTCCAGGATGGTCCGCACCACCGAGTTGTAGGTGTTGATCACTCCGAAGGCCACCAGCCAACTGACGATCACCGACGCCAGGATGACGTACCAGTAAAGGTTCAAGGCGATCAGAACGACTTCGATCAGCGTATTCAGGATCACATGCATCGGCGGCACCCCGAGGGCGGTTCGAATCGCGCCAAACCTATCCTCGGCGGCCTTGCGGCGCAAGGCCGCCGATGCCATCTTTGGAAGCACTCGAATCTAGGGAGGGGTGACGATGAACGACGACGTCAAGAGTCTGATGCCCGGCACCGACATGACCCGGCGCGGCTTCGTGTCGGCGGCGGTGCTGGCCACCGGCTACGCCCTGGCGGTCAGCCCGGCCGCGGCCGGCGCCATCAGCACTCCGGCCGAGGGATTGGCGGCCGGCGCGGTGATGATTCCCACCCCGGGCGGCCATCCCATGCCGGCCTATGCCGCCATGCCGGCGGGCAAGGGGCCGTTCCCCACCATCTTGGTGGTCCAGGAGATTTTCGGCGTCCACGAGCACATCCGCGACGTCTGCCGCCGTTTGGCCAGGCTGGGCTATCTGGCCATCGCGCCGGAACTGTATTTCCGCCAGGGCGACCCTGCCGTGCTGACCGACATTCCCACCATCCTGTCGACCATCGTCGCCAGGGTGCCCGATGCCCAGGTGCTGTCCGACCTGGATGCGGCGGCGTCATGGGCGGCGGCCAACGGCGGCGACGCCGACCGGCTGGGTGTCACCGGTTTCTGCTGGGGCGGCCGCGCCGTATGGCTCTATGCCGCCCATAATCCCAAGCTGAAGGCGGCGGTGGCCTGGTACGGCAAGCTGGTGGGCACCCCCTCGCCCGAGACGCCGAAGCATCCCGTCGACATCGCCGCCGGCCTGTATGCGCCGGTGCTGGGCCTTTACGGCGGTGCCGACCAGGGCATTCCGCTCGATACGGTCGAGAAGATGAAGGCGGCGGTCAAGCCGGCCCGGGTCAAGGTGGAGATGGTGGTCTATCCCGACGCGCCCCACGCCTTCCACGCCGATTACCGCCCCTCCTACCGCGAGGCGCCGGCCAAGGACGGCTGGGCCAGGGCCCTGGCCTGGTTCAAGGCCAACGGAGTGTAATGCGGAGCGCCCGGCGGCTGAGGGAAATCCGGCGGGTCGATTTATTGAGCCGCCGGTATACTTAATCCCGCTTGTCCGCCGGCTGCATCAGGGTGCGCAACGTTACCTCCAGCCCGTGGGCCAGGGCTTCCTGGACCTCGGGCGGTTGGGCGGCGATGGCGATGGCGACGGCGCCCAGGGGATCGCCCTGCAGCAATTCGTGGCCCGCCGAGGTCAGTTCCAGGCGGTTGCGGCGGCGGTCGCCTATCTCGGGCAGGCGGTCCACCAGTCCCTTGCGCACCAGGGCGGCCACCGTCTGGCTGGCGGTGCCGCTGGTGGTGGCATGATAATGGGCAAAGGCGGTGACGGTGCGGGCCTCGGGCACCGCGTCGGCGAGGTAGCGCAGCGCATTCCATTGCGCCGGATTCAGGCCTCCGGCGAACGCCGCCCCATTGGCCAGACGCAGAATCTGCGCCATGACCTCGGCGGCGGTTCGAGCCGAAAACCGAAACCTTACGTTACCATCCATCATAATTCATCATGGCACGGGGGGGTGTGCGGCGCAACGGAGCGAGAGTTTATTGAACGCTAATTCGTTCGATGCACCCTTTTGACATAAAGAACAGCGCATCCTGTGGAGAATCGCCCCGCATGGCCTGGCCGGGATCGCTGCCCAGATAGAGGCCGCGCAGCACCCGCCCGGCGATGCCGTGGCTGACGGCGATCACCTTGTCGTCCGGGGCCAGTCCCGCCAGCCAGTCGCCCAGCCGGGCGCTCACCGCCTGATGGCTTTCCCCGCCGGGGCAGCGGAAGACCCAGTGATCCAGTCCTTTACCCTCCAGCATGCCGGGATGCCGCGCCGCCAGGTCCGCCTTGGGCAGACCCGACCACTGGCCGGTATGGACCTCGCGCAGGCGATCATCGAAAGTGATGGTGCGAAAATCCAGATCGGCCACCTCGCACAGGATGCCGGTGGTCTGGGCGCAGCGGCCCAGCGGGCTGGACACCACCCGCCATTGGCTCCGGTCACCGAGCAGGTCCCGCAGGCGCAGCCCATAGGCCCGCGCCTGGGCCGCGCCCTTGGGGGTCAGCGGCGAATCGCCGTGCCCCTGGACGCGGCCTTCGCGGTTCCATCGGGTCTCGCCGTGGCGGACCAGGATGATGGTCGGCATGGACAGGTTCCGTGCAAGGCCCCCACCCCAGCCCTTCCCCGGCAAAGCCGGGGGAGGG